>NZ_JBEOWM010000027.1:0-94233 GCF_040296045.1 Streptomyces sp. NPDC002490 | reverse complement strand
GAGATCGTGCCGGTGCCGGTCGCGGACACCACGGTGACCTCCGACGAGGGCCCCCGTCCCACCTCCACCCTGGCGAAGCTGGCCGCCGGCGGGCTCGACCCCCGCGCCCTGTGGCCGAACATCCTGGAGGCCGTCAAGAACCGGCGCCGCTTCACCTGGATCCTGCTCAGCCAGAACGCGCAGGTGACCGGGTTCGACGGGAGCACCATCCAGCTCGGCTTCGTCAACGCCGGGGCCCGCGACAACTTCTCCGGCAGCGGCAGCGAGGACGTGCTGCGGCAGGCCCTGCACGAACAGTTCGGCGTGGACTGGAAGGTCGAGGCCGTCGTCGATCCCTCGGGCGGATCGGGCCCGCCGCCCGGCGCCGGGAACATCGGCGGCCGTCCCGCACCGCAAGCCCCGCCCGCCCCCTACGGAGCGCCCGCGCCCGCGATGCCCCCCCGCCCGGCGGCGCCGCCCGCGGCGGCCCCCGCGACGCCCAGCGCCCCCCCGGCGCCCGGAGTGCAGTCGGCGCCCGGAGTGCAGTCGGGGCCGCCCGCCCCGAGCGCCGGCCCGCCCCGCGGCCGGGCGCCGGAGCCGCCCCGACCGGCGCCCATCGCCCCCGAGGACGACATCCCCGAGGACGACGACCCCGACCTCGACGAGTCCGCGCTCTCCGGTCGCGACCTCATCGTCCGCGAACTCGGTGCGACCGTCCTGGAGGAACAGTCCCGCGACTGACCCCGCCCCGCCGCGGCGCGGACCCCGGCCCACCCCGCGCGCGGGCCCTCAGCGAGGGCCGCCGGGCCGTCCGCAGCGACCCCGACCCACCCCGGTCCTGGCGGAACCTCCAACTCCACGGGCGTCCGAGCATCGGACGGGCACACGAGGCGCGCCTGGGCGGCGGTTAGGCTGACGGGCGTGAAGGTCCTCGTCATCGGCGGCGGCGCCCGCGAACACGCCCTGTGCCGCTCCTTGTCCCTCGATCCCGACGTCACCTCCCTGCACTGCGCGCCCGGGAACGCAGGCATCGCCGAGGTGGCCCAGTTGCACGCGGTAGACGCGCTCGACGGGGCGGCCGTGGCCGCGCTCGCCACGCGCCTCGAAGCGGACCTCGTCGTCGTCGGCCCGGAGGCCCCCCTGGTCGCCGGGGTGGCCGACGCCGTGCGCGCCGCGGGCATCGACTGCTTCGGCCCGTCCCGGGAGGCCGCCGCGCTGGAAGGCTCCAAGGCGTTCGCCAAGGACGTGATGGCCGGCGCCGGGGTGCCCACCGCCCGCAGCTACGTGTGCACCGTCCCGCAGGAGGTCGACGAGGCGCTGGACGCCTTCGGCGCGCCGTACGTCGTCAAGGACGACGGGCTCGCCGCGGGCAAGGGCGTGGTCGTGACCGGAGACCTGGAGACCGCGCGGGCGCACGCCAACGCCTGCGAACGGGTGGTCATCGAGGAGTACCTCGACGGCCCCGAGGTCTCCCTCTTCGCGATCACCGACGGGACGACGGTGCTCCCGCTCCAGCCGGCCCAGGACTTCAAGCGGGCGCTCGACGGCGACGAAGGCCCCAACACCGGCGGCATGGGCGCGTACTCGCCGCTGCCGTGGGCTGACCCCAAGCTGGTCCAGGAGGTGCTGGAGACCGTCCTCCAGCCGACCGTGGACGAACTGCGCCGCCGCGGCACCCCGTTCTCCGGGCTGCTGTACGCGGGGCTGGCGATCACCTCGCGCGGGGTGCGGGTCATCGAGTTCAACGCCCGCTTCGGCGACCCCGAGACCCAGGTGGTCCTGGCCCGGCTACGCACCCCGCTCGCCGGGGTGCTGCGGGCCGCCGCCCGGGGCGCTCTGGACGACCTCGAACCGCTGCGCTGGAGCGGCGAGGCGGCCGTCACGGTCGTGGTGGCCTCGCACAACTACCCCGACACCCCGCGCACCGGCGACCCCATCGAGGGGCTGGACGCGGTGGCGACCGAGGACGCCCCGCACGCCTACGTGCTGCACGCCGGCACGAAGCGGGACGGCGACCGGGTGCTCAGCGCCGGGGGGCGGGTGCTGTCGGTGACGGCCACCGGCGCAGACCTGGCCCAGGCCCGTGAGCGGGCGTACGCGGCGGTCGGCCGCATCGCCCTGGACGGCGCCCAGCACCGTACGGACATCGCGGCGAAGGCCGCGGCGGACGCCTGACCCGCAGGGTCGCCCGCCGGTGACCCGCGGTGCACGGCCCCGGTCGTCCCCACCGTCCCGCGCACCCCGTGCGCGCGGGCCGAGGGGCCCGGGGCCGTTCGCCTGTCCGGAGACGGAGACGGAGACGGGCCGGGGCCGAGGTCGGGCCAGGGCCGGGGGACAAGGCGAAGGCGAAGGAGAGGGGGAGTGAGGGGCAGGGGAGGCACTGGTGTGGAGCCGCTCGCACGGCGCGCCCGCCCGGCGTGCGCATATGGCCCCGTGGGTGCGCAGTCATCGCACGCGCCCGCTTCCACCTCGCGCACCTGTTCGCCTTACCGTGCGGATTTGCCCCCCACCTCTACCCAAAGCCATTCCATCGGGTGACCGGTGCGCCATACGGCTGACGGCGACCGGGGGTCCAACTAGGGTGCGGCGCATGTGTTCCGGCACATGGCCCACCGGCATTGCGGTGTCCGGGGTCGGTGCCACAGTGGGGGAGTGAGCAACGCCAAAGGAGTCCGTCGGCGCCCGAGCGCGCCCGGCGGACGGTAGGGGGCGAGACCCGGTCGTGTCCGACAACGGTGTGGAGACGAGTGCGCTGTCCGCGCGCTCCCGGGCCCTCGACGTGCTGCGGGTCCGCAGTCGCGCCACGGCCGTCGCCCTCCTGCCCGCGGCGGCGGCGATCGTCCTGTTCACCGCCCGGACCAGCGGACACCTCGACGGCGGCGGCGCCCTGGACGCCCTGCTGTGGGTGCTCACTGCCCTCGCGGTGGCGATCCTGCTCGCGGCCGCGGGCATCGGCTTCGTGGTGGCGCGCTCCCGCCCCGCGGTCAGCCCCACGGTGCCGGTCGACGAGCGTTCCGCCCCCGACCTGTACCGCATGGTCCGCGAACTCGCGGACCGGCTCGACGTGCCCGCCCCCTCCGCGATAGCCCTCACCCCGGACTGCGACAGCTGGCTGGAGGACCGCACCCACCGGGCCCAGCAGCCCCGCTCCGAACGCCCCGCCGCCCCGGGCGGCCCGGACGGCGGCCCCCGGCGCGCCCGCCGCCGGGAGGCCCCCGTACTGATCATCGGATCGCCGTTCCTGTGGTGGATGCGGGTCGCCGAACTGAGGGCCGTCCTCGCCCCCGTCGTGGCCGGCACGGGACCCTCCGCACACCCCGACGTCGCCGCCGCGCGCCGGTTCGTGCGCGGGCTCGACGCCGCGGTCGCCGTCGCGTCGCGCCCCGGCCGCGGCCCGCTCGCACGGCTCGCGCTCGGGGCGACGGGGTCCATCGCGCGCCTGCTGCTGCGCGCCTGCCGCGGCTATGCCACCGAGATGGAGCGCGGAGTGGCCGCCGCCGCGGCGGCCCGGGCCCAGGACGTCGACTACGGGCTGCGGATCGTCGCGCAGGAGCAGGTGGGGCTCGCGTACGCGGGCTGGGACCGGCTGTTGACCCGGGTCGCACTGCCCGCCTGGCGGGTCGGGCGCTGGCCCTCGCGGCTGGACGCCGGCGTGGTCGCCGCGCTGACGGAACTCTCCCGGCGCGACCGGCTCGCCGAGGGGTTCGCCTCCCGGTTGGCCGAGCGCCCCGCGTGCGACCTGCTGGAGGAGCCGGGCGCGGTGGACGAGGCCGCGTCCCTGCTCGCCGCCCGGCTGTTCCACGGCGGGCCGGCCGAGCCGGGGCGGGACTGGGCGCCCGTGGACTGGGAGGCGTACCCGGAGGAGGTCGTCGACCGCACCTGGCGCACCGAGGCGGCCCGACTGCACCGGGTGCTCGACGGCGCCGGCGCCCGGCAGGGGCCCGAGGGCCCGACCCTGGCCCGGGTCCTCGACCACCTGGCGCTGCCCCAGCCCCAGCCGTCCCCGG
The DNA here is from genome assembly GCF_040296045.1 of Streptomyces sp. NPDC002490. Classification (NCBI taxonomy): domain Bacteria; kingdom Bacillati; phylum Actinomycetota; class Actinomycetes; order Kitasatosporales; family Streptomycetaceae; genus Streptomyces; species Streptomyces sp. NPDC002490. The sequence continues at coordinate 90,247 of NZ_JBEOWM010000027.1, read as the reverse complement.
CCCCGCCGCGGACCGGGATAGCCGGGCCGGAGGCCGCCCACCCCCCGGCCACCGGAACCCCGCCGACCGCCACCCACCCGCCGGCCACCGAAGCCGACACCGACACCGACACCGACGCCCCGGCCGCCCACCGGGCCGAGCCGGCCCCCCGCACCGAAGACGCCGCCGAGGAGCACCCAACGGAGCACCCCGCGGAGGACCCCGCGGGACGCCCCGCGGACGAGGCAGTGACCGAAGCCCAGGAAGCGGCCATGGCCAAAGCCGGAGCCGGAGCCGAGGAAGAACAAGAACAAGAACAAGAACAAGAGGAAGAGGAAGAGGAAGAGGAAGAGGAAGAGGGCACCCGGCCCGCCGGGGAACTCGCCGCCGCGCTGACCGCCGCGCTCGCCCGCGAGGAGGGCCCGCCCCGGACCGGCACCGCGCCCGCCGACGCGGGCACCGACGAAGTGCTCTGGAACGAGGGGACGTTGCCCCTCTTCCCGCTCCAACCCACGCGCAGCGGGCGGGACCTGCTCGCCGAGCACGTCATGGCGACGGTGTGCTGCGCGGCCGTCGACACCGCGGGCGCCGCACCCGCACTGGACTGGTTGGACGGTCCCTCGCTGCTCGTCGACGGCGCCCGGGCGGCCGATCTGTCGCACTGCGTGCGCACCCTGGTGGACCGGGGCGACCCCGCGCCCCTGCGCCGCTGGTTGGCGGCCCGCTCCGTGCGCACCGACAAGCCCCTGCGCCTGGTCTGAACGCCGGCCCCGCGCCGTCCGGTTGGGCCCCGCGGTCGGTCGCGCCCGTGCGTCGAGCCGGGGAACGCCTGAACGTCGTACGGGCGGTCGTCGAGAGCCCTCGAACCTTCCCCCGTACGGGCCGTGTTCCGGGTGCGGGGCTCCCGGAACACCACCAAATAACGACGAACGGTGACGGAACGCGTGCGTTATGTGATGTGCTGGGTTCCGCCCGCCGGCGACGGCAGCCCCGGGTGAGGTCGGCCCGGGGGACTCAGGGAGGGGACCGCATGGCGCCGTACGAACAGAACCACATCCCGCGCGGGGGAGCGGAGCACATCCGCCGCTGGGAGTCCGGCGCCCTCGCCCACGCGGTGAACGATCCGTTCGGGATGGGCCCCCTGCCCTGGCTGCGCGGCAGCGAGCACTACTTCGGCGACACCGGGCAGGTGGTGCCCTGGTACGTCGACACCCCGCCGGACACGGCCCGCCCCCGGGACAGCCCGGAGGCGGCCTGTGCGGCGCGCGCCGCCCGGCTCGCCGAGGCCCGGCCGCCGTACGGGCTGCGCACCGCCAACGACGTGGGCCAGCAGATCAAGGGCTTCGCGTCGGCGGCCGCGGTGGCACCCGGCGGGGCGATCGACTTCCACATCACGGTGAACCCGCCGCAGCAGTTCGGCGTGGACGTGTACCGCATCGGCCACTACGCGGGCGACGGCGCCGCGAAGATCACCACGAGTCCCCGGCTGGCGGGCATCGTGCAGCCGGCGCCGCTCACCGCCGACCGCACCGTCTCCTGCCACCACTGGTGGCTGTCCTGGCGGCTCCAGGTGCCGTCGTACTGGAACCCGGGCGCCTACGTCGCGGTGCTGACCACCCTGGACGGGTACCGCTCGCACATCCCGTTCACGGTGCGCGACGACCGTCCCGCGGACCTGTTGCTGCTGATGCCGGACGTCACCTGGCAGGCGTACAACCTGTATCCGGAGAACGGCCGGACCGGGGCGAGCCTCTACCACGCCTGGGACGGGGAGGGGCGGCTGCTGGGCGAGGCGGACGCCGCGGCGATGGTCTCCTTCGACCGGCCCTACGCGGGGGCGGGGCTGCCGCTGCACGTGGGGCACGCGTACGACTTCATCCGCTGGGCCGAGCGGTACGGCTACGACCTGGCGTACGCGGACGCCACCGACCTGCACGCGGGCCGGGTGGACCCCACCCGCTACCGGGGGCTGGTCTTCCCGGGGCACGACGAGTACTGGTCGGTGCCGATGCGGCGCACCACCGAACGGGCCCGGGAGCAGGGCACCTCGCTGGTGTTCCTCTCCGCCAACACCATGTACTGGCAGGTCGAGTTGAGCCCGTCCGCCTCGGGCGCCCCGGACCGGTTGCTGGCCTGCCGCAAGCGTCAGGGGCCGGGCCGCTCGACGCTGTGGCGGGAGGTCGACCGACCGGAGCAGCACCTCCTCGGCATCCAGTACGCGGGTCGGGTGCCGGAACCGCAGCCGCTGGTCGTCCGCAACGCGGGGCACTGGCTGTGGGAGGCGACCGGCGCCCACGAGGGCGACGAACTGGCCGGGCTGGTCGCGGGCGAGGCCGACCGGTACTTCCCGCGCGCCCCGCTCCCCGAGCACCGGGAGCGCATCCTGTTGGCGCACTCCCCGTACCGGGACGCCGAGGGCGGTCGGCGCCACCAGGAGACCTCCCTGTACCGGGCGCCGTCCGGGGCGCTGGTCTTCGCCTCGGGCACCTTCGCCTGGTCGCCGGCGCTGGACCGGCCCGGGCACGTGGACGCCCGGGTGCAGCGGGCCACCGCCAACCTGCTGGACCGCATCTGCAAGCGGGACTGAGCCGGCGGGCCCCCGAGTGCCGCCCCCGTTTCGCGGCCGGTCCGACCGGTACGGGAGAATCGCGGCAGCACTTGTACAGAACCACGGGGAGGCACCGTGTCCGGATTCGTCGAAAAGCCCGAACCGCTTCAGGTTCCGGGGCTGGTGCACCTGCACACCGGGAAGGTGCGCGATCTGTACCGCAACGAGGCCGGTGACCTGGTGATGGTGGCCTCCGACCGGATCTCGGCGTACGACTGGGTGCTGCCGACGGAGATCCCGGACAAGGGCCGGGTGCTGACCCAGCTGTCGCTGTGGTGGTTCGACCAGTTCGCCGACCTCGCGCCGAACCACGTGCTGAGCACCGAACTGCCCGCGGGGGCCCCGGCCGACTGGGCGGGCCGCACGCTCGTGTGCAAGGCGTTGCGGATGGTGCCGGTGGAGTGCGTGGCCCGCGGCTACCTCACCGGCTCCGGGCTGGTCGAGTACGGGCGGACGCGCACGGTCTGCGAGGTTCCGCTGCCCGAGGGGCTGGTGGACGGCTCGGAGCTGCCGGAGCCGATCTTCACGCCGGCGACCAAGGCGGAGGTCGGCGAGCACGACGAGAACGTCAGCTTCGAGGAGGTGGTCCGCCGGGTCGGTGCGGAGACCGCCGAGGCGCTGCGGGAGACCACGCTCGCGGTGTACGGGCGGGCCCGGGACATCGCACGGGAGCGGGGCATCGTCCTCGCGGACACCAAGTTCGAGTTCGGCTTCGACGGGGACGTGCTGACCCTCGCGGACGAGGTGCTGACCCCCGACTCGTCCCGGTTCTGGCCGGTCGAGAGCTGGCAGCCGGGCCGGGCGCAGCCGTCCTTCGACAAGCAGTTCGTCCGGGACTGGCTGACCTCGCCGGCCTCCGGCTGGGAGCGGGCCGCGGAGGTGCCGCCGCCGCCGATGCCCGAGGACGTGGTGGCGGCGACCCGGGCGAAGTACCTGGAGGCGTACGAGCGGCTGACCGGGGCCGCCTGGGAGTGAGCGGGTCGGAAACGACGAGGACCCCGGCCGATGGGCCGGGGTCCTCCCGCGTACGGAGTACGAACTGAGCGGACGACGAGGCTCGAACTCGCGACCTCAACCTTGGCAAGGTTGCGCTCTACCAACTGAGCTACGTCCGCCGGTGCCCCGAGGGGCGCCGCCCACTATACCCAACCGCGTCGCCGCGCGAGCCGCACCGCCGCGTGCCGGTTGTCGGCGCCCAGCTTGGCCATCGCCGACGAGAGGTAGTTGCGGACCGTGCCGGGGGAGAGCGACGCCCGCTGGGCGATCTCCGCGATGGGCGCCCCGTCCGCGGCGAGTTCCAGCACCTCGGCCTCCCGCGCGGTCAGCGGGGAGTCCCCGGCGGAGATCGCGTCGGCCGCCAACTCGGGGTCCACGTACCGGTTGCCGGCGTGCACGGTCCGGATGATCTCGGCGAGCCGTTGGGCGCTGACGGTCTTGGGGACGAAGCCCCGCACCCCGGCGGCCAGGGCCCGCTTGAGGTGTCCGGGGCGGCCGTGACTGGTGACGATCAGCACCCGGCAGTCGGGGAGTTGGGCGCGCAGTGATGTGGCGACGCTCACACCGTCCGCGCCGGGCATCTCCAGGTCGAGGACGGCGACGTCGGGGCGGTGCGCCAGTGCCATGGCGAGCGCCTCCGGGCCGGACGCGGCCTCCGCGGTCACCAGGAGGTCGTCCTCCAGCGCGAGCAGGGCCGCCAGGGCGCCCCTGATCAGGTGTTCGTCGTCGGCGAGCAGGATGCGTACCCGGCCGGTGCCGGGAGCGGCGGTCATTCCGCCACCTCCTTCGTGGGGACGGCGTCCGGGTTCGGGTCGTCCGGGGCGAGCGGGACCCGGGCGGTGACGAGGAAGGTCCGGCCGCCGACCCGGTCGGCGGCCCCGACGGGGCCCGCGTCCAGGGTGCCGTCGAGGTCGGCCAGCCGTTCCCGCAGTCCGGCGAGACCGGTTCCGTCGGTGGGGGCGGCGGAGGTGTCGGTCATCCCGTCGTTCTCGACGGTGAGGGTCACCGCGGTGGGGGTGCGCACCAGGGCGACGGTGCAGTGCTCGGCGGCGCCGTGCCGCAGCACGTTGGTGGTGGTCTCGCGGACCACCCAGCCGAGCACGGCCTGCACCCGGGCGGGCAGTCCGGCGGCGGAGCCGGTGAGGCGGCAGTCGATCCCGGCGGCGGTGAGGACACCCTGCGCCCCGGAGAGTTCCACGGAGAGGTCGGCTTCGCGGTAGCCGCGGACGACCTCCCGCACCTCCCGCTGGGACTCCTGCGCGATCCGCTGCACCTCGACCATCTGCGTCACCGCCTCGGGGCGTTGCCGGTGGGCGAGTTGCACGGCGAGTTCGCTCTTGAGGGCGATGACGGCGAGGTTGCGGCCCAGCACGTCGTGCAGGTCGCGGCCGAACCGGAGGCGCTCCTCGGCGACGGCGAGCCGGGCGCGGGTCTCGCGTGCGGCGTCGAGTTCGATGACGACGGTCAGCAGCCACACGGAGAGCGCGGCGGCCAGCGCCATGAACCCGCTGCCGAGGGTGACCGTCACGGTGGTGATCGCCGCCGGCAGCAGCGGGACGCCGGCGACGAAGGCGCCGATCCCCGCGCACGCCCCCAGTCCGCAGACGGCCCGGACGATCTGCCGGGCCCCGCGCAGCCCGAGGGTCAGCGCGCCGGTGCCGAAGACGAAGACGATCAGGTAGGCGGTGGCGGAGGCGGCGACCTGCTTCTCCTCGGCCGGGGAGGGGGAGCCCAGGTCGAGCCCGCGGGTGGTGACGAGCAGCAGGACCACCGCGATCAGGACGGTGGCCGCGGCCATCACCGCGGCGGCGCCGAGGGGTCGGGCGCGTCTCCCGCAGACCCAGTCCAGGGCCCGGGCCCCGGCGAGGGAGCCGATGCCGGCGTGCGTCAGCAGCAGGGCCAGCGCCAGCAGGGCGGTGGCCCGGTCCAGGACGTTCAGCAGCCCGGGCGCCAGCACGCCGACCTCGATCGCCGAGAAGGAGTGGAAGGTGCCGCGGGTGTACGACTCGACCTTCGCGGTCGTGCTCTTCCCCCGCCACCAGGCACCCGGTCTGCGCATCACGCCGTTCTTCCTCACGTCCGTCGTCCGTCACCGGTGCGGGCGGGCCCGGCCGGTACGGTCCGGGGCCCGCCCGCGCGGTTCAGCGCCGCGGCTCCCAGCGGAACCACCGGCGCACCCCGTACAGCGAGAGCGCGGTCCAGACGCCCGCGGTGACCAGCGCGGTCAGGGTCTCGCCGCCGGACAGGTCGCCGGTCATGCCGCCGCGGAGCAGGGTGATCGGGCCGCTGAGCGGCAGCAGTTCGCCGATCCGGGCGAGGTTGTCGGGCAGCAGTTCCAGCGGGAAGGTGATGCCCGAGCCGAGCAGGGAGACCATCATCATCGGCATCACCGTGACCTGGGCGCTCTCCACGCTCTGGCTGAACGCCGCGGTGACGGCGCCGGCCGCCGCGCAGAGCACGATGCCGAGCAGCAGCCCGAGCACGGCCAGGTGCGGGGCCCCGGGCGCCTCGACGTCGAGCAGGGCGTAGAAGCCGACCGTGAGCAGGACGGTCTGGAGGAGCGCGATGGTCACCGCGGGCAGCGCCGAGCCGCCGAGGATCTCCAGGTCCCGCAGTTCGCCGACCCGCAGCCGCTTGAGGACGAGTTCCTCCCGGCGGGCGACGTAGATCGCGGTGAGCGCCATGTAGACGGCGAAGACCAGGGCCATGCCGATCGCGGAGGGCAGCAGGAACGTGCCCACGGAGAGCCCGGCGGATTCGAGGTCCATGGTCTTGGTCGCGGAGTGCACGCTGAGCGGCAGGATGAACGGGATGATCACCGCCGCGAACAGGGTGCCCTTGCTCCGCACCAGCAGGGTCAGTTCCGCCCGGGCCAGCGAGGTCATCCGGCCCGCCGCGGTGGTGGTGGTGACGGCGCCGTCGCGGGGCGCGGTGCGGGGGGGTCGGGGGGTGGCGGTGTTCACAGCACCTGCTCCTTCGCCTGGTGGTCGGCCCGGTGGTCGCTGTCGCCGGGGTGCTCCTCGGCTTCCCGGGCGATCCGCAGGAACGCTTCTTCCAGGGAGGCGGACCGGATGTCCAGGGCCTTGAGGGTCAGTCGCTCCTGCTCGGCCCAGACCAGCAGCGCGGTGGCGGCCCGCTGGAGTTCCCGGGTGCGCAGTCGCACCGTCCCGCCGCTGACCTCGTGGTCGATCACCCCGAGCCGGGCCAGCGGCGGCAGGTCGCCGACGTGGTACCCCTCGGGGAGCCGGAACGAGATCAGCGAGGGCTGGGCGGCGACCACGTCCGCGACGCGTCCCTCGGCGGCGATGCGGCCGTGGTGCAGGATCGCGAGGCGGTCGGCGAGGTCCTCGGCCTCCTCCAGGTAGTGGGTGGTGAGCAGCACGGTGGTGCCGTGGTCGCGCAGTTCGCGCACCAGCTCCCAGGTGTCCCGGCGGCCCTCGGCGTCCAGTCCGGTGGTCGGCTCGTCGAGGAACAGCACCTCGGGCCGGCCGAGCAGGGCGAGGGCCAGGTCGAGGCGGCGGCGCTCGCCGCCGGAGAGCTGCTTCACCCGGACCGCGGACCGCCCCAGCAGCCCGACGATGTCCAGGGCCTCGTCCTCGGGCCGGGCGCCGCTGGTGCACCCCGCCCACATCCGCACGGTCTCCCGCACCGTCAGCTCGGAGGGGAAGCCGCCCTCCTGGAGCATGACGCCGATCCGCGGGCGGATGCGGGAGCGTTCGGCGTACGGGTCGTGGCCCAGGACCCGCACCCGCCCGGAGGCGGGGAGGGCGAGGCCCTCCAGCAGTTCCAGGGTGGAGGTCTTGCCGGCGCCGTTCGTGCCGAGCAGGGCGAAGAGTTCGCCCCGCGCCACGGAGAAGGTCACGCCCCGCACGGCCTCGAAGGTCTTCTGCGGCTGTCCGCCGCGGGCGCCCCGGCGGGCGGCGGCGGGCGTGCCGCCGCCCGCGCCGGCCTCGTCGCGTCCGGAGGGACCGCCCCCGTAGACGCGACGCAGATCGGTGACGTCGATCACGCGCTCTTCGGTCGCTTCGGTTGTCATGCCCCGATTTTCTCCTCTGGTCCGTGCCGGTCGACGGTGCGGGGTGTCACCACTGCTCATGACAAATGTCAGACGGCCGGTCCGGAAAAGCAGAAGACCCCGGTCGACGACCGGGGTCTTCTGGAAGTGCTTCTCACATGGAGCGGACGACGAGGCTCGAACTCGCGACCTCAACCTTGGCAAGGTTGCGCTCTACCAACTGAGCTACGTCCGCAGGGTATCCGAACGGCTTCCACCGATCGGCGCGAGCACCACCCTACCTGATCCACTCATGTGGTCGGTAAGCGATGCAGAGCGGGTGACAGGGATCGCACACTGCGCCTTCCCCCTGGAAGGGGGATGTTCTACTACTGAACTACACCCGCACGGCCTCTGAGCTGGGATTTCCTCCCGGCCCCGTTGGCGTGACCAAACTCTAACGGATCACGGGGGGTGCTGCGCAAGTCGACGGCCGCCACCCCCTCGCCCCGCGGCCTGACGGACCGTCGGCCCGCCCGCCGGTTCCCCGACGGACAGACCCGAGCCCGACCTAGTTGGCCGCGTCGAACGCCTCGTACACCCGCTTGGGGATGCGCCCCCGGGGCGGCACCTCCACCTGGTGGGAGCGGGCCCAGGCCCGCACCGCGGCGGGATCGGGCGTCAACGCCGTGTGCCGGTACGCCTTGGGGGCCGGCTGGCCGCCCGCCCGGGCCTTGCGGCCGGCGTGCACGTACGGGGCCAACGCCTTCCTCAGTTTCCTCGCATTGGCCGGATTGAGATCGATCTCGTACGACTTCCCGTCCAGCCCGAAGACGATCGTTTCCGCCGCTTCCCCGCCGTCGATGTCGTCATGGAGAGTGACTACGACTCGCTGCGCCACGAATATCGGTCCCTTCGTGCGGCCCCACCGCGTTGAGGTGCGGTGATGCCGTCTGTCCGGCTGCTTGAGGCAAAGTATCGGGATTGCCATTTCCTTTGTACAGGGCCGAGCATTGAATGGGGAAGACCCATTATTGTGTTGCGCGTGTCCGGCACGTGTCGGTCCTATTGCCGACCTAGGGATTTTCCAGGAGTTTTTGTGGAGGTTGCCCGGGCGATCCGGGCGGTGTCCGTGGTAGGTGAGGGCCGTCACGTAGGTACCTACGAATCTACGCGGGTAGAAATTTTGTGCGGGTAGTCTGAAGTGACCTGCTCAGCACCACACACCGGGAGTGCCAGTGGCACGCGTCGTAGTCGACGTCATGCTCAAGCCGGAGATCCTCGACCCCCAGGGGCAGGCCGTGCAGCGCGCGCTGCCTCGCCTGGGTTTCGACGGTATCGCCGACGTACGTCAGGGAAAGCGTTTCGAACTTGAGGTCGAGGGGCCGGTGGACGAAGCCGCCCTCGCCCGCATTCACGAGATGGCCGAGACGTTCCTGGCCAACACCGTGATCGAGGACTTCGTCGTCCGTGTGGACGAGACCGCCGGAAAGGCCGGAGCCAAGTGACCGCACGTATCGGCGTCGTCACTTTCCCGGGCACCCTGGACGACCGTGACACCCAGCGCGCGATCCGGGTCGCCGGCGCCGAGGCCGTCCCGCTGTGGCACCGCGACAAGGACCTGAAGCAGGTCGACGCCGTCGTCCTCCCGGGTGGATTCTCGTACGGCGACTATCTCCGCGCCGGAGCCATCTCCCGCTTCTCGCCCGTGATGGAGACGATCATCGCGGAAGCCAAGTCGGGAATGCCGGTCCTGGGAATCTGCAACGGATTCCAGGTGCTGACCGAAACCCACCTGCTGCCCGGCGCGATGCTGCGGAACAACCACCTGCACTTCATCTGCCGCGACCAGAAGCTGCGGGTCGAGACCACCGCCACCGCCTGGACCGCCGACTACGCCGCCGGCCAGGAGATCTCCGTCCCGCTCAAGAACATCGACGGCCGCTACGTCGCCGACGAGCGCACCCTCGACGAGCTGGAGGCCGAGGGCCGGGTGGCCTTCCGCTACCTGGACGTCAACCCCAACGGCTCGCTCCGCGACATCGCGGGCGTCACCAACGCCGAGGGCAACGTCGTCGGCCTGATGCCGCACCCCGAGCACGCCGTCGAGGGCCTGATCGGCACCGGCCGCACCGACGGACTCGGCTTCTTCACCTCGATCCTGAACAACCTCGTGCGGAAGGGAGCCGTGGCATGACGCTCGACACGGTCAAGCACGCGGCCGGCACGCCCGAGGCGGAGCAGCCCTGGCAGGAGCTCGGCCTCAAGCGCGACGAGTACGACCGCATCCGCGAGATCCTGGGCCGCCGCCCGACCGGCGCCGAACTCGCCATGTACTCCGTCATGTGGTCCGAGCACTGCTCCTACAAGAGCAGCAAGGTCCACCTGCGCCAGTTCAGCGAGAAGGCCCCCGAGAACGACGCCCTCCTCGTCGGCATCGGCGAGAACGCCGGCGTCGTCGACGTCGGCCAGGGGTACGCGGTGACCTTCAAGGTCGAGTCGCACAACCACCCCTCGTACATCGAGCCCTACCAGGGCGCGGCCACCGGCGTCGGCGGCATCGTCCGCGACATCCTCGCCATGGGCGCCCGCCCGGTCGCCGTCATGGACCCGCTGCGGTTCGGCGCCGCCGACCACCCCGACACCAAGCGGGTGCTGCCCGGCGTGGTCGCCGGCGTCGGCGGCTACGGCAACTGCCTGGGCCTGCCCAACATCGGCGGCGAGGTCGTCTTCGACTCCTGCTACCAGGGCAACCCGCTGGTCAACGCCCTCTGCGTGGGCGTGATGAAGCACGAGGACATCCACCTCGCCAAGGCGTCCGGCACCGGCAACAAGGTCATCCTCTACGGGGCCCGCACCGGCGGCGACGGCATCGGCGGCGTCTCCGTGCTCGCCTCCGAGACCTTCGAGTCGACCGGCCCGGCGAAGCGCCCGGCCGTCCAGGTCGGCGACCCCTTCCAGGAGAAGCTGCTCATCGAGTGCACCCTGGAGATCTTCGCGGAGAAGCTGGTCGACGGCATCCAGGACCTCGGCGGCGCCGGCCTGTCCTGCGCCACCAGCGAGCTGGCCAGCGCCGGCTCCGGCGGCATGCGCGTCGACCTGGAGACCGTGCCGCTGCGCGACGCGACCCTCTCGCCCGAGGAGATCCTCATGAGCGAGTCGCAGGAGCGCATGTGCGCCATCGTGGAACCCGCCAAGGTCGACCGCTTCCTGGAGATCTGCGAGAAGTGGGACGTCATCGCCACCGTCATCGGTGAGGTGACCGAGGGCGACCGGCTGGAGATCTTCTGGCACGGCGAGCAGATCGTCGACGTCCCGCCGCGCACCGTCGCCCACGAGGGCCCCGTCTACGAGCGCCCCTTCGCCCGCCCCGGCTGGCAGGACGCCCTCCAGGCGGACGACGCGAACGCGCTGCCCCGCCCGGCCGGCGGCGACGAGCTGAAGGACCAGGTCCTGCGCCTCGTCGCCTCGCCCAACCAGGCGTCCAAGGCGTGGATCACCGACCAGTACGACCGGTTCGTGCAGGGCAACACCGTCCTCGCGCAGCCCGAGGACTCCGGCATGATCCGCATCGACGAGGACACCGACCTCGGGGTCGCGGTCGCCACCGACGGCAACGGCCGCTACGCCAAGCTCGACCCCTATGCCGGCGCCCAGCTCGCCCTCGCGGAGGCGTACCGCAACGTGGCGACGAGCGGGGCCAAGCCGCTCGCCGTCTCCAACTGCCTCAACTTCGGCTCCCCCGAGGACCCCGCGGTGATGTGGCAGTTCGCGGAGGCCACCCGCGGCCTCGCCGACGCCTGCCAGGTGCTCGGCACCCCGGTCACCGGCGGCAACGTCTCCCTCTACAACCAGACGGGCGACACCGCGATCCACCCGACCCCGGTCGTCGCGGTGCTCGGCGTCATCGACGACGTGAACCGCCGCACCCCGGTCGGCTTCGCCGAAGAGGGGCAGCTGCTGTACCTCCTCGGCGACACCCGCGAGGAGTTCGGCGGTTCGGCCTGGGCCCAGGTCGTCCACGACCACCTCGGCGGTCTGCCCCCGGCGGTCGACCTGGAGCGGGAGCGGCTGCTCGCCGACATCCTGATCTCGGCCTCCCGCGACGGCATGATCGACGCCGCGCACGACCTCTCGGACGGCGGTCTCGTCCAGGCGGTCACCGAGTCCTGCCTGCGCGGCGGGCACGGCGCCCGGCTGGTCGTCCCGGACGGCCTGGACGCCTTCACCTTCCTCTTCTCCGAGTCCACGGGACGCGCCGTCGTCGCGGTGCCCCGCTCGGAGGAGGTCCGCTTCACCGACATGTGCGGGGCCCGCGGTCTGCCGGCCGCCCGCATCGGCGTCGTCGACGGCGACGCGGTCGAGGTGCAGGGCGAGTTCGCCCTCCCCCTCGCCGAGTTGCGGACCGCCCACGAGGGGACGATCCCGGCCCTGCTCGCCTGAGGGTCCGGCACGCTCCGTCGAGCCCCCCGCCCCGGCAACCGCCGGGCGGGGGGCTCCGTCGTGCCCGTGCCTCCCCCCGCCCACGCCACCCGTACGAGGGATTGAACGTCATTACGTAACTACGTAATCTAGCCCCATGGACCTGGAACAGCGCCTCACCGCCCTCGAACGCAGACTCACCGCCCTGGAGGGCGCGGACCCCCCGAGCACCTCGACGCCCCCCGCCCCCCCGACCCCGCCCGGAGACCCCGCCCGAGCCGAGCCCCGCGCCGACCTGTGGGCCCTCGACGGCTTCCGGGAACAACTCGCCGACGCCGGCCCCGAAGCGGCGGACGGAGGCGTCCTGTTCACCGGGACGGTCGCACTGCCCACCGGAGCCCGCTACGAATGGCAGTACGGCGAACTGACCGAACGCCTCGTCGAAGCCGACTGGTCCCCCCGCGCCGAGGTCTTCGCCGCCCTCGGCCACCCGGTACGCCTGAGACTCCTGCGGGAAGTCCTCTCCGGCAGCAGCACCGCCGCCGAACTCAGCGAGTTGGAAGGACTCGGCACCACCGGCCAGATCTACCACCACCTCCGCCAACTCGCCGGCGCCGGCTGGCTCCACACCACCGGCCGCGGACGCTACGAGGTGCCCGCCACCCGCGTGGTGCCCCTCCTGGTCGCCGTCACCCTGGCGGGCTCCCCGTGACCACCGACCCCCAACGAACCGCACCCCTCGGGAAGAAGACCCCCGCCCCCTCCTCCCGCAGACCCGCGACCCGCACCCTCCACAAGGTCCTCAACCGCACCTACCGAACCGTCCTGCTCCTCCTCCTGGCCCTGATCGCCGCCAGCTTCGTCGTCGACCGACTGAACGAGCCCCCGTTTCCGCTGCTCTGGCCCTTCCTCGGGCTGACCGCCCTGATCGTCCTGTTCCTCGCCCGGCTGACCGGCCCGTCCCGGAGGAGAACGACCCGACCCGCCGACGAACCGGTCGACGTGGCCCCACCCGTCACCGGCCGCTGGACCGCGGTCAACAGCCCCGCGGACAAGGTCCCCAGCCACGGCACCCACAGCTACGGCCAGACCTACGCCATCGACATCGTGGCCGAGCCGGCAGCCACCCCCGACCCCACCGACCCCGCCCCTCCCGCTGCCTCCGACGCCCCTGCCGACCGTGCCGCCCCCCGGCGCCCTCCGTTCGCCTGGTTCTGGCCACTGATACGTCGCCCCGACGCCTACCCCGCCCACGGGGCACCGCTGTTCGCGGTCGCCGACGCCACCGTGGTCCGCGCTCAGGACACCCAACGGGACCACCTGAGCCGCAGCTCGCTACCCATGCTGGCGTACCTGATGGTGGTCGAAGCCCCGGCCCGTGCCCTGTGGGGGCCCACCCGGGTCACCGGCAACCACCTCGTCCTCGACCTGGGGGACGGCACCTACGCCCTGTACTGCCATCTCCGCCGGGGCTCGCTCCGGGTGCGCGTCGGCGACCGCGTCCACCTCGGGCAACCCGTCGCCGCCACCGGCAACTCCGGCAACTCCACCGAACCGCACCTCCACTTCCAGCTGATGGACGCGCCCGACCTGGACGAGGCTCGGGGCGTGCCGTTCCGCTGGCACGGAGTGGGCCTACCGGCGAACGGCGAGACCTTCACCGTCGAAGCGAGGAGCGAGGAGGTCACCCCGGGCTGACGCGACCCCGCACCGGCACCCGGGCACCGGCGCCGGAGCACGACGGAACGTGGCACCCAGTGCCATGCGCGGGAGCGCGCGAGGGAGCCGCCGGCCGCGGCCCGCCGAGTCCACGAGGCCGTGTGCACGGTGCTCGGGACATCGCGCCGCCAGCCGGGGCAACACCGAGGGGGCGGGAGGGGAGGGGGAGGGGGAGGGGACCCCCCAGCAGGGAAAACCACTCAACGCCCCCACCCCACCTGGATTAAGGTCGCCCCATGCCTCCCCGTAGCAAGCGCGTCCGCACCTTCGATCCGGCGAGGACCCGGGCCGCCGTGCTCGCCCAGTACCGACACGTGCGGGAGGCGGTGGCGCAGCTCACCCCGGAGCAGTCGGCCGCTCCGACCCGACTCGGGGACTGGACGGTGCGGGAGCTCGTCGCCCATCTGTCGATCGCCGTGGGGGTGGTCACCCGGGCCCTGGAGCTTCCCGAGCCCACCCGGCTGGAACTCCCGCTGGACGCCTACGCGGCGGCCACGTTCGCCGGGGCCGGAGCGGTCGACGAGGCAGCGCACACCGCGTCGGCGGAGACGGACCCGGACGTGCTGTTCGCCCGGGCCGACCGGGTCGAGGAAGTGCTGGCCACGGTGTCCGACGAGCGTCTCGTCCCGTTGCTGCCGGGGGCGATGAGCTTCGCGGACTTCCTGGTCACCCGGGTCGTGGAGTTGGTGGTGCACACCGACGACCTCAACAGCGCCGGCCTGGACGTGCCGATCGACCCCAAGGCGCTGGCGATCGTGACCCGGTTCCTCGCGGACAGCCTGGCCGTGAAGGCCCCGGGCGGGTCGGTGGAGGTCCGGATCCCGCCGTACGCGGTGGTCCAGTGCGTGGCCGGCCCGAGGCACACCCGGGGAACCCCGCCGAACGTCGTCGAAACCGATGCGCTGACCTGGGTCCGGCTCGCCACGGGGCGCGCGGACTGGGCGACGGAGGTCCGGGCGGCCAGGGTGTCGGCGAGCGGCGAGCGCGCGGACCTCGCGGAGGTGCTGCCGCTGATGGGCTGACGCGGACGGGCCGAGGACGCCGGGGCTGCCGAGCACGCCGGGCCGAGGACGCCGGGGCTGAAGACGACCGGGCGGAGCAGCGGCCCGCCCGCCGCGGGTCACGGGTCACGGAGAGCCAGGAGCCGCCACGGAACGCCACCCGGTGCAGGGAGCGCGGGGGGTAGCGGGGTGCCGGAGGGCGCGGACCGGGCCGTCACCGAACCGGCCGGTAAGTGATTCCCCTTACGGAACCCGTCCTCAATTCGGACCAGTGGTCGATCTCGCCTACACTCGGTGCCGTGCCACGTGGTGACGGTCGACTCAATCACGATCTGCTCCCCGGGGAGAAGGGCCCGCAAGACGCATGTGGCGTCTTCGGTGTCTGGGCTCCGGGTGAAGAGGTCGCAAAGCTCACGTACTTCGGGCTCTACGCCCTCCAGCATCGGGGCCAGGAATCCGCGGGTATCGCGGTCAGCAACGGCTCCCAGATCCTCGTCTTCAAGGACATGGGCCTGGTCTCCCAGGTCTTCGACGAGACCTCCCTCGGCTCCCTCCAGGGCCACATCGCCGTGGGACACGCCCGCTACTCGACCACCGGGGCCTCGGTGTGGGAGAACGCGCAGCCCACGTTCCGCGCGACCCCGCGGGGCTCCCTGGCCCTCGGCCACAACGGCAACCTGGTGAACACGGCCCAGCTCGCCGAGATGGTCGCCGCGATGCCCAAGCAGGAGGGGCGCGCCACCCAGGTGGCCGCGACCAACGACACCGACCTGGTCACCGCGCTGCTGGCGGGCCAGGTCGACGACGACGGCAAGCCGCTGACCATCGAGGAGTCCGCCGCCAAGGTGCTGCCCTCGGTGAAGGGCGCGTTCTCGCTGGTCTTCATGGACGAGCACACCCTGTACGCGGCCCGTGACCCGCAGGGCATCCGGCCGCTGGTGCTGGGACGTCTGGAGCGGGGTTGGGTGGTGGCCTCCGAGTCCGCCGCCCTGGACATCTGCGGTGCGACGTACGTCCGGGAGATCGAGCCGGGTGAGCTGGTCGCCGTCGACGAGAACGGCATCCGCACCTCTCGATTCGCGAAAGCGAAGCCCAAGGGTTGCGTCTTCGAGTACGTGTACCTGGCCCGTCCGGACACGGACATCGCCGGGCGCAACGTCTACCTCTCCCGGGTGGAGATGGGCCGCCGGCTCGCCGCGGAGGCGCCGGTCGAGGCCGATCTGGTCATAGCGACCCCGGAGTCCGGCACCCCGGCCGCGATCGGCTACGCCGAGGCCTCGGGCATCCCGTTCGGCGCCGGACTGGTGAAGAACGCGTACGTGGGTCGGACGTTCATCCAGCCCTCGCAGACGATCCGCCAGCTCGGCATCCGTCTGAAGCTGAACCCGTTGAAGGAAGTCATCAAGGGCAAGCGGTTGGTCGTCGTCGACGACTCGATCGTGCGCGGCAACACCCAGCGCGCCCTGGTGCGGATGCTGCGCGAGGCGGGCGCCGCCGAGGTGCACATCCGGATCTCCTCCCCGCCGGTGAAGTGGCCGTGCTTCTTCGGCATCGACTTCGCCACCCGCGCCGAGCTGATCGCCAACGGCATGAGCGTCGAGGAGATCGGCAAGTCCCTCAGCGCCGACTCGCTCGCGTACATCTCCCTGGACGGCATGATCGAGGCCACCACCATCGACAAGCCCGACCTGTGCCGGGCCTGCTTCGACGGCGAGTACCCGATGGAGCTGCCCGACCCGGAGCTGCTCGGCAAGCAGCTGCTGGAGACCGAGCTGGCCGCCGGTCCCGCGGCCACCGCCGCGGTCGACGCGCTCCGCCGTCCGTGATGATCCCCCGTAGAACACACACGAAGGCTCCGCACGCATGTCTGGTGAATCCCCTGTGAGCACCCCCGCTTCCGGCTCCGGCGCGAGCTACGCGAGCGCGGGCGTCGACATCGAGGCGGGCGACCGCGCGGTCGAGCTGATGAAGGAGTGGGTGCGCAAGACGCAGCGCCCCGAGGTCGTCGGCGGTCTCGGCGGCTTCGCCGGGCTCTTCGACGCGTCCGCCCTCAAGCGCTACGAGCGTCCGCTGCTGGCTTCGGCGACGGACGGCGTCGGCACCAAGGTCGACATCGCCCGCCGGCTGGGCGTGTACGACACCATCGGGCACGACCTGGTGGCGATGGTGATGGACGACATCGCGGTGTGCGGTGCCGAGCCGCTGTTCATGACCGACTACATCTGCGTGGGCAAGGTCCACCCGGAGCGGGTCGCGGCGATCGTCAAGGGCATCGCCGAGGGCTGCGTCCTGGCCGGTTGCGCCCTGGTCGGCGGGGAGACCGCCGAGCACCCGGGGCTGCTGGGGCCCGACGACTTCGACGTGGCCGGTGCCGGCACGGGCGTGGTGGAGGCCGACCGGCTGTTGGGCCCGGACCGCATCCGCGAGGGTGACGCCGTGCTGGCGATGGCCTCCTCGGGCCTGCACTCCAACGGCTACTCGCTGGTGCGGCACGTCCTCTTCGACCGGGCCGGCCTGGCCCTGGAACAGCAGGTGGACGAGCTGGGCCGGACGCTGGGCGAGGAACTGCTGGTGCCGACCCGGATCTACTCGCTGGACTGCCTGGCGCTCACCCGGGCCGCCGAGGTGCACGCCTTCAGCCACATCACCGGCGGCGGGCTCGCCGCGAACCTGGCACGGGTGGTCCCGGACGGCCTGCACGCCGTCGTGGACCGCGCCACCTGGGCGCCGGGGGCGATCTTCGACCTGGTGGGCACGGCGGGCCGGGTGGAGCGCCTGGAGCTGGAGAAGACCCTGAACATGGGCGTCGGCATGATGGCCGTGGTGCCCGCCGAGTCGGTGGAGGTGGCGTTGACGCTGCTCGCCGACCGAGGGGTCGACGCCTGGCAGTGCGGCGAGATCACCGAGCGCGGGGCGCACACCACGGGCGCTGCCCTGGTCGGCGACTACGCCCGGTAGGGGTCCGGACCGGACGCCGGCCCACCTTCCCGATGATGTTTCCGTACCCCCAGGCCCTCATGGCGGCGGCGACGGCAGGGGCTCCGGCGAGGGCCGGGGCCCGGTCGGCCGCGGCCTGCCGGGTGGGCACGGGGGCAGCACGAAACCCGGTCCGGCACTACGGGCCCGGACCGGGAAAGGTGCGGCTGTTCGACGATGCCCCGATCGAGGCGTCCGCTCGGGCGGACGTTCCGGTCGGCGGCGGCGCCGATGGTTGTGGACTGCTACTGGATGCGGAGGACGTGAGCGGTCTTCGCGTCAAGCACCGCGACGGTGCGCATGCGACGGGGATCCGGGCTCGTCGTCCTCGTCCTCGTCGTCATCGACGTTGTAGAGATCCGCGTACCGTGCGTACGGGTCGTTGTCCTCGTCGTCCTCGATCGGCTCGCCGTTCGGCGGCTGGCTCGAAGTCGATGCGCCCAGCTCGTTGGCCAGACGTGACAGGTCCGTCCCGCCGCCGCTGTTGTACTTCAGCTGGCGGGCGACCTTCGTCTGCTTGGCCTTGGCCCGGCCGCGCCCCATGGCTCGACCCCCTCGGTGACGGGGCTCGACGGCCCCAGAGTCTTGACACGCGTTCATGATCGGGAACGGGCTCTCCGTGGAGAGACCGGTCCGTAGGGCTTCCACGGTACCTGCTCCCGCGGCCATACGGTACGTCGCCCGTAGGACGCGCGGCTGCGCAGAACCCGCGAGGCGCCCCGTCCTCGCTGGTCAACCGCGATTTTAACCTCTTCTTGGCGCACGACCCGCCGACATCGGGTGAGTCTCATGTCTCAGCCGTCACCGACGGTTTTCCGCCGTCACCGAGGGCGCCGCGAACCGGCAGGGGCCCGTCCGCGACACGCCCGGGAGCCGGGTCGGCCCGGGCGGTCGCGGAGCGGTGCCTCAGCGGGCCGCGGAGCGGGCGTCGGCCATCCGCTGTTCGGCGATCCGGTCGGCGGCGACCGCCGGCGGAACCCCATCGCTCTTCGCACGTGCGAATATGTCGAGCGTGGTGTCGTAGATCTTCGACGCCTTCGCCCGGGCCCGCGCGAAGTCGAAGCCGTGCAGTTCGTCGGCGACCTGGATCACGCCGCCGGCGTTCACCACGTAGTCGGGTGCGTACAGGACGCCGCGGTCAGCGAGGTCCTTCTCGACCCCGGGGTGGGCGAGTTGGTTGTTGGCGGCACCGCACACCACCCGGGCGGTGAGCGCGGGCACGGTGTCGTCGTCGAGGGCGCCGCCGAGCGCGCACGGCGCGTACACGTCGAGCCCGTCGACCCGGATCAGGGCGTCGGTGTCGGCGACCACCCGGACCTGCGGGTGCAACCGCGTCACCCGGCGCACCGACTCCTCGCGCACGTCGGTCACCACGACCTCGGCGCCGTCGTCCAGTAGGTGGTTCACCAGGTGGTGGCCCACCTTGCCGACGCCGGCGACGCCCACGGTCCGTCCGCGCAGCGTGGGCTCGCCCCACAGGTGCCGGGCGCTGGCCCGCATGCCCTGGAAGACGCCGTACGCGGTGAGCACCGAGGAGTCGCCGGCCCCGCCGTTCTCGGGCGAACGGCCGGTGGTCCAGCGGCACTCGCGGGCCACCACGTCCATGTCGGCGACGTAGGTGCCCACGTCGCAGGCGGTCACGTACCGGCCGCCGAGGGAGGCCACGAACCTGCCGTAGGCGAGGAGCAGCGCCTCGGTCTTGATCCGGTCGGGGTCGCCGATGATGACGGCCTTGCCGCCGCCGTGGTCGAGTCCGGCGAGGGCGTTCTTGTACGACATCCCGCGGGCGAGGTTCAGTGCGTCGGCGACGGCTTCGGCCTCGGTGGCGTAGGCGTGGAAGCGGGTGCCGCCGAGCGCGGGGCCCAGGGCGGTGGAGTGCAGGGCGATCACGGCCCTGAGGCCGGTGGCGCGGTCCTGGCAGAGGACCACTTGTTCGTGGCCCCCCTGATCGGTGTGGAACAGGGTGTGCAGGACGCCGTCGGATGCTTCGGTCACGGTGGTGACTCCCGGGTGCGTAGCGGCGGTTGGGAACGGGCCGTTCGGGTGGTGGGCCCGGTGGTGACGAGGGTAGGGCCTGGACGGCGCCGGGTGGGGCCCGCCCGGGACGGACCCCCCGCCCGGAGTACGGTGACCGACCGGGTGCGCGGTCCCGGACGGGGTTGCCGCGCCGGTGGACGGGGGAGGGAGCAGGGGTGCCCAAGGTGTCCTCGGTGATCGTGCCGTACGCGTCCTACTTGCGGGTGTACGAGCCGCTCGCCGCCTTCCCGCAGCCGGAGCGCGGTCACTGGGAGCGGTACGCGCGCCGCGGTGACCGGCCTTCCTACCAGGACGAGCTGCGTCGTTCGCTGACGGACCTGGTCTCCACGCCGCCGGTGGCGGTGCCGGTGCACGAGAGCCGGGACGCGTTCGTGGTCGAGGTCGACGGGGTGGTGTGCGTGTGCCCGTGGCGGACCCGGTTGCGGGGGTGGCAGGCGCTCGACGAACTGGAGTCGGGCGGGCGGTTGCCCCCGGCGGTGCTGGACGCGGTGGTGCCGCCGGTGGTCCGCAGGGAGAACGCCGACGACTACGAGCGCTGGCGGGCGGCGAATCCCGATGCCCGGCCGTGGATCCGCTCGGCGACCTGGCAGGTGCCGCTGGTGTGGTTCGTGCTGGTGGCGGACGAGGAGCGGGAGCACCGGCCGCCCGGGGCGCGGCCGGAGGGGGCGGCGGGTGCGGAGGCGCCGCCGGCGTCGCTGGTGCGGTACCGGACGCCGATGGTGGAGGCGCGGCGTCGGGTGGCGCGCGGCTTGAAGACCCTGCGGACGGCCTGGGGGGAGGGGCCGTTCATCGACGGGCTGACGGAGGTGGGTCGTTGGCTGGAAGAGTTTCATCCGCGGTCCTGGGTGGAGCTGGACTACGGAGGTCTGGTGCACACCGTGCCCGCCGAGGAGTTGGCCGCCGATCGTTCGGCGGCGGACGTGGCCGAGGGGTTGGAGGCGCTGGGGCGAGGGGACGGCGTGGTCGCCGGGGAGGCGTACGGGCGGTTGGCCGAGCGGTGGCGGAAGGTGCGGGACCGGCAGTTCGCGAGTTGACCGGGCGGGTGCGGGGCGCGGTTCCGGCTCAGCCGCACAATTGTCCGTCGATTTCGCGCCAGATTCTTGGTGGTGCGGTGGTCGGTTCTCGGGGGTGCTTCGCCCTGGCCTCCGCCGCCGTTTCGTCCGCCCGGGCGGCCTTGCGGACCGGAGGCCCGGTGTCGTCCCCGTCCTCCGGTTCCTTCCCGTTCCCGACGCCCCGCCCGCTTCGGTCCCCCCTCCCCGGCAGCCCTCCCGGGCCCTTCTGATCTCCTCTGCTTCCTCGTGTCGCCCCGCTCGTCGTCCCTCGCGGACCGGGTCCCGCCGGCGGTGCGGCTTCCGGTGCACGGGGCCGGCGGGCGCCGCGGGCGTACGGGGCGGTCGGTCCGTTGGAGGGGGTCGGCGGGGCCGGCGAGGGGGTCACGAATTCGGTCGTGTGTGCCCGAAGTGGCCGGTGACCGGTCGTACTGTCCTGACATGCTGTTTCCTGGCAGGGTGGGGGCCTGTTCGGGGGGTGGGCGCGCCGGTGGGCGCGTCCGGGCCGGGTCGGCGACGGATTTCGTCGTCGCAGGTCGACGGGGGTCGAGGACGGACCGGGAACGGTCCGCCGGTGCCGGGTCGGATTCCGGGGCGGGCGGACGGAGGACTCGGGACGTAGGACGTAGGTCCCGATCCGGTCTTTTGCGTCAAGCGTGACGGACCGCACTAACCCGGGCCTTGCGCCCATCGCCCGTCCTCGTGCCAAAATAGGACAAGGAGTCCGGGGAGGGCTCCTTCCATCCGACTCTGGGCGGAATGCTCTGCATTGCACGCTATAGGGGGGTCTGCTGGCCTCTGCTCGCTGTGTGACGGATCGTCACGGGGGTGTGACTGTCCGTTATGAGGTGGTCCATCGGCATCCGTCGGTGATGAACACCTGGGAGGGCAATTCCATCGGTTTGGCCGACGCGGCTGGACAGATGGTGTAGTTGTAGTGCCGAGGACAAGCCGTTCGTCCTATAACCGACTCGACCCGCGTCCGCCATTTCGGGCAACGCGTGTCAAGGTGCAGAATTTAGAGGAAAGAACCGAGAAGGTTCGGTTCTCCCGAGGAGGCCGCTCATGACAGCTCGCACCCCTGATGCCGAGCCGCTGCTGACCCCGGCTGAGGTCGCCACGATGTTCCGCGTCGACCCGAAGACGGTCACGCGCTGGGCCAAGGCTGGCAAGCTCACGTCGATCCGCACGCTCGGCGGGCATCGCCGCTATCGCGAAGCCGAGGTTCGCGCACTGCTCGCGGGTATTCCGCAGCAGCGCAGCGAAGCCTGAACGACCGTACGACCGGGCCGATTCACCGGGTCCCCCACTCGGTGCGCACGCCCTGAAACACAGCTCCACTGACGTTGGTCCTGCCCCAACAGGACCGTGTCGGGACGGGTGATCCCCGTCGTGACCGTGACGTCGATCGCGCTGGACTCCGCCGGGTCCAGCGCGATTTTTTTGTGCGGACCCACCGGCTCCCGTTGTGCGGATTCCGTGGCGGTCGGAGTGTCCGCCCGCCCGCTGTGCCCCTCGATGTCCCCCGGGGCCGTCCTGACGGCCCCTCAGGCCCCGTGGCCCGGGCGGCCGGAGGGGCCCGTCCCGCGGGCGCGTGTCCGTCCTCCTCGTCCCCCGTGGCGGGCCGGGGCGGTCGGGGTGCGTCCGGGGGCGCGGGCGGCCCCGCGGGGCCTGCCAGTGGTCCGGACCACTCCTGCGGGCGCCCCCGCCCGTCGGGCGGGTCCGCGGGCGGCGGCGGGAACGGTCGGGGGAGGGCGGAGCGGGGCGCTCCGGCCGGCTCGGCGGCGCTGCCGGGGCGGTGGGTCCGAACGGGCTTCGATGGAGCTTCTGTGCGGTGCTGCGGGGGGCTTGGTGAACCCTCTTGAAGCTTGGTGCAATTGCACATATTAAATTGACCCCTTGGTGGGTGGGGGTGGGGCCGTGGGTTCCCCAAACTCTTACGGTGACTCCCATCACACCGACGGCGGCTTGTTGCCCCAGTGGCAACTGCGGTAAGGCGTACGGCGGATGGGCGGCGGACGGTCGGACGATCCGCTCATCGTGGGGCGGTCGGGCCCCTTCCCGAGGTCCGCACGGCGACGACCGTCACGCCTTCGGGTGAGATTTCGGGCCGTGGCCCCGCGCGCCCCGGTGGTCCGGTAGGCGTCGGGCCCGGCGAACGGGCCCGGAACGCGGCGAGGGGCAAGAGAAAGGCCCGCATCCTCGAAGGATGCGGGCCTCGATGCGGTCCTGACGGGATTTGAACCCGCGGCCTCCACCTTGACAGGGTGGCGAGCACTCCAAACTGCTCCACAGGACCAGGTGCTGCGGCGCTCCGCTCCGCGTTGCGCTGCGAGACAGGACTGTACAGCAGGGCTGGCCGTGCGGTCGAACTCACTCCGTGCGCACGGTCCGCTACCGGCCGCCGGCGACGCCGCCCGGGCGCCGCCGCGGCGGACCGCCCCCGGGTCAGGGCACCGCGGCGTCGATCGCCTTCACGATCCGTTTGTCCGAAACCGGATAGGCGGTACCCAGGGAGTGCGCGAAGTAGCTGACCCGCAGCTCCTCGATCATCCACCGGATCTCCCGCACCTGCTGCGGCACCGGACGGCCCCGGGGCAACTGCTCCAGCAGCCACCCGTACTCGTCCCGCATCTCGTGCACCTTGGCCATCCGGGTGGTGTCCCGCTGGGCGTTGGCCGGCATCTGCTGGAGGCGGCGGTCGACGGCCACCAGGTAGCGCATCAGGTGTGCCAGCCGCCCGATGCCCACCTCGGTGACGAAACCGGGCTTCACCAGGGCGTCGAGCTGCCCCCGGACGTCCGCGACGTTCGCCAGCAGGGCGGGGCTGGTGGTCGCCCGCAGTCGCCGCTCGGCGGCCTGCCAGGCGGCGAGCACCTGACGCACCTGGCCCACCGTCCGCACCGTCAGGTCGACGATGTCGGCGCGCACCCGGTCGTACAGCTTCCGGTAGGACTCCTCGTCCCACACCGGCCCGCCGGCGTCGGCGATGAGCCGGTCGGCGGCGGCGGTGGCGCAGTCCTCGAAGAGCGCCTGCACCGATCCGTGCGGATTGGCGGAGAGCGCCAGCTTGCCGGCGTTGCCCAGCTTGTCGAGGGCGAACTTGGCCGGATTCACCGGGATGTTGCGGACGATCAGCCGGCGGACGCCCCGCCACATCGCCTCCGCCTGCTCCGCCTCGGAGTCGAAGAGCCGCACCGACACCGTGCCGTCGGCCTCGTCGACGAGCGCCGGGTACGCCTTCACCGGCTGGCCCGCGCGTCGGGTCTCGAAGACCCGGTCGAGGGAGCCGATGGTCCAGTCGGTGAGGCCGGAGCGTTCCACGGCGGCCTGCCCGGAGCGCTCCGCGGTCGCCGCCGCGGCCCGGGAGAGCGCCTGGCGGGCCCGGGGCCGCAGCCGCTGGCGCAGCGCCTCCAGGTCCTTGTCCTCGGCGTCGGCGGAGACCTTGCGACGGCGCTCGTCGACGATCCGGAAGGTGATCCGCAGGTGGTCGGGGACCCTCGCCCAGTCGAAGTCCTCGGGCGTGAGGGGGACCCGCACCATCGCGTGCAACTCGCGGGCGAGCGTCACCGTCAGCGGTTCCTGGAGGGGCCGTGCGCGACGCAGGAAGCGCTGGGCGACGTCCGGGGCGGGCACGTAGTGGCGGCGGATCGGCTTGGGCAGCGAGCGGATCAGCTCGGTCACCACCTGCTCGCGCAGGCCGGGGATCTGCCAGTCGAAGCCCTCGGCCGTGACCTGGTTGAGGACCTGGAGCGGCACGTGGACGGTGACGCCGTCGGCGTCCGCGCCGGGCTCGAACTGGTAGGTGACCCGCAGCCGGAGCTGTCCCTGCGTCCAGGTGTCCGGGTAGTCGGCCTTGGTGACCGCCTCCGCCGACTCCCGGATCAGCATCTCCCGCTCGAAGTCGAGGAGCTCGGGCTCCTCGTGGCGCTTGTGCTTCCACCAGGAGTCGAAGTGCGCCCCGGACACCACGTGGGCGGGCACCCGCTGGTCGTAGAAGTCGAACAGGGTCTCGTCGTCGACCAGGATGTCCCGGCGGCGGGCCCGGTGCTCCAGCTCCTCGACCTCGGTGAGCAGCTTGCGGTTGTCCGCGAAGAACTTGTGGTGGGTGCGCCAGTCGCCCTCGACCAGGGCGTGCCGGATGAACAGGTCGCGGGACGCCTCCGGGTCGATCCGCCCGTAGTTGACCTTGCGGTGCGCGACGATCGGCACCCCGTAGAGGGTGACCCGCTCGTAGGCCATCACCGCGGCCAGGTCCTTCTCCCAGTGCGGTTCGCTGTGGGTGCGCTTGACCAGGTGCTCGGCGAGCGGCTCGATCCACTCGGGCTCGATCTTCGCGTTGACCCGGGCCCACAGCCGGGAGGTCTCCACCAGCTCGGCGGACATCAGGACCTTGGGCTGCTTCTTGAACAGCGCCGATCCGGGGAAGACCGCGAACTTGGCGCCGCGGGCCCCGAGGTACTCGTTCTTCTCCGGGTCCTTGAGGCCCACGTGCGAGAGCAGTCCGGCGAGCAGGGAGGTGTGCACGGCCTGGTCGGAGGCGTCGGTGTCGTTGAGGACGACGCCCATCGACTTGGTCACCGAACGCAGTTGGGCGTAGATGTCCTGCCACTCGCGGATGCGCAGGAAGTTGAGGTACTCCTGCTTGCACATGCGGCGGAACGCGGACGAGCCGCGTTCCTTCTGCTGCTCCCGCACGTACCGCCACAGGTTCAGCAGGGCGAGGAAGTCGCTGGTCTCGTCCTTGAACCGGGCGTGCTGCTGGTCGGCCTGGGTCTGCTTCTCGACGGGGCGCTCGCGGGGGTCCTGGATGGACAGCGCGGCGGCGATGACCATGACCTCGCGGACGCAGCCGTTGCGTTCGGCCTCGACGACCATCCGGGCCAGCCGCGGGTCCACCGGGAGCTGCGCCAGCTTCCGGCCGAGCGGGGTGAGCCGCTTGCGCTGGTCCTTCTGCGTCGGGTCCAGGGCGCCGAGTTCGGTGAGCAGGTGCACGCCGTCGCGGATGTTGCGGTGGTCCGGCGGGTCGATGAACGGGAACTTCTCGATCTCGCCGAGGCCGGCCGCGGTCATCTGGAGGATGACGGAGGCGAGGTTGGTGCGCAGGATCTCGGCGTCGGTGAACTCGGGCCGGGCGAGGAAGTCGTCCTCCGAGTAGAGCCGGATGCAGATGCCGTCCGAGGTGCGTCCGCAGCGGCCCTTGCGCTGGTTGGCGCTGGCCTGGCTGACGGGCTCGATCGGCAGCCGCTGCACCTTGGTGCGGTGGCTGTAGCGGGAGATGCGGGCGGTGCCCGGGTCGATGACGTACTTGATGCCGGGGACGGTCAACGAGGTCTCGGCCACGTTGGTGGCGAGCACCACCCGGCGGCCGGAGTGGGGTTGGAACACCCGGTGCTGTTCGGCGTGCGACAGCCGGGCGTACAGCGGCAGCACCTCGGTGGAGCGGCGGACCGCGCTGCCCGCGCGGGTGAACATCTTGTTCAGCGCGTCGGCGGTGTCCCGGATCTCCCGTTCCCCGGAGAGGAACACCAGGACGTCGCCGGGCGCCTCGCCCTGGAGTTCGGTGACCGCCTCGCAGATGGCGGTGATCTGGTCGCGGTCGGCGGCCTCCTCGCCGTGCTGCGCGGCGTCCTCCAGCAACGGGCGGTAGCGCACCTCCACCGGGTAGGTGCGTCCGCTGACCTCCACGATCGGAGCGTCGCCGAAGTGGCGGGAGAAGCGCTCGGGGTCGATGGTCGCCGAGGTGATGATGACCTTGAGGTCGGGGCGGCGGGGCAGCAGCTGGGCGAGGTAGCCCAGCAGGAAGTCGATGTTGAGGGACCGTTCGTGGGCCTCGTCGATGATGATCGTGTCGTAGGCGCGCAGTTCGCGGTCGGTCTGGACCTCCGCGAGGAGGATGCCGTCCGTCATCAGCTTCACGAAGGTGTCCTGGCCCACCTGGTCGGTGAAGCGGACCTTCCAGCCCACCGCCTCGCCGAGCGGGGTGCGCAGTTCCTCCGCGACGCGTTCGGCGACGGTGCGGGCCGCGATCCGCCGGGGCTGGGTGTGGCCGATCATGCCCCGCACGCCCCGGCCGAGCTCCAGACAGATCTTGGGGATCTGGGTGGTCTTGCCGGAGCCGGTCTCGCCGGCGACGATCACCACCTGGTGGTCGCGGACGGCCGCCAGGATCTCGTCCTTCTTCTGGCTGACCGGCAGTTCTTCGGGATAGTCGATCGCCGGGACGCGGGCCGCCCGGGCCGCGATGCGGGCCTCGGCCGCCTCCGCCTCGGCGGCGATCTCGGCGAGGACCGCCGCGCGGGCCTCGGGCCCCCGGATGCGGCGGGTGCCGTCGAGCCGCCGGCCCAGCCGGAGGGCGTCCTTCGGGGCGAGTTCGGCGAGTCGGCGGCCGAGGTCGTCGGGCGCGGTGGCGGCGCCGGGATCGCCGGGATCAGCGAGGACACGGCGGTCGCGCCGGGCGCCGCGCGGACGGCGGTCGCCCCGGGAGCCGGGGGCGGGAGCGGGCTGCGTAGACATACGCCCTCCAGGGTCTCACCTCGGCCCGGAACCCGACGAGCCCTTTTCCGCGGCGGTCGCGCCGGGTCCGGTGCGGCGGTGCGGATGCCACGGAGCGCGGGTGGGGCCGCCCCGAGCTATAAGAATCCCATAAAGGTGCAGGTCGGAAGGGTGATTGCGGTAAGCGTCAGATAAAAGTTGAGCGGTCTCCACTCAGGTCTGTTGACCGGGCCCCGGGCTTCGTGCATTCTTGAGCCTGTCCCGCTCAGGTTCCCCGTGCACCACGGGCCCCGGGCGGAGCGCAGCCAGCCGAGCAAGTTCTCTGGAGGAAACCGAAATGGCACGTGCGGTCGGCATCGACCTGGGCACGACTAACTCCGTCGTCAGCGTTCTGGAGGGCGGCGAGCCCACCGTCATCACCAACGCAGAGGGCGCCAGGACCACGCCGTCCGTCGTCGCCTTCGCCAAGAACGGCGAGGTGCTCGTCGGCGAGGTGGCCAAGCGCCAGGCCGTCACCAACGTCGACCGGACCATCCGGTCCGTCAAGCGCCACATGGGCACCGACTGGCGCGTCGACATCGACGAGAAGGCGTTCAACCCGCAGCAGATCTCGGCGTTCATCCTCCAGAAGCTGAAGCGCGACGCCGAGGCGTACCTGGGCGAGAAGGTCGCCGACGCGGTCATCACCGTCCCGGCGTACTTCAACGACTCGGAGCGCCAGGCCACCAAGGAGGCCGGCGAGATCGCGGGCCTGAACGTCCTGCGCATCGTCAACGAGCCCACCGCCGCGGCCCTCGCCTACGGCCTCGACAAGGACGACCAGACCATCCTGGTCTTCGACCTCGGCGGCGGCACCTTCGACGTCTCGCTGCTGGAGATCGGCGACGGCGTGGTCGAGGTGAAGGCCACCAACGGCGACAACAACCTCGGCGGCGACGACTGGGACCAGCGGGTCGTCGACTACCTGGTCAAGCAGTTCAACAACGGCCACGGCGTGGACCTCGGCAAGGACAAGATGGCGCTCCAGCGCCTGCGCGAGGCCGCCGAGAAGGCCAAGATCGAGCTCTCCTCGTCCACCGAGACCTCGATCAACCTGCCGTACATCACCGCCTCCGCCGAGGGCCCGCTGCACCTGGACGAGAAGCTCACCCGGGCGCAGTTCCAGCAGCTCACCTCGGACCTGCTGGACCGCTGCAAGACGCCGTTCCACAACGTCATCAAGGACGCCGGCATCGCGCTGTCCGAGATCGACCACGTGGTCCTGGTCGGCGGCTCCACCCGCATGCCCGCCGTCGCCGACCTGGTGCGCGAGCTGACCGGCGGCAAGGAGGCCAACAAGGGCGTCAACCCGGACGAGGTCGTCGCCATCGGCGCCTCGCTCCAGGCCGGTGTCCTCAAGGGCGAGGTCAAGGACGTCCTGCTCCTCGACGTCACCCCGCTGTCCCTCGGCATCGAGACCAAGGGCGGCATCATGACGAAGCTCATCGAGCGCAACACCACGATCCCGACCAAGCGCTCGGAGATCTTCACGACGGCCGAGGACAACCAGCCGTCCGTGCAGATCCAGGTCTACCAGGGCGAGCGCGAGATCGCCGCGTACAACAAGAAGCTCGGGATGTTCGAGCTGACCGGTCTGCCGCCCGCCCCGCGCGGCGTCCCGCAGATCGAGGTCTCCTTCGACATCGACGCCAACGGCATCATGCACGTGACCGCGAAGGACCTGGGCACGGGCAAGGAGCAGAAGATGACCGTCACCGGCGGCTCCTCGCTGCCGAGGGACGAGGTCAACCGGATGCGCGAGGAGGCCGAGAAGTACGCGGAGGAGGACCACGCCCGCCGCGAGGCCGCCGAGACCCGCAACCAGGGCGAGCAGCTCGTCTACCAGACGGAGAAGTTCCTGGGGGACAACGAGGACAAGGTCCCGGCCGAGGTGAAGACCGAGGTCGAGGGCGCGCTCGCGGAGCTGAAGGAGAAGCTCAAGGGCGAGGACTCCGCCGAGATCCGCACCGCCACGGAGAAGGTCGCGGCCGTCTCCCAGAAGCTGGGCCAGGCGCTGTACGCCGACGCCCAGGGCGCTCCGGGCGCCGCGGGCGGTGCCGAGGGCGCCGCCGGCGGCAAGGCCGATGACGACGTCGTCGACGCCGAGATCGTCGACGAGGACCGCAAGGGCGGTGCGGCGTGACCAAGGAGACCCCGGGCTTCGACGAGAAGGACGAGCCCACCGACGTCTCCGGCACCACCGCCGACCAGGCCGAGAACGAAGCCGAGGCCGCCGAGGCCGCCGGGTCCTCCACCGAGGAGGGCCCGGCGGGCCGGGCCGGGGACGCCGAAGCGAAGGGTTCCGAGAACGCCGGGGCCGTGGCCGAGCTGGACCAGGTGCGCACCGCGCTGAGCGAGCGCACCGCGGACCTCCAGCGACTTCAGGCCGAATACCAGAACTACCGCCGCCGGGTGGAACGGGACCGGATCGCGGTCAAGGAGATCGCCGTGGCGAACCTCCTGACCGAGCTCCTTCCGGTGCTCGACGACATCGGCCGCGCCCGTGACCACGGGGAGCTGGTGGGCGGTTTCAAGTCGGTGGCCGAGTCGCTGGAGACGGTCGTCGCCAAGATGGGTCTCCAGCAGTTCGGCAAGGAGGGCGAGCCCTTCGACCCGACGGTGCACGAGGCCCTGATGCACAGCTACGCCCCGGACGTCACCGAGACGACCTGCGTGGCGATTCTCCAGCCCGGGTATCGGATCGGAGAGCGCACCATCCGCCCCGCGCGGGTGGCGGTGGCCGAGCCGCAGCCGGGCGCGTCGGCCGCGAAGGCGGACGGCGAGACGGAGGCGGACGAGCCCGAGGCCGGGGACGGCAAGGCGGCCGGTGCCGCCGACGGCAAGGACAGCGGTGCGCCCGACGAGGGCTGACCGCACCACGCACGGGAAGGAGGGACGTCGGGGATGAGTACCAAGGACTTCATCGAGAAGGACTACTACAAGGTCCTCGGCGTCCCCAAGGACGCCACCGAGGCCGAGATCAAGAAGGCGTACCGGAAGCTCGCCCGCGAGTTCCACCCGGACGCCAATAAGGGCAACGTCAAGGCCGAGGAGCGCTTCAAGGAGATCTCCGAGGCGAACGACGTGCTCGGCGACCCGAAGAAGCGCAAGGAGTACGACGAGGCGCGCGCCCTCTTCGGCAACGGTGGCTTCCGACCCGGACCGGGCGCGGGCGGCGGCTCGTTCAACTTCGACCTGGGCGACCTCTTCGGCGGCGGCCAGCAGGGCGGTGGCGCGGGCGGCGGCTTCGGCGGCGGTCTGGGCGACGTGTTCGGCGGGCTGTTCAACCGGGGCGGCGCGCCGGGCGCCGGTCGGGTGCAGCCCCGGCGGGGCCAGGACGTCGAGTCCGAGGTCACGCTGAGCTTCACCGAGGCCGTGGACGGGGCGACGGTGCCGCTGCGGATGTCCTCGCAGGCGCCCTGCAAGGCGTGTTCGGGCACCGGGGACAAGAACGGCACCCCGCGGGTGTGCCCCACCTGCGTGGGCACCGGGCAGGTGTCCCGGGGCGGCGGGGGAGGCTTCTCCCTCACCGATCCGTGCGTGGACTGCAAGGGCCGCGGCCTGATCGCCGAGACCCCTTGCGAGGTGTGCAAGGGGTCGGGACGGGCCAAGTCCTCGCGGACCATGCAGGTGCGCATCCCGGCGGGCGTCTCGGACGGGCAGCGGATACGGCTGCGCGGCAAGGGCGCCCCGGGCGAGCGCGGCGGCCCGGCCGGTGACCTGTATGTGGTCGTCCACGTGGACGACCACCCGGTGTTCGGCCGCAAGGGCGACAACCTGACCGTGACGGTGCCCGTCAGCTTCGTCGAGGCGGCCCTCGGCGGCGAGGTGCGGGTGCCGACGCTGGGCGGTCCGCCGGTGACGTTGAAGTTGCCGCCGGGCGTGCCCAACGGCCGCACCATGCGGGCCCGCGGCAAGGGCGCGGTCCGCAAGGACGGCACCCGCGGAGACCTGCTGGTGACCGTGGAGGTCGCGGTGCCCAAGGACGTGACCGGCAAGGCCCGGGACGCCCTGGAGGCGTACCGGGAGGCGACCGCGGACGTCGATCCGCGGGCGGAGCTGTTCGAGGCCGCGAAGGGAGCATGAGCGCCATGGACGGGATGGGCACGGGCGGCCGACGCCGCAACCCCTACCAGTTGACCGACGACTCGCCGGTGTACGTCATCTCGGTGGCGGCCCAGCTCAGCGGGTTGCACCCGCAGACCCTGCGGCAGTACGACCGCTTGGGCCTGGTCTCCCCGGACCGCACCGCGGGCCGGGGCCGCCGCTACTCGGCCCGGGACATCGAACTGCTCCGCCAGGTGCAGCAGTTGTCCCAGGACCAGGGCGTGAACCTGGCCGGGATCAAGCGGATCATCGAGCTGGAGGCCCAGGTGGCCGCGTTGCAGGCGCGGGTCGCCGAGCTCCAGGACGCGGTGGAGGGCGCCGCGGCGACGCTGCGCCAGCGCGAGGCCGCCGTGCACGCCTCGTACCGTCGGGACCTGGTGCCCTACCAGGAGGGCCAGACCAGTGCGCTGGTCGTCTGGCGTCCGGGGCGCAGGAAGGACTAGTCGCGCCCGGGGCGCGACGGAACGCGGGGCCGGAAGGAACGAACCTTCCGGCCCCGCGGCCGTGCCCGGCCGCGATCGGCCGGGGACACACCTTGATTAACCCCCCTGTAGCTAACCCGGGTGTGACCGTCTGTGAGGTGTGCGAGGCTGGGCGTGCCCGGGCCCCGGCGGTTCGCCGGACGCACGGGCCGGCGGCCTCGGCCCGGGACCGCCACGGCGGTCCCGCCGTCGTAGGGTCGTCCGGGCGGGTCGGTCGACGTCGACCGTGGCTCGCCGAACGGGTGTCCCGGCCTGGGCGTCCCGGGCCGGCCAGGGGGATTGGCCGACACGGGGACAACCCGGGGCGACCGAGAATTCCCCTCCCCTCGCCCCGCACCAACTCTGCCGGTCACCGGTCGGTTGCACCACCCTCCGCTTGTTGCACTGCGCCAAGCGGAGGGGGGACGCAAGGGGAAAGAAGCGGACGGACCGGTGACAAGCCCCTCCGGAGGTGGGGGCGGAGATATGGCTGAGGCGCATGTGCACGGAGTGGACCAGCTCTGCGAAGAAGGCGACCGGGTGTACGTGAGCGCCCTGAAGGGGGGCCGGGTGGCGCGGGCGGTGGCGGCCGGGGCGCCCTGCCTGGTCGACCTGGGATTGCTGTACCCGGATCCGGAGGACACCGGGTGGCTGGTGCCCGAGCCGCCGGGGGCGGTGGTCGGCCGGTTGGCCCGCGGGCTCGACGAGGAACTGGCGCAGGCCCGGGACCGGGCGTACGCGGTGGTCCGGCTCGCCGAGCGCTACACCGGCTACTGCGGCCCGGCGGCGGTCGGCGGGGCGTCGGGGGTGCCGGGGCTGCGGGTGCTGGAGGGCAAGCCCCGCATCCGGGAGGCGATCGCGCAGGCCTCGGACGAGTGCGCGGTCGAGCACCTGGCGATCCAGCCGGGCGGGGTGCGCCGGGAGGGGGTGCTCAGCGACGCGCTGCCGCTGGCGCTGGACATGGCGGGCCGCGGGGTGCGCATGCGGACCCTGTACACGCACGCCGCACGGCACGGGCAGGGCCTCTTCGAGTACGTGGAGCGGGTCGGGGGCGCGGTGCGGGTGCGCACCCTGGACGAGGTCACCGAGCGGCTGCTGATCTTCGACCGGGCGGTGGCGTTCGTCCCGGCGACCGAGGACCGCACGACCGCCCTGGAGCTGCGCCACCCCGGGCTGGTGGAGTTCCTCGCGATCGTCTTCGAACGGTTGTGGCGGCTGGCCCACCCGTTCGGCGAGGCGGTGCCGGCGATGACCCCGGTGGACGGGATCACCCGACGGGAGTGGGCCATCGCGGCACTGCTCGCCGAGGGGCACACGGACGCGGAGATCGCCCAGCGGCTCGGCATCAACGTCCGCACCGCCCGGCACCACATCCGCAAGCTCGCCGAGGAGTTGGGCGCGGTGAGCCGTGCCCAACTGGGGGTGCGGATCGCCCAGGCCGGTCTGGACGTCCCGCCCCGGCCGCCCGTGCCCGGCGGTTGACGGGCGGGGCGGCCGGGGCGCACGGCGGTCACTGCTCGCGTTCCAGGATGCCCGAGCGGGCGATGAGGTAGCCGAGTTGGGCGCGGCTGCCGCTGCCGAGGGCGGCGGCGAGCTTGGCGATGTGGGCGCGGCAGGTACGGACGTTCATCCCGAGCCGGCGGGCGATGGCCTCGTCCACGTACCCCTCGACGAGGAGCTTGGCGATGGACTGCTGGACGCCGGTGATGCCGTCCGGGGTGGACTGGTAC
Organism: Streptomyces sp. NPDC002490; assembly: GCF_040296045.1. Classification (NCBI taxonomy): domain Bacteria; kingdom Bacillati; phylum Actinomycetota; class Actinomycetes; order Kitasatosporales; family Streptomycetaceae; genus Streptomyces; species Streptomyces sp. NPDC002490. The sequence goes on along the minus strand of NZ_JBEOWM010000027.1, from coordinate 56,634 downwards.
GGGACTTCGTCGAGGAGGGGGGTGGCGCGCCGCCACAGCTGTTCGAAGACGCGGATCAGATAGCGCACCAGCCCCGGGTGGCGCAGCTCCAGGGCGGTGGTGTCCTTGCCGGCGTCGGGGGCGACGGGGATGAACGCCACGGTGTCGTCGCAGATGATGAGCCGCTCGATCAGCTCCTCCAGGGTGCGGATCTCGATCAGCCCGTCGGCCATGTGGTCGACGTAGGCCATGGTGCCCTGGCTGTGGCGGACGGTGTGTTGGTAGAGGGTGCGGATCCGGACGCCCCGGTCGGTCAACGGGCGGTCCCGTTCCAGGGCTTGGTTGAGGATGTGTTCGCTGCGTCGGCCGCCGGGCTGGATGGTGAGCACTTCGGAGCGCACCTCGGCGGTGGCCACGTTCAGCGCGGTGTTGATGCGGTCGATGCCTTCGAGCACGGTGATGGCGTGGGTGGGCGCGGGGCTCTGCGCGCTGATCGCCATGAACGGCTCAAATGATTCGGTCAGTTCGATGGACAGTCGGCGCCTGTCCAGGATCTCCCGTTCCAGCGGGTGGAGCCGTTGTGCCAGGGCGACCGACGGGGGAACCGGACGCAGCCAGTTCGCATCGTCCGGATCGGGGTGGAGAAGAGCGAATTCCAGAAGGCACGGAGTCGCCGCAACCTCTGCCCGCGCGATGCGTCCGGCACTCAGTGCGCTCGCGTAGAGCTGTCCGCCTTCGGCGCACAGCTCGGCCATGGAGTGGTGATGTGTCGGATGTGTGTCGGTTATGGGCAAATCTCCACCCCCCAGGGTCTTGTACGTGCAAGAACATGATGCATCGCTCCAGTGGTGTTGACATGCCTGAATGAGCCATCGTCTTGTTGCACCGGGGGAGAGGACTCATCAGGTGAGGACGAAGCCGACTATGTTCAAGGGAATGCTTCGCTCAGTGCTGGCGACTTTCTCCGTGGTAGTGGCCGCGGGTGCACTCGGTGCCGCCGGCGCTACGACCGCGCACGCCGATACGGGTTGGGGTTACGTGGCCCCCGCTCGGAGCGGCCCGGTCACGGACAAGCCCGCCGACACCGGCTGGGGCTACAGCGTGCCCGCGCGGACCAAGGACACGGGTTGGGGTTACGACACCCCGGTCCGGACCACCGACACGGGCTGGGGCTACAGCGTCCCCGTGAAGGTCACCGACACCGGTCGGCGATCATGAGCACGCCGCCCGACGACCGGTCGTTCCGGCGCGAGATGGCCACCGCCTATCGCTCCGGATGGCACTTCATCGACCTGGTCACCGCCATCCCCCATCAGGGGGACTCGCTGATGGTGACCCTGTTCGGTGAGCCGGTCGTGGTGGTGCGCGACGAGGACGAGGACGTCCGTGCCTACCGGTGCCTGCGCAGGCCGCGAGGTGCGCCCCGACCCGTTCGGTGCGCCATCCGTTACGGGATGATCTTCGTGAACCTCGACCAGCGCGACCACGAACAACTGGTGGACCGCGACGCCCCGGCGCCGCGCGACGCCCTGAAGACCATTTCCGCCACCCCCCGCAGTGCCTGAAGCGATTCCCCCGTCGTTATAGATCGCTTCAGGTGCTTCCCCCCGCAGCGGCGCCACCGTGGACCTGAAACTCGGTGGCGCCGCTGTCGTTCCCGCGTACGGTCGGCCATCCGCGCCCCGCGCCCCCTCCCGGGCCCGGGGCGTTCTCGTGCTTCCCCGGCTTCCGGGAGTCCTCCTCAAGGCTGAGCGGAATGGACTCAACTTTGTGTAAGTTGGGATGGTCAGGTACGCGCGACAGGAGGAGAGAGCGCACGTGGACGCCGAGCTGACGAACCGGAGCCGGGACGCCCTGAACACGGCGAGCAACCGCGCCGTCGCCGAGGGGCACCCCGATCTCACCCCCGCCCACCTGCTGCTGGCCCTGCTGGGCGGGGAGGGCGACGCGGCCGAGAACCTCACCGATCTGCTGGCCGCCGTGGAGGCCGACCAGGCGGCCGTGCGGGGCGGCGCCGAGCGGCTGCTCGCCGAGCTGCCCAGCGTCACCGGATCGACGGTCGCGCCCCCGCAGCCCAGCCGCGAGACGCTGGCCGTCATCGCCGACGCGGCACGGCGTGCCAAGGAACTCGGCGACGACTACCTCTCCACCGAACACCTGCTGGTCGGGCTGGCCGCGAAGGGCGGCCGGGCCGGTGAGATCCTGGCCGAGCAGGGCGCGTCGGCGAAGAGACTGCTGGCCGCCTTCGAGGAGAACAGGGGAGGGCGCCGCGTGACCACACCGGACCCGGAGGGCTCGTACAAGGCCCTGGAGAAGTTCGGCACCGACTTCACGGCCGCCGCCCGCGAGGGCAAGCTCGACCCGGTCATCGGCCGTGACCAGGAGATCCGCCGGGTGGTCCAGGTGCTGTCCCGCCGCACCAAGAACAACCCCGTCCTCATCGGTGAACCCGGCGTCGGCAAGACCGCGGTGGTCGAGGGACTCGCCCAGCGCATTGTCAAGGGCGACGTGCCGGAATCCCTGAAGAACAAGCGGCTGGTTTCCCTGGACCTCGGGGCGATGGTGGCCGGCGCCAAGTACCGGGGCGAGTTCGAGGAGCGGTTGAAGACCGTCCTCGCCGAGATCAAGGACAGCGACGGCCAGGTCATCACGTTCATCGACGAACTGCACACCGTGGTCGGCGCGGGCGCCGGCGGCGACTCGGCGATGGACGCCGGCAACATGCTGAAGCCCATGCTGGCCCGCGGCGAACTGCGCATGGTCGGCGCCACCACCCTGGACGAGTACCGCGAGCGCATCGAGAAGGACCCCGCGCTGGAGCGCCGCTTCCAGCAGGTGCTGGTCGCCGAACCCACCGTCGAGGACACCATCGCGATCCTGCGCGGGCTCAAGGGCCGCTACGAGGCCCACCACAAGGTGCAGATCGCCGACAGCGCCCTGGTCGCCGCCGCCACCCTCTCCGACCGGTACATCACCTCCCGCTTCCTGCCCGACAAGGCGATCGACCTGGTCGACGAGGCCGCCTCCCGGCTGCGCATGGAGATCGACTCCTCGCCGCTGGAGATCGACGAGCTCCAGCGTTCGGTGGACCGGCTGCGCATGGAGGAGCTGGCCCTCGCCAAGGAGACCGACCCGGCCAGCCGGCAGCGCCTGGACAAGCTCCGCCGCGACCTCGCCGACAAGGAGGAGGAACTGCGCCACCTCACCGCCCGCTGGGAGAAGGAGAAGCAGTCCCTCAACCGGGTCGGCGAACTCAAGGAGCGCCTCGACGAGCTGCGCGGACAGGCCGAACGGGCCCAGCGCGACGGCGACTTCGACACCGCGTCCAAATTGCTCTACGGGGAGATCCCCGGCCTGGAGCGCGATCTGGAGGCCGCCTCCGCGGCGGAGGAGCAGGCCGCCCGCGACACCATGGTCAAGGAGGGGGTCGGCCCCGACGACATCGCCGACGTGGTGGGCTCCTGGACGGGAATTCCGGCCGGACGGTTGCTCGAAGGGGAGACGCAGAAGCTGCTGCGCATGGAGGAGGAACTCGGCCACCGGCTGATCGGACAGGCCGAGGCGGTCCGCGCGGTCTCCGACGCGGTGCGCCGCACCCGGGCCGGCATCGCCGACCCGGACCGGCCCACCGGCTCGTTCCTCTTCCTCGGCCCCACCGGCGTCGGCAAGACCGAGCTGGCCAAGGCCCTCGCCGACTTCCTCTTCGACGACGAGCGGGCCATGGTCCGCATCGACATGTCGGAGTACGGGGAGAAGCACAGTGTGGCCCGACTGGTCGGGGCGCCCCCCGGCTACGTGGGCTACGAGGAGGGCGGTCAGCTCACCGAGGCGGTCCGCCGCCGTCCGTACAGCGTGGTGCTGCTGGACGAGGTGGAGAAGGCCCATCCGGAGGTCTTCGACGTGCTCCTCCAGGTCCTCGACGACGGCCGGCTCACCGACGGCCAGGGCCGCACGGTCGACTTCCGCAACACCATCCTCATCCTCACCTCCAACCTCGGCAGCCAGTACCTGGTGGAGCCGCTGACCAGCGAGGAGGAGAAGAAGCAGCAGGTCCTGGAGGTGGTGCGGACCTCGTTCAAGCCCGAGTTCCTCAACCGGCTGGACGACCTGGTGGTGTTCTCCGCGCTCGACCGGGACCAGCTGGCCCGGATCGCCCGGCTCCAGATCGACCGGCTCGCCGGGCGACTGGCCGAGCGGCGGCTCACACTGGAAGTGAGCGAGGAGGCGCTCGCCTGGCTGGCCGACGAGGGCAACGACCCCGCCTACGGGGCCCGGCCGCTGCGCCGGCTGGTGCAGACGGCGATCGGCGACCGACTCGCCAGGGAGATCCTCGCGGGCGAGGTCCGCGACGGCGACACCGTCCGGGTGGACGCCGTCGGCGACGGCCTCCTCGTGGGCCGGGCGACCGGGGCCGAGGAGGCCGACGCGGCCGGTGGGAAGACGCTCTGAGCGAAACCCCGACGCGCTCCCCGGCCCAATTCGGCCACCGGGGCGCAAAGAGCGCCGGGCGGGGCTTGCCAGCACCCGCCCGGCATGGGGGAGGATGACTCAATCCGTTCGAAGGGAAATACACGGTGAGCATCGACCCGTCCTCGATTCCGAACTTCGGGGGTCAGCCCGAGCCCGAGCCCGGTGGGCCGGCCGGTCCCGTCATCCCGGATCAGGACCTCGTGAAGCAGCTCCTGGAGCAGATGGAGCTGAAGTACGTCGTCGACGACGAGGGTGACCTCGCGGCGCCGTGGGAGGAGTTCCGCACCTACTTCATGTTCCGCGGCGAGGAGGAGCAGCAGGTCTTCTCGGTGCGGACGTTCTACGACCGGCCGCACTCCATCGAGGACAAGGCCGCGCTGCTGGAGTCCGTCGACGACTGGAACCGTCGCACCCTGTGGCCCAAGGTCTACAGCCACACGCACGACGACGGCACCGTCCGGCTGATCGGCGAGGCGCAGATGCTGATCGGCACCGGCGTCAGCCTGGAGCACTTCGTCTCCTCCACGGTGAGCTGGGTGCGGGCCGCGATCGAGTTCGACCGCTGGCTGGTGGAGCACCTGGGCCTGGAGAAGGACGTGGACTCCTCGGACGGCGAGGACTAGCAGCCCCGGGGTGCCGCGCGCCGCCCGTCACAGCGGGGCGCGCCCGAAGCCGATCAGGAACACCCCGTAGGACAGGGAGAGCCCGGTCAGGAACGCGATCACCACGATCGCGGGCCCGGACCGGGCTCTCGTCGTGCGCGCCAGCGCCCGGCCCAGCGGGATCAGCAGCGGGAACGCGGGCAGCAGGAACCGCGGCTTGGACTCGAAGAACCCGGCGCCGCCGAGCGCCACCAGCAGCAGCACCCCCGCGTAGACGACGAGGGGCAGCGGGGTGCGCTCGACCAGCAGCAGCACGAAGAGCAGCACCGCGAGCAGCACGATCAGCAGGGCCATCGGGAACACGAACTTGCTGGTGCGGGTGAGCAGCACCCCCACGAAGGTGGCGGCGCCCTGCCCGAAGTCGAAGCGGGACCCCCAGTCGCGCTGCACCCCGAAGTAGCCGCCGAGCGGATCGCCCCGGCGCCACCCCACCCACAGCACGTAGCCGACCCAGCCCGCCGGGGCGAGCAGCGCCCCTGTCCACAGCCTGTGGACAGCGGGCGGCCGGCCCCGCGCGGCGACCCCGTCCCCGGCGCGGGACCGCCGCCACAGCTCCAGGGCCGCCGCCGCGATCACCGCCGCCGCGACGGCGAACCCGTTGGGCCGGGAGGCCCCGGCGAGCGCCGCCAGGACGCCCGCCCACACCCAGCGCCCGGTGACCGCGGCGTACAGCGCCCAGGCGGCGAACGCGGTCAGCAGCGGCTCGGTGTACCCCAGGGACAGCACCACCGAGTGCGGCAGCGCCGCCCACACCACGACCACCAGCACCCCGGTGCGCCGGTCGTACAACCGGCTCACCAGGGCGTAGATCCCCCAGGCGGCGACGGTCGCGGCGGTCCAGGACACCAGCAGCCCGGCCGCGCCCCAGGACACCGGCAGCACCGTCGCCACCGCACGCACCAGGGCCGGGTAGACCGGGAAGAACGCCAGGTCGCTGAAGACGACCCCGGGCCGGTAGTGGACCGTCCGGTGCCCGTACCCGTACACCGCGACGCTGAGGTACCAGACGCAGTCCCAGGACCGCCCCAGCATCCGCAGCAGCGAACGGTCGGTGGCCGCGGCCCCGATGCCGACCGCGAGCACCCCGGCCAGCCGCACCGCGAGGAACAGCCCGACCGCGACCGCCGCCGGCGGCAGCCGCCGCCACCACGGCGCTGGCGGGCCCGGCAGCGCCGCGGCGGGGGCGCCCCGGGCGTCGGGGGCGGGCGTCCGGGCGGGGGCCGGGGGCAGCGGGGTGCGGGGCTGGTTCACACCGGAAACCTTGGCGCCGGGCCCGCGCCCCCCGGACCAGGCGCGGCCGGGCACCCCCGACGCCCACCCGATCCGGCGCACCGGGAACTGGTGTTCGGGGTAGGGGGTGGGGCGTACCGGAGGCCCGGAGCGTCGCTCGCCGTATCCTGGCTGCACAACGGGAAGGAGCCGCCCCATGAGCGTCGACGCGATCGTGCACACCGAGTTCCCGGAGGGGTACACGGTCCTGTTCGGGGCCGACGGGAAGGTGATCATGACTCCGCAGAGCGAAGAGCACTCCAGCACCATCAGGTCGATGCAGATCGACTCCGCTCTCGCCCTCGGTCGTCATGCGAAGGTCACCTCCGACGTGTACATCGACTTCCCCGCCGACGAGAACTCCGCGCCCGACCTGGCGATCCTCCGCGAGGACGCCCGCAGGGAGGGCAAGCGCTACGGCTTCGAGGACGTGCTGCTGATCTCCGAGGTCGTCTCGACCTCCTCCGCGCGCAAGGACTACGACGACTGCACCGCGAAGTACGGCCGCTATGGCATCCCGATCTACCTGGTCGTGGACCCCTACGCCCAGGAGGTCGTCCTCCACACCGAGCCGACCGGAACCGGCTACATCGCGGCGCACACCCACCAGTACGGCACCGGCAAGCTCCCCATCCCGCTGGCCGACGGTCGGACCTTCACCCTCGACCTCGACGAACTTCCCCGCCCGGAGCCCGAGACGAACGCCCGCTGAGGACTCTCCTTTGGACCGGCGAGGCCGGGCGTCCTCGGGTACGCCTCCCTCCGGCACCCGAAGGACACCGAGTGACGCTCCCGGGCGCCGCCCCCGAGCAGCGAGGGCGGCGCCCGGGGTTCAGGACGCCAGGCCCTTGAGCCGGCCGATCGCCTCGGTCAGGACCTCCACCCGCTTGCAGAAGGCGAACCGCACGAAGGGGGCGCCGGCCGCGCGGTCGTCGTAGAAGACGGCGTTCGGGACGGCGACCACGCCCGCGCGCTCGGGCAGGGAGCGGCAGAAGGCGAGGCCGTCGCTCTCGCCGAGGGGGCGGACGTCCGTGGTGACGAAGTAGGTCCCGGCGGGTCGGTAGACCGTGAAGCCGGCCTCGGCCAGGCCGTCCGCGAGCAGGTCGCGCTTGGCGAGCAGGTCGGCGCGGAGCCCGTCGAAGTAGTCCTCGGGCAGGGCGAGGGCCTCGGCCACGGCGTACTGGAACGGCCCCGCGGACACGTAGGTGAGGTACTGCTTCACCGTGCGGACGGCGGTGACCAGAGCGGGCGTGCCGGTGATCCAGCCGACCTTCCAGCCGGTGAACGAGAAGGTCTTGCCGGCGCTGGAGATGGTGAGGGTCCGCTCGCGCATGCCGGGGAAGGCGGCCAGCGGCAGGTGCCCGCCCTCCGCTTCGGGGAAGACCAGGTGTTCGTACACCTCGTCCGTGAGGACGAGCAGGTCCCGTTCCACCGCGAGCGCGGCGATCTCGGCGAGCTCGGCCCGGGTCAGCACGGTGCCGGTGGGGTTGTGCGGGGTGTTGATCAGCAGCAGCCGGGTGCGCGGGGTGACGGCGGCGCGCAGTTCGTCCAGGTCGAGTCGGAACCGGCCGTCGGCCGGGCGCAGGGTGACCGGCACCCGGACGCCGCCGGCCAGGGCGATGCTCGCGGCGTAGGAGTCGTAGTAGGGCTCCAGGGCGATGACCTCGTCGCCCGGCTCGACCAGCGCCAGCAGCGCCGCGGCGATGGCCTCGGTGGCGCCCGCGGTCACCAGCACCTCGGTGTCCGGGTCCAGGGAGAGGCCGTAGCGCCGCGCCTGGTGGTCGGCGATCGCGGTGCGCAGCTCGGGGACGCCCGGGCCGGGCGGGTACTGGTTGCCCCGGCCGTCGCGCAGCGCGCGCACGGCGGCCTCCCGCACGGACTCGGGTCCGTCGGTGTCGGGGAAGCCCTGGCCGAGGTTGATCGCGCCGGTGGCGGCGGCCAGGGCGGACATCTCGGCGAAGATCGTCGTCCCCATGCCGTCCATCCGGCGGTTGAGCAGCGGTCGCGGGCTCATTGCGGGATTCCCCCTCCTCGGTGTGCGGTCGGGCTCATCCTCGCGGTCGGGGCCGAGCGGGGACAAGCCCGCCCCGGGGTGCGGCGCGCACCGCCGTCCCGGCGCTGACCGCGGCCCTCGTCCCGCGCGGCCGGGCCCGCCGGCCGGGGCCCCGCCTGCCGTCCCCCGCGTACCGAACCTCTGGACTTGCTCAACTCCGCTTTGGGCAGGTCGGGGCGGGGGCATCACCTCGGCACACGGGCGCGAGCCCCGCCCGGGGGCAGGCACGAGGGGCGGGGCACACTCGTCGGAGAACACCACGCACCCGGCAAGCGGGTGCAAGCGGCGCGAACGGGGCCATCGGCCCACGAGCGCCGCCGGTACGGGAGCGGAACGGGGGCACGGGGCCAGCGCGGTCGGTCGACCGCGTCGGGCGTCGGCGCGGTCCGCCGAACGGAAAGAGGGGGAGTCATGATCTGGGTCGTCTTGGCCGCCGGGATCTTCGTGGCGTCGATGGTGTTCCTGGGCTCCATCCTGCTCTCCGTGCGCACCTCGGCGAGCGCACGGGGCAGCAGCGGCGGCGGAGCGCGCCGGGGCGCGAGCGGGAAGAAGGGCAAGGGCAAGAAGGGTTCGTCCGGCAGCTGGTACGGCGGGAGCAGCTCCTCCGGCGACACCGGCACGTCCTGTGGCGGGGGAGGGTCCTCCTGCGGCAGCTCGTCCTCCTGCGGGGGTGGCGGCGGATGCGGTGGCGGTAGCTGACGCCTGACACCGCGCACCTCCTGTGCGCCCGGGGCGCCCGGCGGTTCCGACCGGCGGGCGCCCCGGTGCGTCACTCCCCACACGGGGGCGCCCGATGCGAGGCGGGGGCGCGTGACAGCGGCGCACTCCCGGTTCGGGAGTCGTGTTGCGCACCGCCCGCCCCATGCGTCCCGTCCCGTCATCACCGGTTCGGAGGACGGGGGTTGAACAGGTGAGCTGTGCTGCCCTCCACGGGATGGAATGCGCATGAAGTTGGGTAAAAACGCTGTGGTGACGCTGAAGTTCATGATTCCCTCTTAACGTCAACGCAGCCCTCGGACACCTCGTGGGCACGAGCCGGCATGCAGCGGGCCCGGAGCCACTCCGGGCCGTACCCCCGCGCCAGCCGCGGGCGTCCGCCGGCCCCAACTCCCTTTTGTGTGCTAGCGGAGCCGACCCATGCTCACGACCCTGAAGACCTCCTACACCGACACCAGTGCCTCCGACCTCGCCTGGGCGCTGGGCCGGGAGCCGCTGCCCGCCCTGGCCACACTCGACCTCGAACTATCGGGAGCCAAGCTCCAGTTGCGCCTGCTGGGCGCCTCCCACCAGGTCCTCCTGGAGGAGGAGTACGGCACCTGCTCGGAGACCGTGGCCTGCATCCCCGGGCGCAGCACCCCCCTCCCGCTGGGAGTCGCCGAGCGCGTCGGGGACTGGGAGTACGAGTTCGCGGCCCGGGTCGAGACGCTCTCCGGCGGACAGTTCGCCGGCCGGGCGCAGGAACTCCTGGCCCTGGTCTCGGACCATCCGCAGGGGCTCGCCGGCGTCTTCCCCGGCGACCCCAACGCGTTCACGGCGATGCTCGCCCGGCGCCACAACGGCCACGTGCACTGGCGGACTTGGCACGCCTACCCGCAGGACGGTCAACTCGTCGCCACCCGCACCCGGGTCGGGGTGAGGGTGGCCGCCACCCTCTGACCGCCGCACCGGGCCGGTCATGTCGCCCCCCCCGCCAGGTCCACACGTGTGGGTGACCGACCCCGGTGAAACGGTGACGTACCGTCGCAACGTGATCGAATCGCCCCCGCCGGCCCCGGTCGCCGCACCGCCCCGCCCGACCCCCCGCACGGAACGCCGGGCGCCGTTGCCCCTGCCCGCAGGACCGGCCCGACTCCTCGTGCTCGTCGGGGTGTTCGTCTGCGCGGCCTGCGGACTCGCCTACGAACTCGAACTCCTCGCCCTGGCCTCCTCCCTGTTGGGCGACTCGGTCACCCAAGCCTCCGTCGTGCTCTCGGTGATGGTCTTCGCCATGGGCGTCGGCTCGCTCGCGGCGAAGCGGCTGCGCACCCGCGCGGCGCTCGGCTTCGGACTGGTCGAGGCGCTGCTCGCCCTCGTCGGCGGGGCCAGCGGACTCGCCCTGCACGCCTCGTTCGCCTGGTCCGGCGCCCCGGACGGCACCGGGACCGGGCCGCTGACCTGGGCGCAGGACCCGGCGGTCCTGCTGGTCTGCTTCTCCTTCGCGATCGGCGGACTCATCGGCGCCGAGGTCCCCCTGCTGATGGTCCTGATCCAACGCGTCCGGCGCCAGGACGCGGGCGGGGCCGTCGCCGACCTGTTCGCCGCCGACTACGTGGGCGCCCTGCTCGGCGGGCTCGCCTTCCCGTTCCTGCTGCTGCCCGCGTTCGGGCAACTCGTCGGCGCACTGCTGACCGGGGCGGTGAACGCGGTGGTGGGCGGGCTGCTGGCGCTCGGACTCTTCCACCGCGACCTGACCCGGCGGGCCCGCCGACTGGTGCTCCTCGCCAACCTGCTCGTCCTGGCGCTGCTCGCCACCGGCGCCGTCCTCGTCGACGACTTCGAGCACGCCGCCCGGCGCGCCGTGTACGGGGGCGACGTGCGGGCCGCGGTGTGGACCGGCCGCCAGGAGGTCGTGCTCACCGGCGGCGGGGACCGGGCGGTCCACCTCTACCTGGACGGCCGGCCCCGGCTGGCCGCCCCCGCCGCGCCGGCCGACTCCGCCCGCACGCCCTACGAGGCCCTGGTGCGGCCGGCGTTGGCGGGCGGCCGGCACGCCCGGGTGCTGGTGCTGGGCGGCGGCGACGGCCTGACCGCCCGGGAGGTCCTCGCCCACCCCGGGGTCACCCGGCTCGACCTGGTGGAGCCCGACCCCGGACTCGTCCGGCTCGCCCGCACCGAGCCGGCCCTCACCCGACTGAACGACGGCGCGTTCAACGACCCGCGGGCACGGGCCGCCGGGGCGGACGTCTTCGACTGGCTGCGCCGGGCGCACGCCCGTTCCGCCCCCGCCCGCCCGCGGTACGACGTGATCCTCTGCGACCTCCCGGGACCCGCCCGCACCGAGAGCGCCAAACTGTACTCACAGGAGTTCTACGCACTGGCCCGCTCGCTCCTCGCGGACGGCGGACGGCTGGCCGTCCGCATGGGCGCCCCGACCGCGGGCGCCCCCGGACCGCGGGGGCTGTGGACCGCCGAGGCGACCCTGCGGGCGGCCGGCCTGCACGTGGTCCCCTACCTGTCGCCCGGCACCGGGGACCGCGGCTGGGGCGTGCTGCTGGCCGGCCGGGACACCCCGCGGATCACCCTGCCCGAGGGAGGGACGTCCACCGAACGGCCCCCCGGCACCCGGGGGCTCACCACCGGGGCGCTCGCGGAGGCGGTACGGCGTGCGGAACGGCGACGACCCGCCTCCGCGCCGGTCTCCACCCTGGTCCACCCGCGTTACGCCTGAGCGCCGGCGCGCCCGCCCGCGGACCGCGCCCGGGGGAAGTTCTCCGGGTCCGGCAGCCCGCCCGCGGTGACGTCGGTAGGCTCCGGAGCCATGGAACACGAGGTGGTCATCGCAGCGCCGGTCGAGGTGCTGCGCGCGGCGCTCGCCGACCCGGCGACCGTGGCGCGCTCGGTCCCGGGATTCCAACAGGACGCCGGGGACGCCCCCGGCGCCGGCCGGCTCAGGCTGCGCGCCGGCGGCACCACCATCACCTACCGGGGAACCCTTCGGATCTCCCCCGGCGCCGAAGGGGTCACCCTGGAGGCCATCGGTACGGAGGTCCGCGGCGGAGCCACCGTCCTCGCCACCGTCACCGTCGCCCTGGCCCCCGGCCCGGAGCCCGCCGCCGGCACCCGCCTCGCCTTCACCGTCACCGCGAGCGGCGACGGCCGCGCCGGTGACCTCGCGGTCGAGGCCCTGCACGCCGCGGGCGCCCGTCTGCTGGACCGCTTCGCCGAGGCCCTCGCCGCCGGGCTCGCCCGGCCCGCCCCGAGCGCTCCCGCCGACGAGGACGACGGTGCCGAGGACGGGGCCCACGACGACGGGGCCCACGAGCACGGAGCCGGGGACGAGGCGGGCGAGGCCCCCGCGGAGGGCGGGGCCGCACCGGCCCCGGACCCCGCCGCACGCGACGACGAACCGACCGAACAGCCCCCCGACCGACCCTCCGACCGGCCGGGCGCCGAGCAGGACCCCCGGGAACGCGGGGTGGCCGAGGCCCTCGACGAGGCGCTCGCCGAACGGATGGCCGCCGAGGTGGAGGCCGGGATCGCCCGGGGCGACGCCCCGCCCGCGGAAGCGGCCCACGCCCGGCGCACGATGATCGGCCGCAGCGCGGAGGAGGTCGACCACGCGCCCCCGCGCGGTCGCTACGCGCCCGTGCCGGCGCCCGAGACCGTCGCGCCCGGCGCGACCCTGCGGTGGGCCGCCCCCGCCGCCGCCGTGGTGGTGGCCACGGCGATCGTGGTGGGCCGGGCCCTGCGCCGGCGGGGCTGATCGCTGGTCGTAGGGTCGGTGCGTGAGCAACGACGAGATCACGCTGACCGCGGGCGACGCGGAGGTGACCGTGCGGCCGGGCGACGGCTGCCGGATCGGGAGTCTGCGGGTCGACGGGACGGAACTGCTGCGGCAGGGCGACCGCTTCGGGTCCTTCCCCATGGTGCCGTGGTGCGGACGCATCCGCGACGGCCGGTTCCGGGACGGCGCCCGGGTCCACCAGATGCCGCTCAACGCGGCCCCGCACGCCATCCACGGCACCGCCCGGGACGGCGTCTGGCGCACCGCCCGGCACGCGCTCACCGCCACCCGCGCGGTCTTCACCCACGAGCTGACCGACCCGTGGCCCTACCCCGGGCTGGTCACCCAGACGGTGGAGATCACTCCGGACTCGTTGACGCTGGGCCTCGCGGTGGAGACCTACGGTTCGTCGTTCCCCGCCCAACTCGGCTGGCACCCCTGGTTCAACCGGCGGCTGGAGGCGGACGGCCCGGAGGTGGAGATCGCGTTCGACGCGGCCTGGCAGGAGGAGCGGGGCGAGGACCACCTGCCCACCGGGCGCCGCATCGATCCGCTCCCCGGCCCCTGGGACGACTGCTTCGGGATGCCCGAGGGCGTCGACGTGACCCTCACCTGGCCCGGCCGGCTGGCGCTGACCGTGGCCTCCCGCGAACCGTGGGTGGTGGTCTACGACGAGCAGGAGGCGGCGGTCTGCGTGGAACCGCAGACCGGCCCGCCGAACGGCCTGAACACCGCCCCCCGGCTGGTCACCCCCGTCGAACCGCTGGAGGCCACCACCACCTGGACCTGGCGCCGCCCCTGAGGGACGGCGCCGGGGCCCCGACCCCGCTCAGTCCGTCTCCAACCGGAAGTCGAAGACGGAGGAGTCGAAGCGGTTGTAGCCCTCGTAGTCGATGAGGTCGTACAGCTCGCGCCGGTGCTGCATCTCGTCGAGCCGGTCGGTCAGGGCGCCCTGCTCCAGCAGGGTGCTCAGACCGCGGTCCGCCGCGCCCATCGCCAACCGCAGCAGCGAGACCGGCCAGATGACGAGGTTGACCCCGACGTCCCGCAACTGGTCGACGGTGAACAGCTCGCTCTTGCCGAACTCGGTCATGTTGGCCAGGATCGGCACCTCGATCGCGGCTCTGACCCGCTCGAACTCCTCCAGGGTGCGCAGCGCCTCCGGGAAGACCGCGTCCGCCCCCGCGTCCACCAACCGCTTCGCGCGCTCGATGGTGGCGGCCACCCCCTCCACGGCCCGTACGTCGGTGCGCGCCATGACGAGGAAGTCCGGGTCGCGGCGGGCGTCCACGGCGGCCCTGATCCGCTGCACCGCCGTGGACACCTCGACGACCTGCTTGCCGTCGAGGTGGCCGCAGCGCTTGGGGTTCACCTGGTCCTCGATGTGCAGGCCGCAGAGTCCGGCGTCCTCCAACTCCTGGACCGTGCGGGCCACGTTCATCGGCTCGCCGAAGCCGGTGTCGGCGTCGGCGAGGACCGGCAGGTCGGTGACCCGGGTGATCTGCCGGGTGCGCTGGGCGACCTCGGTGAGCGTGGTCAGCCCGATGTCGGGCAGTCCGAGGTCGGCGCTGAGCACCGCCCCCGACACGTAGACGCCCTCGAAGCCGCGGCGCTCGATGAGCCGGGCCGACAGGGGGTTGAAGGCGCCCGGCACTCGCAGCAACTCGCCGGAGGCCAAGCGCTGACGGAAGGACCGACGCTTCTCGGCATCGGTGCGCGTGCTGTACAGCATCCTCGGCTCCTAGAAGATTCCGGGGCGTCCGGCGGGCGGCAGCTGCCCCGCCAGGGCGACGAAGGTCAGGTCCCGGACCTCGGCGGCGCTGAGCTCGGGGAGCCGCAGTGCCAGGTCGAGGAACCGCTGCACCTCGGCCTCGCCCAGGACCGGGGTGGCCAGGGTGCGGAACTTCTCGACGTAGTTCTCCCGGGCGAAGGGCCGAGCCCCTGCGGGGTGCGCGTCCGCGACGGCGATCTCGTCCTCGATGGTCCGGCCGTCGGTCAGGGTGACGACGACGCGCCCGCCGTAGGACTGGCTGTCCCCGCCGGCGTGGTAGCGCTCCGTCCACACCGGGTCCTCCACGGTGGTGATCTTCTGCCACAGCGCGACGGTGTCGGGGCGGGCGGCCCGCTCCGGGGCGTAGGAGTCGACGTGGTGCCAGCGTCCGTCCTGGAGGGCGACGGCCAGGATGTAGGGCAGCGAGTGGTCGAGGGTCTCGCGGGAGGCCAGCGGGTCGTACTTCTGCGGGTCGGCCGCGCCCGAGCCGATGACGTAGTGGGTGTGGTGGGAGGTGTGCACCACGATGCTCTCGACCCGTGTCGGGTCCGCCGCCTCGGGGTGCTCCCGCAGCAGCTTGCGCGCCAGGTCGATCCACGCCTGCGCCTGGTACTCGGCGGAGTGCTCCTTGGTGTAGCTGAGCAGGATCGCCTCCTTGGCCTCGCCGGGGCCGGGCAGCGGCACCTCGTACCGGCCCTCCGGACCGTCCAGCAGCCAGGCGATGACGCCGTCCTCGCCCTCGTAGATCGGGGCGGGGCTGGTCTCGCCGCGCATCGCGCGGTCCACGGCCTCGACGGCGAGCTTGCCGGCGAAGCCCGGGGCGTACGCCTTCCAGGAGGAGATCTCGCCCTTGCGGGACTGCCGGGTGGCCGTGGTGGTGTGCAGCGCCTGGCCGATGGCCTGGTAGATCACCTCGACCGGGAGGTCCAGCAGGGTGCCGATGCCCGCGGCGGCGGAGGGGCCGAGGTGGGCGACGTGGTCGATCTTGTGCTTGTGCAGGCTGATCGCGCGCACCAGGTCGATCTGGAGCTCGTAGCCGGTGGCGATGCCGCGGACCAGGGCGGCGCCGTCCTTGCCGGCGTGCTGGGCCACCGCGAGGATCGGCGGGATGTTGTCGCCGGGGTGCGAGTAGTCGGCGGCCAGGAAGGTGTCGTGGTAGTCGAGTTCGCGGACGGCGACCCCGTTGGCGTAGGCCGCCCACTCGGGGCTGGTGCGCGTCTCGGCGCCCAGGGCGAAGACCGTCGCGCCCGCTCCGCCGCGGCTCGCGGAGTGCGTCAGCGCCTGCTCGCGGGCCGAGGAGGGGGCCGACCGGGCGAGGGAGGCGGCGGCGACCGAGGCGTTGTCGATGACCCGGTTCACGATCATCTCGACGACGGGTTCGGTGACCTCGACCGGGTCGGCGGCCACCTCGGCCATCTTCCAGGCCAGCTGCTCCTCGCGGGCCAGGTTCTCCTCGCTGCGGTGGGAGCGGACGGGATGGTTCTTCATGCGGGCGTCTCCGTGGTTCGGACGGGGTGGTGGCCCCGCGGAGGCGTCTCCTGGAGATGTCGCGAATATTTCGAAACTTGAGGCTCTTGCAGCCTTTTAGCTTCTTTAGCTCATTCCGAGGGACGCCAAGATTGGCGGTAATGCTCAAAACTGTTGTGCAGATGTACGTGTGTGGCGTGGAGAGCGAGTACCACGTCCTGTCGGGTGATGGCCCGCGCGATGAGCGAATGCTCTCCGGCGGAGGCCTCCAACCGGGCCTGCGAGTGGCCGGCCATGCGCCGCACCCGGGCGACGTGCATGCGCAGGTTCTCCATCGCGTCGACCAGGAAGGAGTTCTCCGTCGCCGCGGCGATGGCCTCGTCGAAGCGTCGGATGAGCGCGAAGTACTGGCTCACCTGTTCGTCCGTGGGGGTGGGGCCCCGCAGGACGTCCTGCCACTGGGCGAACTCGTCCTCGAACTCCGCGAAGACGGTGGACTCCCCGCGCTGTGCGGCGAGTTGGGCCGCCTGTGCCTCCAGGCAGGCCCGTAGTTCGAACAGGCTCCGGACGTCGCGTTCGCTGATCTGGGTGACCACGAGTCCGCGTTTGCCGGACGGTTCGGCGAGGCTCTCGGCGACGAGCTGGCGCAGGGCCTCGCGCACCGGGGTGCGGGAGACCCCGAGGCGCTCGGACTGCTCGACCTCGAAGAGGTGTGCGCCCGGCGGCAGTACGCCGTCGAGGATCTCCGACCGCAGTTGCATGTAAGCACGCCCTGCGGCTGTGGGGGAAGAGGTGAACATAGAGTGAGTGTATACATACGCTTCAGTGATGGTCACGACCTGGGCACCTTTTCCCCGGGAACTCTTGTAGCTACCCCCTTGGATGTATACATTCCGTTGCTCAAGACCCCCCGTCACCCCGTCGAAGAGGCAAGGACGTCTCTATGAAGGTCACTCGTGTCACCGCTGCCGCCGCGGTCACCGTCGCTCTCGTCGCCCTCAGCGCGTGCAGCGACACCAATGACACCTCCTCGGGCGACAAGCCCAAGGCGGGCGACAAGAAGTCCCAGGCGAAGTCCCTGAACCGGCTGGAGATCATCGCTCCCGCCGCCCCGGGCAGCGGTTGGGACCAGACGGCCCGCGCGGTCCAGGACGTGATGAGAGCCGGCAACCTGGTCAAGGCGCCGGAGGTCAAGAACGTCCCGGGCGCCTCCGGCACCGTGGCCCTCGCCCAGGTCGCCCCGCAGAAGGGCAAGGAGGAGGTCTGGATCGCCTCCGGCCTGGCCATGATGAGCGGTGTCATCAGCAACGGCACCGACGTCACGCTGGACAACCTCACCCCGCTGGCCCGCCTGGTGGGCGAGTACGAGGTGATCGTCACGCCCAAGGACTCGCCCTACAAGTCGGTCGAGGACCTCTTCAAGGCGATCAAGAAGGACCCCAAGTCGGTCGCGATCGCGGGCGGTTCGGCCGGTAGCGCCGACCACATCTACATCGGCCTGCTCGCCAAGCACTTCGGCGTCAAGCCGGCCGACGTCAACTACGTGCCCTACAGCGGCGGCGGCGAAGCCACCACCGCGATCCTCGGCGGCAAGGTCCAGGCCGGCATCTCCGGCCTGAGCGAGTTCTCCGCCCAGGTCAAGGAGGGCAAGATGAAGGGCCTCCTGATCTCCTCGGAGAAGCCCGTCGAGGGCGTGGAGTTCGCCCAGACCGGCGCCGACGTCAACAAGGACCTCGCCTTCCAGAACTGGCGCTCCATGATGGCGCCCGCCGACATCAGCGACGCGGTGAAGACCCAGTACGTCGACACCCTCACCAAGATGCACGACTCGCAGGGGTGGAAGGACGCCCTCGCCAAGAACGCCTGGAACGACAACTTCATCGCCGGCGACGAGTTCGGGACCTGGCTGAAGGAGGAGAACGCCCGGGTCCAGGGGGTCCTCGACGAGCTCGGCCTGTCCAAGAAGTGATTCGACTCCGGTAAGTGGGTGCCCGCGCGTCGCGGGCACCCACCGCAAGGCGTGAAAGGCACCGCATGAGCAGCACCCACTCGTCACCCCCCGAGCCCGCCTCGACCGAGAGCACCGAGCGCCAGGACAGCCGAGGACTACCCCTGGGCGAGTGGGCGGTGGCCGCAGGACTCCTCGCCATCGGAATCGTCACCCTGCTCGACGGGCTCGGGCAGACGGCCTCCACCTCCGCCTCGGGGGTCGGCGCCGGCTTCCTGCCCAAGGTGGTCGGCGTCCTGCTGATCGGGCTCTCCCTGGCGCTCGGCGTCCAGATCGCCCGCGGCCAGCGCGGCGAGGCCGAGACCGCCGAGGGCGACGTCGACGTCCGCCACACCCAGTGGGTGCCGCTCGCCGTGTGCGTCGCCGCCGTACTGATCTTCATCGCCGGCATCGACACCCTCGGCTACGTCATCGTCTCCGCGATCGCGTTCTGGCTCACCGCCTGGGCCATGGGCGCCCGCAGCCACGTCAAGTCCGCGCTCATCGCGGTCGTGGTCTCCGTCGTCGTGTACCTCGTCTTCACCCGCGCGCTGGGCATCCACCTGGCCGCCGGCGTCCTGGAAGGGGTGCTCTGATGTCGGGTCTGGAAGGACTCCTCGACGGGCTCGCGGTCGCCCTCACCTTCGAGAGCCTGCTCTTCGCCCTGATCGGCACCGTCGTGGGCACGCTGATCGGCGTGCTGCCGGGCATCGGCCCGGCGCTGACCATCGCCCTGCTCCTGCCGATGACCTACGGCCTGGAGCCCGGTTCCGCGTTCATCATGTTCGCCGGCATCTACTACGGCGCCATGTACGGCGGCTCCACCACCGCGATCCTGCTGAAGACGCCCGGTGAGTCGGGCTCGGTGATCACCGCGATCGACGGCAACAAGATGGCCCGTCGGGGCCGCGGAGCCGCCGCCCTCGCCACCGCCGCCATCGGCTCCTTCGTCGCCGGCACCATCGCCACCGTGCTGCTCGCGCTCTTCGCGCCGTGGATGGTCGAGATCGCCGTCAAGCTCGGCGCCCCCGACTACTTCGCGCTCATGGTGGTCGCCTTCCTCACCGTCAGCGCCCTCGTCGGCAGCTCCCCGCTGCGCGGCCTCGTCTCCATGTCGCTCGGCCTGGTCGTCGGCATGGTCGGCCTGGACTTCCAGAGCGGCCAGCAGCGCCTCACCTTCGGCGAGGTGTCCCTGCTCGACGGCATCGACACGGTCGTGCTGATCGTCGCCCTCTTCGCGCTGGGCGAGGTGCTCTACGTCTCCGCGCACCAGATGACCAGCCGCTTCGACGTCATGGAACTGCGCAAGGGCAAGACCTGGATGACCCGCGACGACTGGCGGCGCGCCTGGCGCCCCTGGCTGCGCGGCACCTCCATCGGCTTCCCGCTCGGCGTCATCCCCGCGGGCGGCTCCGAGATCCCGACCTTCCTCTCCTACACCCTGGAGCGCAAGCTCTCCAAGAAGCCGAAGGAGTTCGGACACGGCGCCATCGAGGGCGTCGCCGGACCGGAGGCCGCCAACAACGCCAACGCGGCCGGCACCCTCGTCCCGCTGCTGACGCTCGGCATCCCGACCTCCGCCACCGCGGCCGTCATCCTGGTCGCCTTCCAGCAGTACGGCATCCAGCCCGGACCGCAGCTGCTGGACACCCAGTCCTCGCTGGTCTGGGGCCTGATCGCCAGCCTGCTGATCGCCAACGTGATCCTGCTCGGTCTGAACCTGCCGCTCATCGGCCTCTGGGTGAAGATCCTGGAGATCCCCAAGCCGTACCTGTTCGCGGGCATCATGAGCTTCGCCCTGCTCGGCACCTACGCCGTCAACGGCAGCGCCTTCGACGTCGGGGTCCTGCTGGTCTTCGGCCTCGTCGGCTACCTGATGCGCCGGTTCGGCTTCCCGATCTCGCCGATGATCGTCGGCGCCATCCTCGGCCCGCTCGCCGAGGTCCAGCTCCGCCGGTCCCTCGACATCGCCGGCGGCAACCTCACCACCCTGGTCTCGACGCCCTTCACCATCGTCGTGTACCTCACCCTGGCCGCCGTCCTGGTCGGCGGCTTCCTGCTCCGCCGTCGCCCGACGCACCACGAGATCCTCGTCGAGGCCGCGCACGACGACACCGTCGACTGCGCGGAGATCGAGGCCGCGGACGGCAAGGACGACACGGACGGCGAGGGCGGGGCCGGGGCCGCCGTCGGCGCGGGCGCCAAGCCGTCGCTCGACAAGGAGTCCGCGGACGGGAACGGCACCGGGGGACCGACGCCCCCGAAGGCCGAGAAGCCCCCGACCGACTGACCGGACCCCACCCGCACCACTCACCCGCCGGGCCGGTGACCACCTCCAGGTCACCGGCCCGGCGGCGGTGCGCCCCAGGTCAGACGAGGTTTCCCGGGCCCCGACCGGGCGGATCTCCCCAGCGGGCCCGGCAACCGCCCGCGGCCCAGGGTCTCTTGTTCGGATCTTGCTGGGCTCGCGTGCCCTGGCACCGCGCCTCGCGGCGTTGTCGTCAGTCGCCAACGCTCCGCGTGGGCTCCCTCCTCCGCCTTGCGATCCACGGCACCAGACCCCGCTCCCCGGTCCAGCCTGACCCGAACAAGAGACCCTAAGCTGACCGGCATGAGCGACGCACGCAACGCCCTGCTGACGCAGATCAAGGACAAGGCCGTGGTCCACGGCAAGGTGACCCTCTCCTCGGGGATCGAGGCGGACTACTACATCGACCTGCGCAGGGTCACCCTCGACGGCGAGGCCGCGCCGCTGGTCGGCCAGGTGATGCTGGACCTCACCGCCGACCTCGACTACGACGCGGTGGGCGGCCTCACCATGGGCGCCGACCCGGTCGCCGGGGCCATGCTGCACGCCGCCGCGGCCCGCGGCCGGCGGCTGGACGCCTTCGTGGTGCGCAAGGCCGCCAAGGCCCACGGGATGCAGCGCCAGGTCGAGGGCCCGGACATCCGCGGCCGGCGCGTCCTGGTGGTGGAGGACACCTCCACCACCGGCGGCTCCCCGCTGACCGCCGTCGCCGCGGTGCGCGAGGCCGGTGCCGAGGTCGTCGCCGTCGCCACCATCGTCGACCGCGCCACGGGCGCCGCCGAGAAGATCAGCGAAGGCGCCTCGGTGCCGTACCGGTACGCCTTCGGCAAGGACGAGCTGGGCCTGGACTGACCCCGCCCTCCCGGTCGACATGCCCGGTGTGCCCCGGTTCGCTCCGGGCACCCCGGGCCGGAGGGGGCCTTCCACATCTGGAAGGATGGCCCCGACGATGACGTCGCCACCCCGGAGCACCGGCCGATGAGGACGCAGCGGCGGAGCCCGGGTCCGGAACACCTAGTACGGGGTCGGTCAGTACCACATCCCGCACAGCATCGAGGAGCGGACAGATGCCCATCGCAACCCCCGAGGTCTACAACGACATGCTGGACCGGGCGAAGGCAGGCAAGTTCGCCTACCCGGCCATCAACGTGACCTCGTCGCAGACCCTGCACGCCGCCCTCCGTGGTTTCGCCGAGGCCGAGAGCGACGGCATCATCCAGATCTCCACCGGTGGCGCGGAGTTCCTGGGCGGCCAGCACAACAAGGACATGGTGACCGGCGCGGTCGCGCTCGCCGAGTTCGCGCACATCGTCGCCGCCAAGTACGACATCACCGTGGCGCTGCACACCGACCACTGCCCCAAGGACAAGCTCGACGGCTACGTCCGGCCGCTGCTCGCGGTCTCCGCCGAGCGGGTCGCCCGCGGCGAGAACCCGCTGTTCCAGTCCCACATGTGGGACGGCTCCGCGGAGACCCTCGCCGACAACCTGGCCATCGGCCAGGAGCTGCTGGCGCAGGCCGCCGCCGCCAAGATCGTCCTTGAGGTCGAGATCACCCCGACCGGCGGCGAGGAGGACGGCGTCACCCACGAGATCAACGACGAGCTGTACACCACCGTCGACGACGCCGTCCGCACCGCCGAGGCCCTCGGCCTGGGCGAGAAGGGCCGCTACCTGCTCGCCGCCTCCTTCGGCAACGTGCACGGCGTGTACAAGCCCGGCAACGTGGTGCTCCGCCCCGAGCTGCTGAAGGACCTCCAGGAGGGCGTCTCGGCGAAGTTCGGCAAGCAGGACCCGTTCGACTTCGTCTTCCACGGCGGCTCCGGCTCCACCGTCGAGGAGATCGCCACCGCGCTGGAGAACGGCGTGGTCAAGATGAACATCGACACCGACACCCAGTACGCCTTCACCCGCCCGGTCGTGGACCACCTGTTCCGCAACTACGACGGCGTCCTCAAGGTGGACGGCGAGGTCGGCGCCAAGAAGCAGTACGACCCGCGCACCTGGGGCAAGCTGGCCGAGGCCGGCATGGCCGCCCGGGTCACCGAGGCCTGCGCCCACCTGCGCTCCACCGGCACGCGGATCAAGTAGTCCCGTCCGGTACGTCCCGAGAGGCCCGGTTCCCGAGCGGAACCGGGCCTCTTCGGCGTTCCGCCGCACCTGGGAGACTGGAGACCATGGCCATTCACGAGAACCTGCTCGGGGGACCGCCCCCGACCCACCTGCCCGACGACCCCGGTCCGCGCGAGGCGCTGGCCGCCGGCACCGCCCCCGCCGAGGTCGCCGGCCGCTACCCGACCTCCTCGCTCGCCTGGGCGCAGCTCGCCGACGAGGCGTACGAGCGCGGCTCCGTCGTGGAGTCGTACGCGTACGCCCGCACCGGCTACCACCGGGGCCTGGACGCGCTGCGCCGCAGCGGCTGGAAGGGCCACGGCCCGGTGCCCTGGGAGCACGAGGCCAACCGTGGCTTCCTGCGCGCCCTGCACGCCCTCGCCCGCGCGGCCGGGGCGATCGGCGAGACCGAGGAGCACGCGCGCTGCTCGCAGTTCCTGAAGGACTCCTCCCCGACCGCCGCCCAGACCCTGGGCTGACCGGAGGGCCGGGTCGCACGTCGGGCGGGCGCCCGACGTGCGACCCCCTGTCGGGTGCGGGAAGGTCGCCGAGGACGCCGGGCCCGGGTCGAGCCGGCCCCGGCGGTGACGGGGCGGCGGCCCCGTCACCGCACCGAGATCCGCACCTCCCCGGCGTCCGGGCGGGTGGCGTCCAGGACGTCGCTGGGGATGCGGAACACCCGGCCGGGCGCCGCGGGCCAGGGGAGCCGCCGCTGGGCGACGACCCGGCCGCCCTGGCGGACGACGACCCGCGGGGCCGGGACGTAGCGGTCCGTCCAGGCCAGTAGCCGCCCCCGCGCGGGCGGCCCGTCCCCGACCCGCCGCAGCGACGGCGAGATCCAGCGCAGTGGTTCCTCGGCGACGATCCTGACCGCTCGGGAGTCGGGTGCGCGTCCCGCCAGGTGCTCCCGCACGCTCGCCGCCACCCGCTCGCCGTCGAGCGCCGCGACGTCGGCGGTGTCGACGGGGTGCAGCAGGTTGCCGGCCGCGAAGACGCCGGGACGGTCGGTGCGCAGGGCCGTGTCCACGAGGGGGCCGCGCGTTCCGGGATCCAGGGCCAGACCGGCGGCGCGCACCAGTTCGTTGTCGGGCACCCAGTCCCCGGTGAGCACCACCGTGTCGCAGTCGACGGTCTCCCGCACCCCGGTGTCCAGGTCTTCGATCTCCACGGCACGGACGGTCCCCGAGCCGAGGACGCGGGTCACCCGGGTGCGGGTGCGCACCGGCACCCGCATCAGGTGCCTGCCCGCTCCGGAGAGCAGGCCGTAGCTCTCGACGTGCCGCCGGTCGCTGGTCATCAGCACGGTCCGGCACCCGGCGTGCCGCAGGGTGAGCACGGCCGACCAACTGACCAACTCGCTGCCCACGACCACCGCCCGCCGTCCGACGTCCCGGCCCCGCAGGTGGACCAGGTTCTGGAGGAGGCCCGTGGTGTGGACCCCGGCGACCCGGTGGCCGGGGATCAGCCGGGCGGCGCGCGGACGCTCCCGGGCTCCGGTGGCGAGCACCACGGCTGAGGCGTGCACGTCGAGCAGTCCGTGGGGGGTGGTCACCTCCAGGCCGCCGGTGGTCGACCACCCGGTGGCCGTCGCGCTGGTGCGGATGACGGCGCCGGCCCGCTCGGCGTCGTGCACCATCCGGTCCGCGTAGACGGGGCCCTGCATGACCCGGTGCAGGTCGCGCAGGCCGAACCCGGTGTGGGCGCAGTGCCGGGGGATGCCCCCGGCCCGCTCTTCCCGGTCCAGGACGAGGACTTCGCCCGGCAGCGTCGCGGCGAGTTCCCGGGCCGTCCGCAGTCCGGCGGGTCCACCGCCGACGATGACCACCTCGGGTTCGAGTCGGGTGCGGGTCGTGGTCATCGGGCGGGCTTCCTTCCGGTGGTGCGGGGCTCGGCGGCCGGTGCGGACGGGTCCGCGCCGTCGGAGGCCGCCCTCGACGAGGTGAGGGCGTCGTCGAGCATGGACAGCACGGTGGCGCCGCAGTAGAAGCCCTGGCAGCGTCCGTTCATGGCGCGGGTGCGTCGCCTCAGTCCGCCCAGGTCCCGCGGAGGGATCGTGCTGTCGAGCGCGTCCCGGATCTCGCCGCGGGTGACCCGTTCGCAGAAGCAGGTGACCGTGCCGTACTCGGGGTCCCGGGCGATGCGCTCGGCGTCGGCGTAGGGGCGCAGCGTGGCCTCGCCGATGTTCGGCATGCGGGGCGGCCCGGGCAGGTCGGTGCGCGGGTCGAGCGGCAGGCCCGCGGCGCCGAGCAGGCCCTTGAGGTGTTCGGCGACCGCCATGCACGAGGTCAGTCCGGTCGAGCGGATGCCGCCGGCCACGGCGTAGCGCTGTTCGGCGCTCACCTCGATGGTGTAGTCGGGGACGTCGCTGGCCGCGCGGAGCCCGGCGTAGACCGCGGTGACCTCCTCGTCCAGCAGGCCCGGCATGATGCGCTCGCCCTTCTCCCGCAGGAAGGCGTAGCCGTCCTCGGTGGTGGCGCTGTCCGAGCGGTCGGTGAGGTCTTCGGCGGTGGGCCCGAGCAGGACGTTGCCGTAGACGGTGGGGCTCACCAGTACGCCCTTGCCGACCTTGGACGGCACCGGGAGCACGATGCGGTCGACCAGGGGCCTGGCCTGCTTGTCGTAGACCAGCAGTTCGCCCCGGCGGGGGTTCAGGTGGAAGCGGTCGAAGCCGAACTGCGCGTCGAGGAGGTCGCCGCCGAGGCCGGCCGCGTTGACCACCCAGCGCGCGTGGACGTCGCCCCCGCTCGTGTGCAGGACGGTCCGGTCGGTGCCGGCGCTGATCGATTCGACCCGGTGGGAGCGGAGCAGCCGCGCCCCCCGGTTGACGGCGTCGGTGGCCAGCGCCAGATTGGTGGTCCAGGTGCAGATGATGGACTCGCCGGGGACGGTGAGTCCGCCGAGCGCCCCCGGGCCGAGGGCGGGGACCTGGCGGTACACCTCGTCCGCGTCGACGATCTCGGTCTCCCGGTAGCCGTTGCGTTCGGCCTTGTCGCGCAGTGCGGGCAGGGCGGCGAGCTGTTCGGGGTCCCAGGCGACCAGGAGGGCGCCGGTCGGCTCGTAGGGGATGCCGGTCCGGCCGGCGTACTCCTTGAGCAGGTGGTACCCCTCGGCGACGAGCCGTGACTCCAGGGTGCCCGGGCTCGCGTCGAAGCCGGTGTGCAGGATCGCGGTGTTGGCCTTGCTGGTGCCGTCGCCGACGTCCGCGCGCGCGTCCAGCAGGACCACGTCGAGTCGGTGCCCGGCGAGGACCCGGGCGATGGCCGAGCCGATGACACCGGCCCCGACGACCGCGACGTCGACGACGTCGACGTCGTCGGATGGGCTCTTCATGCGTTCTCCTTGTCTCGCACCGTGTGGCCGAGCGCGCGGCGCCACCGGTCCCGGAACCCGGCGGCCCGGTCGGCGCTCATGCGCGGGGTGTAGCTGGTGCTCGGGGTCCAGTCGATGACCGCCCGGTCGAGCGGCAGGCCCGGGGTGGTGGCGGCGCGGGCGAAGCCGACCGCGCCCAGCGCGGTGGCGTGGGCCGAGGGGTAGACGTCGACCGGGAGTTGGAGCAGGTCGGCGACGGCCTGCATCAGGACCCGGCTGCGGGTGAGTCCCCCGTCGGCCCGCAACCGGCGGACGGGGGCGCCGATGTCGGTGCCGGCGCAGTCGACGAGTTCGGCGACCTGCGCGGCGATCCCGTCGAGGACCGCCCGCACCAGGTGTCCGGCCGTGGTGGAGAGCGTCATCCCGGTGAGCGTCGCGGTGGCCTCCGGGGCCCACCAGGGGGCGGACAGCCCGGCGAACGCAGGGACGCAGAGCACGCCCTGCGCGTCGGCCGCGGCGACGGAGTCGAGTTCGCCGGCGCCGGCGAGCAGGCCGAGGTCCTGGAGCCAGCGCACGGCGGAGGCGGCGGTCGGCACCTGTCCGTCGAGGCAGTACGCGGTTTCCCCGCGCACCCGCCAGGCGACGGACGCGGACAGGCCGGCGCGGGACCGGAACGGTGTCGTGCCGGTGTTCGCCAGGAGGAAGGCGCCGGTGCCGAAGGTGCACTTGGCCTCGCCGGGGGTGAGGCAGCCCTGGGCGAGCAGCGCGGCCTGTTGGTCGACGACCAGGCCGCCGACCGGGACGGGCCTGCCGAAGGCGGTGGTCTCCCCGACGAGTTCGTCGCAGTCGGCGATCCTGGGCAGTGCCTCGTCGGCGAGGCCGAAGCACTCCAGCAGTTCGGGCGCCCAGCGCACGGTGTCCAGGTCGACCAGCAGGGAGCGCGAGGCGGTGGCGGCGTCGGTCACGAACTCGCCGGTGAGCCGGTGCAGCAGCCAGCTGTCCGAGGTGGTGACCACGCCGTCGCCGGTCACCCGGTCCCGGAGCCAGCGCATCTTGGGCGCGGAGAAGTAGGGGTCCAGGACCAGTCCGGTGCGGTCCGCCACCAGGTCCGCGTACGGGGCCAGCGCGGCGCAGACGTCGGCGGAGCGGCTGTCCTGCCAGACGATCGCCCTGCTGAGCGGTTCACCGGTGCGCGGATCCCAGGCGAGCACCGTTTCCCCCTGGTTGGCCAGGGTGACGCAGTCCAGCGGGAGGCCCGCCTCGGCGACCGCGGCGCGGCCGGCGGCGAGCACCGACTCCAGGAGTTCCGTCGGGTCCTGCTCGACGCCGCCGCCGGCCAGGTAGACGGGGCGCACCGGGAGTTCGACGACGCTGTGGACGGTGCCCTCCGCGTCGACCACCATGGCCTTGGTGCCGGAGGTCCCCTGGTCGATGGCGAGGACGACGGTCATGATCCGGCTCCGTGCGAGGGGTCGGGCGTCGCGCTCTCGTGGCGTCGACCGGGCTGCGGGTGGACGTCCTCGCGCACGTGTCCCGGCCGGATGATCCGGCTGCCCTCGGCGGCGAGGGCGCGGGCCAGTTCCTCGGGCGGTCGTCGGTCGGTGATCAGTCCGTCGACGTGCTCCAGGGGTGCCACCCGGTAGGGGGCGATGCGCTGGAGCTTGGAGCCGTCGGCGAGCACGTAGTTGACCGCGGAGTTCCGCATGATGACGCGCCGGACGTGGACCTCGTCGAGGTGGAAGTCGGTCAGGCCGGCCTCGTCGTGCACGCCGCCGGAGCCGAGGAACGCCACGTCGGCGTAGACGTCCTCGAAGAACCGCTGGGCCACGGGTCCGGCCAGGGCGAGGTCGCCCCGGCGCATGCGCCCGGCGCTGAGGTGGACCTCGATGCCGGTGGCCTCGGCGAGTTCGTTGGCGACCAGTACCGAGCAGGTCAGCACCACCCCGGTGAAGTCCTTCGCCAGGGCACGTGCGACGTGCATCGCCGTGGTGCCGACGTCGATCACGACCGTCTGCCCCGGCCGGACCAGTTCGGCGGCGAGGGAGCCGATGACCGCCTTCGCCTCGCCGGCGGCGGAGTTGCGCTCTCCGAACGGGGGCTCGCCGCTGAGGTGATCGGTGCGGGTGGCGCCGCCGCGGACCCGTACCAGCAGGCCCTTGGCCTCCAGTTCGGCGAAGTCGCGGCGGATGGTCTCGGTGGAGACGTCCAGGGTGCCCGCCAGTTCGGCGGTCGACACCACACGACCCTCCTGGATCGCCTGCGAGATCAGGGCGTGCCGTTCGGCTGCGAGCATGTTCTGACCGTCCCTATGGCCGAATGTGGTTTTCTGTGGGGAAGTATGGCCTTGGCCTCCAGGTCAGTCAAGGAGCTTCCCCTGGGCGACGACCCCGGGGTCTCGCCGTCCGCCGCTGGATGGCTCGATCAACCTCCTCTGTACTGGCCTTTCTTCGGGACTCCAGAAAGCGGAGGGATGGAGCGGTGGGCTGCACCCGGTGGGCGAGGTCTTGTCAAGTGTCACAGAGGCGGTCACTATGTCCTCACGCAACCCACAGGAAACCACGATTGCGGGCAGAATCGGTCTTCTTCTGGCTCGCGGCACGCGCACTCCGAGCGACCTGGGCTATCCGGGCACGAGACGCCCCGCCCCCCACGGCTGTGGCGCCCTCGTCAAGGAGGCAGACATGAACTAGGAGAGTCATGACGGAGAAGTACGCGATAACCATCGCCTTCACCGCGCTGCTGTTTTTCCTCGCCTACCGGTCCTACCGCCGCATCAACAGCTACCAGGACTACAACCTGGCGGGGCGCAAGACCGGCTTCGCCACCCTCGTGGCCACCTTGGGCGCGGCCGAGTTCAACACCGCCACGCTGATCGGAGGGGCCTCGGTCGCCTACCTCTACGGCACCGTGGGGCTCTGGTACACGTCGTTCATCTTCGTCTTCGTCTTCAGCATCTACGCCTGGACCGTCGCCAAGCCCTACCGGCGCCTGCGGATATCGACGATCGCGGAGTTCTTCGAACGGAGATTCCCCGGCAGACGGGCGGAGACCACCAGGGCGCTCGCCAGCGTGGTGACCCTGACCTTCACCTGGATCGCGCCCGCGACCTACCTCGCCGGACTGTCGGTGGTCCTGTCCGTGCTGCTCGGCGTGGAACCGCTGGTCACGGTCTGCGTGATCACGATCCTGTGCCTCCTGCTCTCCCTGGCCGGCGGCTTCATGACCGCCATCTCCTTCGACATCGTCGCCTACGTCATGATCCTCGTCTTCGTGCCGGCGATGTTCTGGATCGGCTACACCAACGCGGGCGGCTTCGACCAGCTCAGCAAGGTCTTCGACGCCCAGTACCTGTCGTTCGAGCCGATCTGGGACCTGGAGAACTACGGGTTCGCCGCCATCCTCACCTGGTGCTTCCAGAACATCATGCTGTACGTGGCGGCCCCCTGGTACGGGCAGCGCATCTTCTCCGCCCGCAACGAACGCGTCGCCTACCGGGCCATGCTGGCCAACACGGTGCTGATCGTCGTGCTGTACGCCTTCGTCGCGCTCGCCACCATGTTCAGCCGGGTCCTCATGCCCGACCTCGACAAGCCCGAGGAAGCGCTCCCGAGACTGGTCCTGGAGTACACCCCGCCCATCATCCAGGGGCTGATGCTGGTGACCCTGCTGCTGGTCGGGATCAGCACCATGGTGGCGATCTGGAACTCCGCGGTCTCGATCGTGGTCAACGACCTGCTCAAGCGGTACGCGTTCCGCGAGCGCAGCGACCAGTTCTACGTGCGCGCCAGCCGGATCGTGTTCCTGGTGCTCGGCCTCTCGACCCTCGTGTTCGCGCTCTCCTTCGTCGGCAACATCCTCCTCGTCCTGACCTACGTCTCCGTGTTCACCGCGCTGCTCGCCTTCCCGATCCTGGCGGGCCTGTACTGGAAGCGCTTCACCACGGACGCGGCACTGGGTTCGCTCGTGGTCGGGGTCGTGTACGTCGTCATCGCCCTGCTCGCGGACTTCCCGTACCACCTCGTCAGCCCCGTCGGCATCGCGCTGAGCGCCCTGGTCGGCACGATCATGACGCTGGCGGGGGGCCGCAAGGCCATCGATCCACAAGTGGAACGGTTCTTCGCGACCGCCCACGGCACTCACGACACCAAGGGAGCACCGGACCATGCCGACATCTGACGCCTACCTCCGGCTGGACGAGAACGGCGACGTCCTCGACATCACCGGCTACGCGGACCGGTGGAGCGTACGCCCCGGCGAGCCGATCACCTTCCACGTCAGCACCAACCGGGCCGAGTACCGCGCCGAGGTCGTGGAGCTGCTCGGCGGGATGACCGACCCCCGTTCGACGCAGCTCCCCGTACGGGAGGTGGGGGCGGAGTGCGACGGCACCCGTCCGGGACGGATCCAGCGCACCGACATCGGCTCGTACGCCGAACTGCCGCTGCCGGAGCGGTGGCTCGCGGGCAACGCGTGCAACGTGCAGCTGCGCTTCCTGCCCACCGTGCCGCGGGCCGGACACCAGCAGGTCCTCTTCCACTCCGGTGACCTCGACGGCGGACCGCACCTCGTCGAACTGGCCGTCGACCCCGAGGGCCGGCTCGGCCTCACCCTCGCCGACGCCTCGGGGCAGGTCCGGCTGGTCTCGGGCGCCGAACTGCACGCCGGCTGCTGGTACTTCGTCAACCTCGCCTACGACGGAGCGGCGGGCCTGGTGCGGCTGGACGTCGCCCGGACCACGGGCTGGCGGGCCGAGGGCCCGCGGGACACCGTCGAAGCCCCCGCGGCGCTGGACTTCAGCGGAGCCCTGCTGTCCGGGACCTACCTCGCCGGAGCCCCGACACCGATCGACGGTACCCGCTACCTGGACCGGCACTTCAACGGCAAGATCGAGGACCCGCGCTGTCACCACCGCGCCCTGGACCCCTCCGAGGTGGCGGGCGCCCTGAGCGGCGGGAGCGTTCGACCGACCGCCCTCGTGGCCGACTACGACTTCGGGACGGACTTCTCCACCAGCCGCCTGCACGACCGTTCGGGCAACGGCCACCACGGCACCCTGCACCAGGCACCCCAACGGGGGGTGACCGGCAGCCGGTGGGACGGGCGCCACACGGACTTCCGCACCGCGCCCGACCACTACGCGGCGGTCCACTTCCACGAGGACGACCTGGAGGACTCCGGGTGGCTGCCCTCGCTCACCTGGACCGTACCGACCGGCACGCCCCCCGGCGCCTACGCCCTGCGACTGCGCGCCGGCGACGAGGTGGACTACGTCCCCTTCTTCGTCCGCCGCCCGGCGGGCAGCCGGGCCAAGGTGCTCTTCCTGGTCCCCAGCCTCACCTACCAGGCGTACGCCAACGAGCGGCTCTTCGAGTCCGGGCTGCAAGAGGACTTCATGGTCCACGACATGGCGCTCGCCCCCCAGGACGAGTTCATCGTGCGCCACGACGAGGTCGGCAGGTCCCTCTACGACACGCACACCGACGGCAGCGGCGTCGCCTACTCCTCCCGGCTGCGTCCCGTGCTGAACCTCCGGCCGCACTACCACAACTGGTTGTCCGGGCACGTGCGCCACCTGGCCGCGGACCTGTTCATCCTGGGCTGGCTCCGTTCCCTGGGGGAGGAGTACGAGTTCGACGTGGCCCTCGACGAGGACCTGCACCGCGAGGGGCCGGCCCTGCTCGCGCGGTACAACACCCTGGTGACGGGCTCCCACCCCGAGTACTGGACCCGGGACATGATGGACGCGCTGACCACCTACCTGGCCGACGGCGGGCGGCTGATGTACCTGGGCGGCAACGGCTTCTACTGGGTCACCAGCGTCTTCGAGGACCGGCCGCACCTCGTGGAGGTGCGACGGGGCAACTCCGGCACCAGGTGCTGGGACTCGCCGCCCGGGGAACTGGTGCACAGCGCGAGCGGCGACCACGGCGGGCTGTGGCGGTTCAACGGCTACGTCCCGCAGCAGGTCGTGGGCGTCGGCATGGCGGCACAGGGCTGGGGCCCGGCCGCCGGGTACCGGCGGCTGGACGACAGCCACGACGAGTCGGTCGCCTTCATCTTCGAGGGCGTCGCACCGGACGAGGTGATCGGGGACTTCGGCCACGTCCTGGGCGGCGCCGCGGGCGACGAGGTCGACCGGTTCGGCTTCGACCTGGGCACCCCCGCGCACGCACTGCGGCTGGCCACCTCGACCGGACTCGACGACCGGTACCAGATCACCCAGGAGGAGCTGCTGATGACCGCGCCGGGCCAGGGCGGCACCGAGAACGAGCGGGTGCGCTCCGATCTGACCTACTTCACGATCGACGGGGGCGGCGCCGTCTTCTCGGTGGGCTCCATCTGCTGGGCGGGCAGCCTCGCCTACCGCGGTTTCGACAACAACGTCGCCCGGATCACCGGCAACGTGCTGGCGAGGTTCGCCCAGGACCGGTGACCACCCCCCCCGCCCGGGCCCACCCCCTCGCCCGGGCGGGGCGGGCCCCTCCGCGGGGCCGGGTCGCACGTCGGGCGGCGCTCGACGTGCGACCCCTTGTCGGGTGCGGGAAGATCGCCGAGGATGCCGGTGGGGACCGGGGCCCCCTGCCGGAAGGGCAGGGGCGGACCGCCACCCGAACAGGCACGGAGACAGCGATGTCCCACCAGACGCACCAGTACGGCCCGACGGCCCCGCCCGGCGGGCGACCGCAGGACGCGACCGGGCCCGAGACGGCGCCGCACCTCGACTTCCAGGGGACCACGCCCTACGAGGACTACGTCCGCGCGGAGGTGCTCACCCACCTCCAGCAGCCCCTCTCGGACGATCCGGGGGAGATGGTCTTCCTGGTCACCACCCAGGTCATGGAGCTGTGGTTCACCGTGATCGTCCACGAGTGGGAGACCGCCTCGCGGGCCCTGCGGGAGGACGACGTCCCTGCGGCCACCGCTGCGCTGAAACGTTCCACCAGGGAGCTGGAGGCCCTGAACGCCTCCTGGCGCCCGCTCAGCGGCCTCACCCCCGCCCAGTTCAACTCCTACCGGGCGGCCCTCGGCGAGGGCTCCGGCTTCCAGTCGGCGATGTACCGGCGCATGGAGTTCCTGCTCGGCGAGAAGTCGGCGTCCATGCTCGTTCCGCACCGGGGCGCGCCCCGCGTGCACGCCGAGCTCGAAGAGGCGCTGCACGCCCCCAGCCTGTACGACGAGGTGCTGCGGCTCCTCGACCGCCGCGGCCACCGCATCCCCGCGGAGGTCCTGCACCGCGACCCCACCGCACGCTACGCACCGTCCCCGCAGGTCGAGGACGTGTGGACGGCCCTGTACGCCGCCGAGCGCCCGGCCGGGGCCCCGGATCGCCCGGGCGAAGCCCGCGGGGACGCCGATCCGGAGCTGCTGCGGCTCGGGGAGGCGCTCACCGACGTGGCGGAGCTGGTCTGGCGCTGGCGCAACGACCACCTGTCCGCCACCCGCCGGGCCATGGGCGCCAAGCCCGGCACCGGCGGCTCGGCGGGCGTGGCCTGGTTGGAGAAGCGGGCCGCCAAGACCGTCTTCCCCGAGCTGTGGACCGCCCGGAGCCGGGTGTGAGGCCGCCCGCCGGCCCCGGCGCCACCGCGGACCGTCCGCTGGCGCGCAAGGCCGCCGAACTCGACGCCGCCGACCCGCTGGCCGCCCGCCGCGACCTGTTCGCGCTGCCCGGGGAACCGCCGGGCGCGGTCTACCTGGACGGCAACTCGCTGGGCGCACTGGCCCGTTCGGTGCCCGCCCGGGTCGAGGAGGTGGTCCGCCACGAGTGGGGCGAGCTCCTCATCCGGTCCTGGACGGACAGCGGTTGGTGGCAGGCCCCGCAGCGGGTCGGCGACCGGATCGCCCCGCTGCTCGGCGCGGCCCGCGGCCAGCTCGTGGTCGGCGACTCGACCAGTGTGAACGTCTTCAAGGCCGTGGTCGGCGCGGTCCGGCTGGCCCGGGAGGCGGACCCGGACGCCCCGTTGCGGGACGAACTCGTGGTCGACGCCACCACCTTCCCCACCGACGGGTACCTCGCCGGGTCGGCCGCCCGGATGACCGGCTGCACGGTCCGGGCGGTGCCGCCGGCCGAGGTGCCCGGGGCGCTCGGCCCCCGCACGGCCGCCGTCCTGCTCAACCACGTCGACTACCGCACCGGGCGGCTGCACGACCTGCCCGGGCTCACCGGCGCGGTCCACGCCGCCGGCGCCCTCGTGGTCTGGGACCTCTGCCACAGCGCCGGCGCCCTCCCCGTCGACCTGGACCTGCACGGGGTGGACCTCGCGGTCGGCTGCACCTACAAGTACCTCAACGGCGGGCCCGGGGCGCCCGCCTACCTGTACGTGCGCCGGGACCACCAGGACCGGTTCGACTCGCCGTTGCCCGGCTGGAACGGCCACCGGGAGCCCTTCGGGATGCGCCCCGGGTACGAGCCGGCGCCCGGCGTGCTGCGGGGGCGCGTGGGCACCCCCGACATCCTGTCCATGCTGGCCCTGGAGGAGGCGCTCACCGTCTGGGACGGCGTCTCGGTGGAGGCGGTGCGCGCCAAGTCGCTGGCGCTCACCGAGCTCTTCCTGGAGTGCGTGGCCGCCTACCTGCCGCCCGGCCGGGTCGAGGTGCTCACGCCCGCCGCCCGCGCCGAGCGGGGCAGCCAGGTGGCGCTGCGCTGCGCGGACGCCGAGCGGGTGATGGCGGAACTGCTGGCCCGGGGCGTGATCGGGGACCACCGGGCCCCCGACACCCTCCGCTTCGGCTTCGCCCCGCTGTACGTGGGCTTCGCCGAGACCGAACGCGCGGCCCGCGCCCTGGCCGAAGCCCTGGGCACGGACCGCACGGCGTCCGGCACCGGCACGACGTCCGGCACCGGTGGAACGTCCGGAACCGGCGTGACGTCCGGGGCCGGTGGAACGTCCGGAACCGACGGGAGGGCCGGGATCAGATGACGCCCTGCGCCAGCATCGCGTCGGCGACCCGCTCGAAGCCCGCGATGTTGGCGCCCGTCACGTAGTCGCCGGGCGCGCCGTAGCGCTCGGCGGTCTCGTGGCAGGTGGCGTGGATGTCGTTCATGATGTGCGTCAGCTCGTCCTCGACGCGCTGCGCCGACCACGAGGTGCGGGCGTGGTTCTGCGCCATCTCCAGCGCGCTGACCGCGACGCCGCCCGCGTTGGCCGCCTTGCCCGGGCCGAAGGCGACGCCGGCCTGCTGGAACAGGTGGACCGCCTCGGGCGTGGTCGGCATGTTCGCGCCCTCGGAGATCGCCTTGACCCCGTTGCGGA
Organism: Streptomyces sp. NPDC002490; assembly: GCF_040296045.1. Classification (NCBI taxonomy): domain Bacteria; kingdom Bacillati; phylum Actinomycetota; class Actinomycetes; order Kitasatosporales; family Streptomycetaceae; genus Streptomyces; species Streptomyces sp. NPDC002490. The sequence goes on along the minus strand of NZ_JBEOWM010000027.1, from coordinate 21,514 downwards.
TCAGCACGGCGGCGTCGTTCTCGTCGAGTTCGTTCTGGGTGGCCGAGGGCAGCGCCACGTCCCCGGGAACCTCCCACACCCGTCCGCCGGGCACGAAGCGGGCGGAGGCGCCCCGCCGCGCGGCGTACGCGTCGACCCGGCCCCGCTCGACCTCCTTGATCTGCTTCAGCAGGTCGAGGTCGATGCCCTTCTCGTCCACCACGTAACCGGAGGAGTCGGAGCAGGTCACCGGGTTGGCGCCGAGCGCGCGCAGCTTCTCGATGGTGTAGATGGCGACGTTGCCGGAGCCCGACACCACCGCGGTCTGCCCCTCCAGGTCCTCGCCGCGCTCGCGCAGCATCGCCGCGGCGAACAGCACGCTGCCGTACCCGGTGGCCTCCGGGCGGATCAGCGAGCCGCCCCAGCCCTGGCCCTTGCCGGTGAGGACACCGGCCTCCCAGCGGTTGGTGATGCGGCGGTACTGGCCGAACATGTAGCCGATCTCCCGGCCGCCGACGCCGATGTCGCCGGCCGGCACGTCGGTGTGCTCGCCGATGTGCCGGTACAGCTCCGTCATGAAGGACTGGCAGAACCGCATGACCTCGCCGTCGCTGCGCCCGTGCGGGTCGAAGTCGCTGCCGCCCTTGCCGCCGCCGATGCCGAGGCCGGTCAGCGCGTTCTTGAAGATCTGCTCGAAGCCCAGGAACTTGATGACGCCCAGGTTGACGGAGGAGTGGAAGCGCAGGCCGCCCTTGTACGGGCCCAGGGCGCTGTTGAACTCGACCCGGTAACCGCGGTTGACCTGCACCCGCCCGTGGTCGTCCTGCCACGGCACCCGGAACATGACCTGGCGCTCCGGCTCGCACAGCCGCTCCACGAGCCCGGCCTCGGCGTACTCGGGACGGGCCGCGAGCACCGGCGCCAGGGTCTCCAGGACCTCGTGGACGGCCTGGTGGAACTCGGGCTGGGCGGGGTTGCGCCGTTCGATGTCGGTGAGGAGGGTGCCGAGGGTTTTCTGCACGTCGGATCGCGTCGTCACGGAATGGGTGCCTTCCTGGCGCGGCTACCACCGGATCGAAAGCGGCTGGCGTGCTCGCTCGACTCCGGTACAGCGATGAGCGCTCGGCGTCGTTGCCGCGCGCGGGGGCAAGGGTCAGTGTTACGCGCATGTAAACCACTTGACCAGTACCTTGAACCCGGCTGGCTCAATATGTGAGACGAAAGAGTGTGGAACAAGTCGCACCGGTTCATTTACAGGAGCCTCAGGCGTCCCACCTGCACCATCCGTAGCGACCCGTGCGGGCCTGGTGATATCTGCGGGTTCGCCCGGCTCCGGCCGCCTCCCGTGCGGTCCGGGCCGGGCCGCCCCCCGCGGTCAGGAGTCGGCGCCGCCGTCGGCGTGCCGGTCCAACTCGACGGCCAGGCGGCGCAGCACCCGGCGGTTGGCCCGGCGCATGGTGGCCCGTACGGCGGGGGCGAGGAGCCGGTCGGCGAGCGGGGCGTGCACCCAGGCGTACGTGAACGACACCCGGCTCCCGCCGCCGGCCGAGGGCTCGATGAGGTAGGTGCCGTGCGCCCGGCGCCGCCCACCCGCGCTGACGTTGCGCTCGACGATCCGCCGCGGGGGTTCCGCCTCGACCACCTCGATGGTGACCTCGGACGGGACCCCGCCCAGTACGGCGGTGACGTGGGCCCGCGAACCGACGCCCCGGTCGGGGCCCTCGTGGCGCCAGTTCCTCAGGTAGTGGTCGGTGAAGCGCTCGTGGTGGGCCATGACGTCGAGGAAGTCGAAGACCCGCTCGGGCCCCTGGGGTACGTCGATCGACACGGTGACGGCCTTCATTCGCGGAACGGTACCCACCCGGCGCGGGCCGGCGGGGGAGAACGCCCCCCTTCGCACCGTTCGAACACCCGAGCGAAGCCGGTGCGGGTGTCGCTCCGGTTCCGTCTCGAACCCGACCGCCCATCCGTCGAATCCGGGCGACTGCCGAATCAGAACTTGACGAGCAGTCACATCATGTGCAGGCAAAGGGATGTCATCGAAAAGGTCAAGAATGTTCCGGCCGTCCGGTCCGGGCGGCCGGAAAATCGATCGGCCGGGGTCACCGGCCGATGACAGGATCGGAGGCATGACGAGCGCCCCCGCGGACTTCGAGCTGACCATGGACGAACTGCGAGCGGTCGCCCGCTACGCGCTGGAGAGCGCGGAGGCGGTGCTCCCCGTCTTCGAGGCCGGCAACCCCGAGGACCCCCGCCCCCGGGCCGCCGTCGACGCCGCCCGGGAGTTCGTGAACGGCGCCCGGCGGACCCGGCTGCAACGGATCACCGCCCTGGACGCGCACCGCGCCGCCCGCCAGGCCGCCACCGAGGCCGAGCAACTCGCCGCCCGCGCCGCGGGCGACGCGGCCGCCGCCGCCTACCTCCACCCCCTCGCCAAGGCCACCCAGGTCGGCCACATCCTGCGCGCCGCCGCCTGCGCGGCCCGGGTGGCGGAACTCCAGGCGGACGGGGACCCCGCCGCCGGCCTGGACTCGATCGAACGCGCCCGACTGCGGGCCGCCCCGGTCGTCGTCGACGTGCTCAGCCGCTACCCGGCGGCCCCGTTCGGCAGGAGCCGGGTGGCCCGGCTGATGACCGTCCTGGACGAAGGACTGCGGAAGTAGTCCGGCCGGGAGGAGGACCCGGGCGGGGTGCGGTTCCCCTGCACGGTGCCGGGTGCCACGGCAGGGGAGGCGGTGACCCGGGCCGTCGAGCGCCTCGCCCGGGTGGGCGTGACGGTCGCGGAGGTCAGGATGCCGCTGAGCGACTTCCGCTCGACGGACTGAACCCGGGTATCGGCCGGAAGTGCCCGGGCGGCACGCGGCCGGGGTCGGCCACCGGCCAGGCGGTGAGCGCGTACCAGCCCGTGTGGTCGCCGCTGACCAGCAAGAACGGCTCGCCGGAGGTCAGTTGGCGGCGGGCTTCGTTGCGGCAGCCGTCGCGGTGGGCCCAGTCGCGCAGGGCGGTGGGCACGTCGTCCGGATACCCGGCGCAGGGAGCCGGGTCGGGCCGCAGGGCGCGGACGACCAGGTGCGGGGCGGTGACCGGGTCCGGGTCCAGCCCGTTGGCGACCCGTACCGCCTGACGGCGCAGCCAACGCAGCACCCGCCCCGGATGCGGGCTGCTGAACGTCCCCAGCACCACCCTCCCCCGCCCACCGGTACCGGCCACCGGCCCCTCCGCGAGCACCAGAGCGCGGTACACGGGCCACGGTCGGTCCTCGGGCGCCGTCGGCACCGGGACCGGGGTCGGCCGCCCGCGCACTCCGGCGCGGGCGCGGGCGCGTGAGGGCCGGGCCCAGCGGCCGATCACGTGGTCACCCCGGGCAGGGTGCGCGGGTCGACGCCCCGGGGCGGGTCCCACTGCACGGTGTCGTGCAGGGAGCGTTGGTACCGGCGGTGCCCGGTGGCCCGCAGGTGCTCCTCGGCCCAGGCCAAGGCCCCGTCCGGAGTGCGGGTTTCGGGCCCCAGCGGGGGAGCCGCCCCGCACCGCGGGCTCCCGGACACGCACTGGACGTGCGCCCGCACGCCCCAGGACTCCACCTGCTTGAGGGTCCATTCCAGGTGGCACCACCGCCGCTTCACCCATCCGGTTGCGCAACCGCCCTCCTCGCTCCGGCCGTTCACCTCCTCCAGTGCCGGCCGGAGCCGGTCCAGTGCGGTGGCCGGACGGAGGTCCTCACGGCGGGCGTCCCACTCAAGGCCCCCGCCGGCCGGGCGGAGCGCGTAGAGGTTGCGGCTGATGTGCATGATCTCCCCGACACGCCCCCTCCGCGTGTCGTAGGCGAACGCGCCAACACCCATCCCGTCGAACGGAGTTCCCTCGGGGAAGGCTTCCGGAGGCTTCGCCTCCGCCACCTTCCCGTGTGGTGAAGCGAACGGAAGTTCGTTCAACTCCGCAGGAATGTTCGGGTCAGACACCGATAACTCCTCTCCGTAGTGAATCCACTACCGGGCAGGCTCAGGGTGTCCTAGAGTCGAACTCCCTTCAACCTGGTAGCCACGAAGGAAGAGTTGGCCATGAACAGGAAACAACTGGACCCGGAATCAGGACCGGTGGCGGCCTTCGGAGCCCGTTTACGCAAGGAGCGCGAGGCGCGCGGCTGGACGCAGGAACACCTCGCCGAATTGATGGGCTACTCCAGCCAGCACATCTCCGCGATGGAAACTGCTCGTAAGCCGCCGACCCTTCGCAGTGCGCTGGAAGCGGACAAGGCGTTCGGACTCAAGGGCAAGCCCGAGTCCTTCGAGCGCTGGTACCGCGAGATCAAGAGCGGCAGCCTGCTGGAGGGTTTCCCGGAATACGTGGTGCTGGAGGGCAGGGCCGAGGAGGTCCGGCTCTTCGAGGTGGGCCTGATCCCGGGCCCGCTCCAGACCCGGGAGTACGCGGCGGCCATCGAGACGGGCCACGTCCGGCGGGGCACGATCACGGACGAACAGGCCGAGGAACGGATCGAGGTACTGATAGAGCGACAGGTGGCGTTGACGCGCACGCCACCGCCCTTGCTCCACGTGATCCTGGACGAGAGCTGTATCCGGCGGATGGTCGGCGGCCCCGAGGTGATGAAGCGGCAGTTGGATCACCTGCTGGAGTTCGCCGCCCGGCCCAACACCTCGCTCCAGATCGCCCCCTATTCCATGGGGGAACTACGGCCCTTCAATCGCTCGGTGAATCTGCTGACGCTCAAGGACGGCTCCGTACTGGCCTACGAGGAGTCCCAGCGCCAGGGCTTCTTGGACCGGGAAAGCACCTCGGTCCGTCCGCTGGTGAGGGACTACCATCAACTGGGAACAGAGGCGCTGTCGCAGGCCGAGTCTGTGGCCGTGATCGAGCAGGTACGGAAGGGCATCTCGTGACGATAGAACCCCTGAACTGGATCAAGTCCTCGTACAGCGGCAGCGGCGGTACCTGCGTGGAGTGGGCCCCCGCTCGTGCCGCCGTGGCCGGTGCGGTGCCGGTGCGGGACTCCAAGGTCCTGGACGGTCCGGTGCTGAACTTCCCGGCCGGCGCGTTCTCCTCCTTCGTCGCGGGCGTCAAGACCGGCGAGTTCGACGCGGTCTGAGCCCGCAACCATCCGGCGCCGAACGGCCCCGCCCTCTCCCGATGGGGGAGCGGCGGGGCCGTCCCGTTCCGGCCTCTTGCCCTCCGGCTCCTCGTGGTGGCGGGGGAGGCGGTCCCACCACCGGGGGTGCGGTGCATGCACCCGAAGGCTTCCTGATGCGGCTTCCGCAGGGGCGGAGTTGTGGTGGTTACGGCAGCGGGGCACGGGCCACCACCACCTTCGACGAGTCGGCTACTCACTCAGCCACTTCGTCACCCAGTTGTCGTTCTGCGCCGAGATGGCCCGTTCGCAGCGGGCGACGAGGACGTCGTCGGACGCCGGGCCGGCTCCTGCGGCGCGTTGGGCTATCAAGGTCTCCAGCTCCGTCGCGGTGCGGGAGAACTCCATCTCCTGGTAGGCGTACCGGGAGGAGGCCGCATGGGCGGTGACGGCAGCGGCCACGGTGGTGACCGTCGCGACCCACGCGGTGGCCGAACTGCCCCCGAAGGCACCGGATACGGCACCCAGCAGCACCGCGGTGGCCGCCAAGGCCACTTCGACGCGGCGCACGTGGGTGCTCCGCTGGCCCATGTGCGCCGCACGGGGCCGGTAGTAGCCCTCGACCTGGCCGACCACCCGTACCGCCAGATAGGAATCGACGTCGGTGACTGCGGGCAGCGAGCGCGCCCGCGGGGCGATGCCGATCGTGCGACCGACCAGGTCGGAGGCGTCCGTGAGGTCCCGCTCGACCCGCTCCAGGAGCACCTGGTGGGCGTCTGGGTCCCGATAGGGATCAACGTGTGCCAGGTAGGCGTAGACCTCCCCCTTCAGCCGTTCGCTGACCGAACGCAGTCTGGTCCAGTCACCGACCTGTTGAGGACCCGCCGCCTTGGTGACCACCGGCACGAGCCCCACCGTCACGGCCGCCAAGAACGCCAGGACCTTCCCCAACGTGCCGTTCCACGCCATGACCTGGGCGGCGGCCGTACCGGCGCACGCCCCCGTCGCGCCCAGCACGAGGCCGAGCTTCCTGGCCCGTCCGATCGCGCGTTTCGCTTCGTTGGCCGCCTGGGACCACACGCTCTGGCGAGCCCATACCCACTGCACGGTCGAATCTCCTGAAACCCCCATGCACGGCATCTTCTCAGCACTACGGTGAGTACCGACAGCATGACCCGACTCGACCCAACGGAGCGACGTGTCGGAATCACGTCACGCAGCAGCCCCTCCGCGACCGCGCCGCGCACCCCGCCGAGCCGCTGTGATCAAACAACTCCCCCGCCGGGGAAGGCGATGGAACGCCCTGGGATGGGTCGCGCTGACCCTGGGCAGCGGATGCCTGGGAATCGCCCACGGAAGCGAGGGCACCTCGGCCACGACGGCCTGGGGACTGCTGGCGCTCGCCGCGGTCCTGGTGGTGGGCGGGGTGTGGGCGGTGCTGCGGGGACGACAACATGTGGCGCCCGTCCTGACCAGCCTCCGGGACCTACCCGCGGACGAACCGATCGTCCTGTTCCTCCGGGCGTTCAAGGACGACGCCGGCTTCTCCCAGGTCGCCGCACTCCGGTGGTTCCGCCTCCTGTTCTCCTTCATGCTGCCGACGCCCGCGCATCTACGCACCGAAGAACAACAGGTCAGCCGCGCGGTGGCACCGTTCGGGCAGCTGGTCGCGCTCGGGGACACGAAGGACAAGCTGCCGCACCTCGGCGCCGAGCGCCACTACGCCTCGGACGGCACCTGGAAGGGCGAGGTGCTCCACGCGCTCGATCGCGCCACACTGGTCCTGCTGGCCACCGGTGCGGGAGGGGGCCTCACCTGGGAGGTCGAGGAACTGAAGGAACGCGACGACCCCACCCGCCTGGTCCTCCTCGTCAGCCGCGGCCGAGGTCAGTACGCGCAGTTCCAGCAGGCGTTGGGGAGGCACTTTCCCCGAGGGCTACCGTCCTACCCGCCCCGACGGCTGCGACATCTCCTCCTGCGGGGGCGCTACGTCCGCGCTGCGATCTGGTTCGACAGCGACTGGACGCCGCACTGGGAGATGCTGGACGGCAGGTTCCCCCTCGTCGGCCTCGCGCGGCGCACCCAACGGGCGCTGCCCCGCGCCCTGCGGAGGGTCTACCGGCGTGCCGGCGTGCCGGCACGGGTGAAGTCCACCGCACCGCGCCCGTGGGCGGTGAAGCTGAGCGCCCTGCTGGTCGCCGCGTTCGGGCTGCTGCCCTTTGCGTTCAACTTCGGACTCGCCCTCCTCGTCGAGGTCATCCTCAAGGCCATCGACGAGGCCCTGTCCAGGTCCTTCGGCGTGGACTTCTCGTCCGAACCGTCCGAACCGTCCGAACCGTCCGAAACGGACGTGATCGACATCGGCTTCCTCGAATTCCTCACCGCCGGATGGCCGTTGTTGCTGTGGCTGGCCTGCACGGCCCTGTGGGCGTACCGGGTGTGGTGCTGTGGCCCCTACGCCATCGCGATCGCCCGCGTCCTGGGCATCTGCCTGCCCGCCTTCCTGCTGGCATCCGGGATGGCGGTGCTCCCTGCCGGCGTCAACATGGTGCTCCTCGTCGTGGGCCTGTTGACGCTGCTCGCCTTGGCCATGCCGCTGGCCGCCGTTCTGCTGATGCGCCACGACGTGCGCGAGTGGATCGACTCCACCCTGTAGGGGGAGGCCCGAGGCCGGGCGGCGGCTACTGGCGGTGGGCCGGGCGCACCGCGTGGTTCCCGACCCGTGGACCGTCCCGTCGTCGACCACGACCCACCCGGCCCGGGCGGTCGGCGTCGGTGAGGACGGACCGGCCCCCCGGCCCGGGTTCGGCCGGCCCCGGGGGTGGGGCCCGCAGTCACGTCGAGGTCCGACACCGCCTCCAGCAGCTCGGTCGCGCGGGCGGTCGCGCCCGCCTCGGAGGCCAGGCCGGACCAGTCAGCCCACGGCAAGGGGGTGACCGTCGATCCGCCCGCGCCCCGTCCGCCGTTCCTTCCATCGCGTCCGCCGGGAACCCGCCGCTACCGGCCCCGAACGCCCTCCTCGACGAGGACCCCACGCGTCGTCGGTCGCCCACGGGGCACTGCTCGGGCAGGCGGTGCGTCATGAAGGGCCGACTGGTGATGAACTCACTGAATGCCAGGGCGGTTGGGGACAGGTAGGAGCCCTCGTTCCACACCAGGGTGAGCACCCGGTGGCAGTCCGGAACGTCCACGCGCACCCACGCGACCGGGACGTGGGTACTGGTGCCGAGCCGGCGGGACATCGCCGGGATGAGGCCGATGCCGAGCCCCGCACTCACCATGTCCTGGCTGGCGCCCGGCTCGTCCCCCACGCAGGACAACCGCGGTACCAGGCCGTGCACCGCGAAGAGGCGGTCCAGGAAGGTGCGTTGCAAGTGGCCCGGACGCATGGTGACGAAGGGCTCGTCGGCCAGTTCGGGAACGGTGACCCGGTCCCGCCCGTCGAGCCGGTGCCCGAGCGGGACCGCGAGCAGGCACTCCTCGCGGCCGAGCTCGATCGACTTCAGTCGCGGGCCGCTCAACCGTTGTGATGCCACACAGAAGTCCACCTGACCGGAGCGCAGTTGTCGACTCATCTCCTCGCCGTCGGACTGGAAGAGTCGTACATCGGCAAGGGGTTGGGTGGTACGGAAGCCACCGAGGACACGGGCGACGGTCAGCAGGGTCTCGGAGGCGATGCTGACCTGTCCGAGCCTCGCGTCCCGGGCGTCGTCCAGCGCCCGGCGCCCGTCGTCGAGCGCACTCAAGGCGCGCTCGACGTGTCGCAGGAAGAGTGCGCCGTGCCGGTTGAGCCGGATGCGCCCCCCGCCGGTCGAAGAGCGGCGAGCCGAGTTCGGCCTCCAGGCGTGCGATGGTCCGGCTCAGCGAGGGTCGCACGACGTGCAGTTCCTCCGTGGCACGGCTGATGTGCCCGTGACGGGCGACGACGTGGAAGTAGCGCAACTGCAACAGGTCCACGGTTCCACCTTTTCCTGGACGTTCCACCTTTTCCTGGACGATCTGATGAAGCGTCGCCTGACGTAACGGGCGGACGAACGCGCAGGACATGCTCCCCCCACCACATCCCCGCACGACCCGACCTCCGACTGCCGGGCGCGCCCGTCCGCCGGCCTCACCTCCGCCCCCGCCCCGAACGGTCTTCCGGCCACCGCCCCCGCCCGGCACAATCGCAGCCATGACGACCACCACGGGCGGCGCGCCGCCCGGGCACGGTGCCCCGGTCGCCGTCGCCCGCGGTCTGCTGACGGGCACGGTGGCCGGGGCGTCGTCGGCCGCGCTGGTCGTCGGTCCGGTCATCGGGAGCGTGCCGCTGTTCCTCGCGGGCCTCGGTCTGCCCGCGCTCTGCGGTCTGCTGGCCCTCCTCGCCGGCATGGCCCGCCGTGCCCGCGAGGAGGCCGTCCCGCCCCGCACGGCCCTGGCGAGGATCGAGGCCCTGGACGCCACCGGCGACGACGAACACAGCGAGCTGACCGTCCGGTTCGACCTGACCGTCGCACCCGACGACGCCCCCGCCTACCGGGTCGAGGTCACCGAGGACGTCCACCGCGTCGACCTGCCTGACCACCGTCCGGGCGGCCTGCTGGTGGTGCAGTACCCGCCGGACCGGCCGTGGCGGGTGCGGATCGTGCGGCGGCCCACCCCCGCGTGGGAGGACCGGGCCGCCGCGGCGCGCATCGACTCGGCCCCCGGCCCGCCGATGCCGAGCCGGCCGGTGAAGGGTTCCGCGGGCCGTGCGGCCCGGCTGCTCGCCCTGCTCCTCTCCGCGAGCGCGGTCGTCCTGCTGTTCCGCGCCGACCTCTTCGCCGGGGACGCCGGGGACACCGGTGCCCGATCTCCCGGCCCGCGCCCGTCCGTGTCCGCCACGACCTCTGCCGTGGTCGTGACCTCGGGGCTGGCCACGGTCACCCTCGGCCCGGGGCAGTCCCTGCTGGACCCGGGCGAACTGCGCCGCGCCGTGGACCCCCTCACCGGGGACGGGAACGGCCGCCGCGCGCTCACGGTCATCGCGCAGGAGCGCACCCTCACCGTCGCGTTCGCCCCCACCGGCACGGCGGCGCCCGGCTTCGACCCGCGCGCCCTGCCCTACGAGCGCATCCCCGCCCTGGTCGCGCAGGCCAAGTCCGGTTCGTCCACCGGCAGTCCGCAGACCTGGCACCTCACCGCGAGCCGCACCGCAACGGGCCCCCTCACCATCCGGATCGTCGTCACCGGCCCGGACGGCACGGCCCGGCTGGAGGCGGACGGACGGGGCGAGGTGCTGCGGCACACCCCCGCACCGTGACGGACCCGAGCAGGCAGGAGAGGGCAGACGCATGGACCCGCACGACTACCTCGCCCTGTGGTGCGCCGGCGGTGTCGCCGTGGCACTCGTCGGCTACGGCAGGTCACTCGCCGGCACGACCCGGGCCGGGCGGACGGTGCGGACCGCCGGCCGCGTCACGCGGGTCCGCGAACCCCGGCACGGAGGTTCCCGCAAGGACGGCATCCCGGTGGTCCTCACCTTCCGCGACCCGTCCACCGGAGAAGGGTTCACCGTCACCAACGACCGCGGGCACGGCGAGTCGATCACCGTCGCCTGGGTGGGCCGGGAACTCGGCGTCCACTACCCACGGGGCAGACCGCACGCCTACCGGCTCACCAACGGACCGCACGACGAGGACGCGGACGACCGCGGACGCACCGTGCCCCACTGCGCGGTGCTCCTCGTCTACGCCGGACTCGTCGCCGTCGCCGCGGTCGAGTGGGGCTGGCCCTGGGCGCTGATCGCCACCTGCGGCCCGCTGGCCGTCCTCCTCGCCGGCCGCCTCCCCGCGAACCTGCGGGCGGTGCGCCGCCGCCGGACCGAGACGACCGCCATGGTCACCGCCCGGGCCCGGGTCGTCGCCGTCCTCAAGGACACCGACACCGACGGGGAGGGCACCACCTTCACCACCTGGACCCCGGTCCTCGCCTTCACCACCCGCGAGGGCACGGAGGTCACCGCCCACTGCCCCTCGGCCGTCCCCGACCGCGCCGACTCCCACGGCCGCTACCTCACCGTCCACCACGCACCCACCGACCCGGCCCGCTTCACCACGGACCCCGCCGCCGAACACCGCTCCCACACCTGGGACACCGCCCTGCACCTGCTGGCCCTGTTCCTCACCGCGGCGGGGGCGGCCGCGGGGACGGTCCTGCTCTGAGCGGGTGGGCGACCCCGCCCGGGGCGGACGGCGGACGCCCCCCCGGATCGCCCGACGTGGAACCAGCACGGGGTGTTCAGCGTTCGAGGTGCCGACCGACGCGTTCGCGGAGTCCGCGGGTCCACTCCTCGCGGTGACGCGCGCTCGGGGCATCGAGTTCACAGAGGTAGGCCGTGCCGTCGTGGACCCGGACCGTGATGCTCAGACGTCCCCGCCGCCCGAACACCCAGGTGATGGCGGAGATTTCGGACCAGTCGAAGTCCGCTTCTTCCTGGCCCACCCGGAGGGACACACCGGCACCGTCCGCGGTGAGGCTCGCGGACGGACCACCGATCACCAAGTGATCGTGGTGGGGGAGTGGCCTTCGGACCGGTGGGGGCGGGGCCGCCGGTTGGGTCGGTGCCGAGGCCAGCGCCGCGGACGGGGAGGGCGGGGGCACCGGAACCGTGGGCGTGCGACTCGCGGGCGGGCCGTGCACCGGACCGGTCACCCGGTCCAGGAGCGCGTGGGGCGTCGGGCGGTCGGTCGGGTCCTTGCGCAGGCAGGCCGCCACCACCTCGCGCATGCCGAACGGTACTGCGGAGAGGTCCGGGGGTTCGTGCACCGACCGGTACATCAGGGCCATGGACGTGCCCTCGCCCCAGGCGCTGCCCCCGGCGGCGCAGACCAGCACCGCGCCGAGTGCGAACATGTCGCTGGCTTCGGTCACGTCATGGCCCAGAGCCTGTTCGGGGGAGAGGTACCCGGGGGTGCCGAAGGCGGAGCCGGTCGCCGTCAGCCGCGACGACTCCAGCGCTCGGGCGATGCCGAAGTCCAGCACGCGGGGGCCGTCGGAAGCCATGACGATGTTGCCCGGTTTGAGGTCGCGGTGGACGAGCCGGCAGCCGTGGATCGATGCCAGCGCCTCGGCGAGCGCTGCGGCGAGAGCCCGCAACTCGGGCTCGCCCATGGGTCCGGTGGCGTCGAGGTGCTCGACGAGCGTCGGGCCGGGGATGTACGCGGTTGCGAGCCACGGCGGGTCGCCCTCGACGTCGGCGTCCACGACGGGCGCCGTGTGGAACCCGCCTACGGAACGGGCTGCCGCCACCTCCGCGCGAAAGCGCTCGCGGAAGACGGGGTCCGCCGCCAGTTCGGGTTTGGCGACCTTCACGGCGACAGCCCGTCCGCCCCGTGTCCGCGCCAGGAAGACCGTTCCCATCCCGCCCTCGCCGAGCTTGCGTTCGACGGCGTACCCCCCGATGCGATGCATGTGCCGAGTATGACGCTTGCACCGCGCCGACCCCATGCGTCTTCCCGGACTCTCGTTCGGTCAGCCGCTCCGGCCGGAGGCGGCGCAGGGCCCGTTGCGAAGTCGGTCCGGCGAGCTCCGCTTCCACCGGTCGAACTCGGGCTGTCAGCCCGGGTGTCAGCACGCTTCCAGACCGTTGCGCTGCCCCGGCCGGCAACGACGGTCATCAAGAGGACCTACAGAGCTGCACTTCGGCGCACGCTCCGAACCGGTGGGCGACCTCTGGCCGAGAAGGACCTGGTGCCGCCCCGCCCACCGTGGTGATCTGCCAGCACGACGGCGGGCAGGAGGGGGAACGGGTGGGAACCGTGCCGGGCGACCTGGCGGACAACCGGCCGGGGGACGCGATCCGCAGGAAGCTCCGGGAACTCCAACCCAACCCGGTGCTCCGGCTGCTCGGCCGCTGGCTGCCGCACTCGTCGACCCGCAGCTGGTGGGACGGGCTCACCGGCGAACGCGTCACCGGCCGGAGGCTCGACGCGCTGCGCCGGCACGGCTGGCACACCCTGCACGCCGTCCAATGGCCCAGCGGTGCGGACGTCGACCACCTCGCGATCGGCCCGGCGGGCGTCTTCGCCGTCAACTCCAAACGGCACCGGGGAAAGACCGTCTGGTACGGGGACCGGGCCATCACCGTCAACCGGACACCCACCCGCCACGTCGTCATCAGCCGTTCCGAAGCCCGCCGGGTCTCCCGGGTCCTCTCCCGGGCCTGCGGCTACCCCGTCCCCGTCCGGCCCGTGATCGCCGTGGTGCACTCCGCGAAGCTCACGGTGAAGGGGACGGACCCGCCGGTGCTCGTCCTGGACGCCGCCCGCATCGACCGGGTCCTGTCCGGACTGCCGGCCACTCTGACGCCCCGACAGGTGGCCCACGTCTACGCCGTGGCCAGGTCCCCCCGCACCTGGACCGGCTGAACCGTCACACCGGCACGGCAGGACGCGGATCGCCGTGGAAGACCTCACGGGTGTGCCAGGCGCGGTGTTCGGCGGCGACCGGACGCGCACCCGGCTGCGGCCCGACGAGGGGCCGGCCGGCGAGCGCTATGACCTGCTCGCGGGCGGCGCTGCTGTGGCCGACGAAGCGCTGCGAGACCAGGACGCGGTGTCCGTCGTCGATGCCGAGGACGCCCTTGTCGAAGAGCTTGTGGTGCAGCGAGCACAGGCACAGCCCGTTGTCGACCTCGTCCGGCCCCTGGAAGGCCCACCACCGCACGTGAGCCGCCTCCAACCCGACCGGAAGCGCACCGACCCTCCCGTCGTAGCCGCAGAAGGCGCACCGGTACTCGTAGGCGGTCAGCACCGACTCCCGCATCCGCCGGTCCCGTTGCCGGCGCGCGCGGGAGAGTTGCCCGGCGCCCGCCGGCTCGGGGTCCAGATCCAGGCCGACCGCCTCGCACAGCTCACCGTGGAGCGAGGGAGGGAAGTGCAGGTCGAGCAGGGCCCGCGCCATCCGGTGCAGCAACTCCGGCTCCCGCCGCAGCGCGGCCCTGAGGTCGGGCGCGAGCCGACCGGTGGCCCCCGTCTCCCGCAGGTCCCGCAGCCCGGTGCCCGGACTCCCCGGACCGAGGTCGGTCCGCACCTCCCACACCCCGTCGCCGACCAGGTGGTGGAAGGGGTAGGCGGGCGTCGTCCGGTGCGCAGGACCGTACTCCGCCAACAGCCGCTGCAAGTCCGCCTCCACCGCGCTGTACCGCAACTCGTCGTCGGCGTCCTCCTGGAACCGGCCGAACGCGTACAGCAACAGCAGCGGCTTGTGCGGCGCCCGGGCCCCGCCCCTCGTCCACTGCCTCAACTTCGCGGTGCGCTCGACCCAGTCCATGGCCCGTGATCGTACGACGGGGCTGGCGCCGGGGATCCGGTCCGCGAGGGCCAGCACGAACCCCTGTGCCCCCCCCCGGGTCACCGAGGTGGGGGCACAGGGGCACAGGGCAGGGCAACCGTCGTCACCCGGTGACCGGCGCCGCCCGCGGCCTTCGAAGGGGCGGTCGGCCTCGCTTCCAGGTCATCCCGAACGCCAACGATTGCGTCCGTCCGAGCCGGGCCCGCACACCATGGGAGTACCTGCCCTGGTCACACCGACGGCACCGGGGGGCGAGCAGAACGACCCCGGATGCACGGTCGACGCCCCGCCCCCACCGCCCGTGGAGGAACCCCCACTGCTCGTGGACGAACCTCCTGTGGAGCTGCTCCCGCCGACCGGACCGGTGTTGCGGTCGTCGGTGAGGTCCCGGTAGTCCGGGCGACCGTCGTCGTCCTTGTCCCCGAGCCGGAGCCCGCTCGTGGAGCAGCCGGCGTCGGGGTGCGCGAGCCCGAGGGTCACCTCGGCGGTGATGTCCTCACCGTCCGCCGGGTCCTGTTCGCACACGCGCCACGTGTCGTGATCCCCCGGCAGCTCGTCGTTCACGTAGTGGGACTCGGCTTCGATCGCGCCCTCATCGACCCCCAGGCCCGTCAGGGCCCTCACGGAGTCCCGCCAGGTCTCGTCCAGCAGATCCGGCATCGTGGGCCACGGGATCTCCGCGCCGTCCTTCCCCGGACAGGGCTCGCCCGTCTTGACGGCGGCGAAGTCGATCAGCTTCCGTCCGTCGTCGTGGTCGGCCTCCTGGAAGCACACCACCCAGCCGGACCGCAGGAGGATCGAACGGCTCTCGGCGGACGCGTCGTGGAGGCTGGTGGTGTATCCGGAGCTGCGGGCCGCTGTCTCCGCCTCGTGGAGGGGCCGGCCCCGGTAGTCCGGCACTTCCGGCTCGGCGGCCGGGCTCGGGGGAGCCTTCGGGGACGGTGTGCGAGTCGCTTCCGCCGTGGGCTTGGCATCGCTCCGGGCGCCCGCCTCGCTGCTCTCGTCGAGTTGCCCGCCCAGACCCGAGCCGAGCACCAGCAGGACCAGCGCCCCGAGGTTCGCACCCAACTTGGCGAACCAGCGCCACGGCGGCAGGATCCACAGCAGGACGACGACGGCGATCAGCGCGAGAAAGCCGAGGGGGAAGCTGAACGCGCCGATCAGGGCCACCAACGCGAGCATCCCCAGCGCGGCACGGCTCGTCTTCCACCAGGGTCTGGCGGCAGAAGCCTGAGAGGACGGTAAGGGTGCGGAGTCGTACGGGTTCATCTCAGGGCTTCCTGGGTCTGCCGGGTACGTGGATGATCCGGGTGTGCACACACATGTGCCTGTTCACGGATCGATGCAAGACGCCCGACTTTAGTGGAGTTTAGGGTGCGGTGAGGCGGCCTCCCGGACGTTCGGATGCGCCCGCGGTGAGCCGCACGGCGGGTGAGAGGGACAGGAGCTCAGACTCCCCGCCGACAACGAACAACCCCCAGGTCGACGACTTGGGGGTTCGTGGTGGAGCGGGTGACGAGAATCGAACTCGCGCTCTCAGCTTGGGAAGCTCGGGTCCCTTGGCGGCGATCGCTGCGCTGACCTGCGGTGGGGTGGTGCTGGAGCCCCGCGCCACCCCAAGGCAAGTCCCCTCTGTTCCCCGCAGTTCCCCACCGGACCTGGCACGCGAGTGGCACGGGCTCTCGCCTCATACGTCCCTTGGCGAAGCTCTGCCGGGAGTTTCTGATACTCAGCCGACGAAAGTCAGCCACGACGGCGGGTGTGTCGACCGACCACGCACGCGTGTGCCTCGGTGCACTCCCACCAGCCTCAGCCACGTTGCCATGCCGTCGACCAAGGCGAGCTGCGCTGATGGGGGTGGACTGACTGGACGAACTTCTGATCCGTAGCTCTGTAGAGATCGGTCATTGACGGTCATACAGGCTGCGGGGAGGCTCGTGAGGATCAGTGTGGGGCACTCCCGGTCGGTGGGGTTGCTGTACTTCGCTGCCGTACTGCAATCTCCGGGCCTCATCCTTATCAGGTCGGTCATCAAGGGCTACCGACTCGGACGATCGGTAGTCCCCGCCTGAAGTGCAAGCGTGGCCGCTGTTGTACGTCTCTGTTGATGTCCAGCGCTGATGCCAACTCCCTTAGACCACCTTGACACGGGCACATTGTGGTCTCTATCAGCGAACTCTGCACGCCGCTACGTGACAGCAGACATCCTGATGAGGGCAGGCAGCAGAGCAGCAGGAGGCGGCCATGGAATCGTACGTAGTCGCCTTGATCGCGGTCGTGGGGACGCTATCCGGAGCCGTTGTCGGCTACCTCCTCCAACGGCGACAGTCCCGAGAACAGCGAACATGGCAGAAGACAGACTTGGACCGCCAAGAAACCCTGGCCCTAGTCCAATCAACATCAGCTACGTTCGACCAGCGTGAAGCCCTCCTCTGGCAGGAACGCCGGGCCCTCTACATCCGCTTTCTCGCACACATTGATGACTGGGTCGAGGTTCTCCGCGACCTCAGAGACCTCGGTGGTATTCCGGCTACGCCAGGCATCCAGACATCAGACGATGCACGTCAGGCTTCTCCACTCGCCGCTGCCCAGCTGGATGCCGCCCGAGGCTTCAAGCGTTGTGATGTCGAGATGACGGTTCTGGCCGGTACACCCGTCCTCTCGATGATGGGCGAACTGCGAACCAAGGTCTACGAAGCAGCGCGAGAGGCGTTGACCGGAGGCGACAAGCTAGCCGAAGTAGCAGAGCAACGAGGGCATCTGGTTCGGGCCATGCGCTTCGAGCTCACCACTTCCTTCGTGGGCGATCGGCACTCGGCGCACAGGCCGACACGAGCCGAGTAGGACTCCCGCTTCCCGCTCAACCCACCACTCACCCCGGCTCTCATCCCGGAGTCTGAGCGCCCCCGCCGGAGGCATCGTCTTGAAGCCGCCGGCTTGGTTCTCGTCTCATGCCCCTCGGGCCTATCCAGTCGCGGGCGCGCGTCGGCGGCGGCAGCGCCGAGCGGGCCGAAGGCAGGAGCGCGGGCGCAGCCAGAGCCGGGAAGCGCGCCCGGCGGAGCGGAGCGCAGCCGGGGGCCTTGAACCCGTAGAGAAAGTTGTAACTCACTCGGTCAGGTGGGGCCCGAAGCCAGAGGCACGGCAAGGGAGTTCGGCACCTCCGAAACCTGCCAGCAGCAGGAAAACCACCGGTCTGATCGTCCACACGAGGCGGACGTCGGCGTGAGCCACCGTCACGGTGCAGGGGTCGGAGCGGAGAAGGGTCAGCCTGGTGTTCACACGCCCCTTGGACAGCCAGCTCCATGCCGTGTCGGAAGCGTCCTCGTCCAAGATCGGGAAGATGGTGCGGAGAGCGTGTCGGCGATCCAGCGGTCCGCTTGGCGTGCCGTGTAGGCGTCGAGGGCTCCTAACCGCGCCGACCGTCGCCGACCAGTGAGGTCAATCCGACCAGCATTCGCACCAGTAGCCCCGTCTGGTCACGTCGTCCCGCACGGGTGACCTCCTCCGTGCGGGTCCGCGTACAGCTCTGCGGTGACGGTGTGGCCGTGGTCGCTGTCGTGGACGACGACCCGGTGGGCGATCGCGCTGACCATGCCCAGTCCCCTGCCGTGTTCGGCGTCCTGGTCCTGGTCGTGCCCGACCTTGGGGGTCCCGTCGACGCCTCCGTCGTCGGTCACGGACACCGCGACCACCTGCGCGGAGACGCAGACGGCCAGACGGAAGCTGCCGTGTTCCCGGCCGCTGGCGGTGTGCAGGATCGCGTTGGCGCTCAGCTCGCTCACGATCAGTTCGGCGTCGTCGGCCAGGGGTGATCCGCGCAGGACGTCACGGGTCCAGCGGCGAGCTCGGCTGACCTCTTCGGGGAATCCGGGGCAGGATAGTCCCCAGACCCTCGGCGTACTCGTATACTCGTGCATACAAGTTCCTTCATGCTGGTAGGCCGCCATGTGCAGCGGGTTCGGGCTAGACGAGTTTCACGCCGTCATGGGCGCGGATGGCGGGCGGGTTCGCCGTGTCGAGTGCGTCCAGAACGCGGATCGCGTACGCCTCGTCGGCGAGTTCGATCACTTCTTCGCGGGTGGCCCACCGCAGTGCGCGGGTCTCGTTTCCGACGGCGGGCGTGCCGTCGGCGGCCTCGCAGCGGAAGACCAGCGAGACGATGAGGCCCTTCATGTTCTTGTAGACCCCGGTGAGCGTTGCGGGAAGCATGATCTTGATGCCGGTCTCTTCGAGGACTTCGCGTTGCAGTGCCTCGGGTACGGTCTCCTCGCGTTCGAGGATGCCGCCTGGCGGTTCCCAGTGGCCATTGTCACGTCGCTGGATCAGCAGGGCCCGGCCCTGGTCGTCCACGATCACCCCCGCGACGCTCACGGAGTGTGGGCGGTCAGTGCTCACGTTCCACGGGCCCTCTCAGCTGACTAGGCTCTCACCGTAGCAACAAGACCCAGCTACTCGTCTAGACGCCTAAAGGAGTACACATGTCTTCGATCCCCTCGAACGTGCTCGGGGTGCTCGACCCCACGAGCGACCGTGCGGTGTTCCGGCAGATCGCTGACCAACTGCGTGAGGCGATCGACCGCGGGCGGTTCAAGGAGGGGGAGAAGCTGCCCTCCGAAGCCGAGCTCGTGGAGCACTACGGGGTGTCCCGGATGACGGTCCGGAACTCCTTCTCCGTCCTCCAGGGGGAGGGCCTGGTGCACGCGGAGCACGGCAAGGGTGTCTTCGTGCGGCCCCGGCCGCCGGTGCGGCGGCTGGCCTCGGACCGGTTCGCCCGGCGCCATCGTGAGCAGGGGAAGTCGGCCTTCATCGTGGAGGCCGACGCGGCCGGCAGCCACCCCCAGGTCGACGGCTTGGAGGTGAAGGAGGAGAAGGCGAGTCAGGATGTCTCCACCCGGCTCGGCTCCGTGCGACGGGTACTGGCCCGGCGCCGCCGCTACCTCCTGGACGGTCGGCCGGTGGAGTTCGCCGCCTCGTACCTCCCCCTCGACATCGCCCGCGGCACCCCCATCGCCGAACCCAACCCCGGCCCCGGCGGGATCTACGCCCGACTCGAAGAACTCGGCCACCGCCTCGACCACTTCGAGGAGGAGATCCGTGCCCGGATGCCCTCGCCCGCCGAGGTGAAGACGCTCCGACTGGCCTCCGGCGTCCCGGTGATCCACCTGATCCGGACCGCCTTCGACACCGAGGGCCGGGCCGTGGAGGTCTGCGACACCGTCATGGCGGCCGACGCCTACGTGCTGTCGTACCGACTCCCGGCAACGTGACGATCCCCGAGTCGGCGGCGGAGGGGCAGCGAAAAGGCCCGGGTCGACGACCTGGGCCTTGACTGTGGAGCGGGTGACGAGAATCGAACTCGCGCTCTCAGCTTGGGAAGCTGATGTTCTACCATTAAACTACACCCGCGAGTGCAACCGGTTGAACCGGTGATGCATCGTCGCTCACTCTACCCCATCCCCGTCACCAGGTGTTCCCGCCCGCGCGGCCCGGTGTCGCGGCGTGCCGGACGGGGGTGCGGGCGGCCGGAGTTGGGGGCGGTACGGTGGGCGCGCGCGGAGCGTGCGGGTGGGGTCACCGGTGCCGGAGCGCCGTCCGGGAGACGTCCTGTTCGTCCCGTAATGTTCCGCTTCGTACCGGCCTGGTGGGCGTCCAGGTGGCTGCCCCGTACGGCCGGCGTCAGACGCGGCTCGTGGGAAGGGACTCGAAGGACTTGATGGAGCGCACCGTGGTCCGTTGTGCCGAAGGGCACGTGTTCAGCACCGCTACGTTCCCGATGCAGCAGGCCGGGCGGCTCGGCCCCGGGCGGCTGCTGCGCTGCCCCCGCTGCGCGCGGCTCCGCAGCGCCGTGCCGGTGCCTCCCGGCAAGCGGTAGCCCCACGGCGCGGGACCGGCGGACGGGTTCCGCCGGTCGGCCCGCCGGTGCGCCGACCTGCCCGGCGGCGCGTTCGGCGGGCCGCACTGCGTATCCTCGGGGGGTGCTTCTCTCAGACAAGGACATCCGGGCCGAGATCGACGCAGGACGGGTGCGCATCGACCCGTACGACGAATCGATGGTGCAGCCGTCGAGCATCGACGTACGGCTGGACCGCTACTTCCGGGTGTTCGAGAACCACCGGTACCCGCACATCGACCCCTCGGTCGAGCAGGCGGACCTGACCCGGTTGGTGGAGCCCGAGGGCGACGAGCCGTTCATCCTGCACCCGGGCGAGTTCGTGCTCGCCTCGACGTACGAGGTCATCTCGCTCCCCGACGACCTGGCCAGCCGGCTGGAGGGCAAGTCCAGCCTCGGGCGGCTCGGACTGGTGACCCACTCGACGGCCGGGTTCATCGACCCCGGTTTCTCGGGGCACGTCACGCTCGAACTCTCCAACCTGGCGACGCTGCCGATCAAGTTGTGGCCCGGGATGAAGATCGGGCAGCTGTGCATGTTCCGGCTCAGCTCGCCGTCCGAGTTCCCCTACGGCACCGAGCGCTACGGCTCGCGGTACCAGGGCCAGCGCGGCCCGACTGCCTCGCGCTCCTTCCAGAACTTCCACCGGACCCGGGTGTGAGCGGCGAGGCCGCGACGGGCGGCGGCATGCGCGAGAACCTCAGCTACGAGCGGTTCGGCACCGCCGTCCGCGAGCTGGCGCAGACCATCGCCGACGACGGCTACCGGCCCGACCTGATCCTCTCCATCGCGCGCGGCGGGGTCTTCGTCGCGGGCGGGCTGGCGTACGCGCTGGACTGCAAGAACCTGCACCTGGTCAACGTCGAGTTCTACACCGGTGTCGGCACCACGCTGGAGATGCCGGTGATGCTGGCGCCGGTGCCGAACGCGATCGACTTCACCGACAAGAAGGTGCTGATCGCCGACGACGTCGCCGACACCGGCAAGACGCTGAAGCTGGTGCACGACTTCTGCCTCGACCACGTGGCGGAGGTGCGGTCCGCGGTCGTCTACGAGAAGTCGCACTCGCTGGTGAAGTGCGAGTACGTGTGGAAGCGCACCGACGAGTGGATCAACTTCCCGTGGAGCGTCGAGCCCCCCGTCCGCCCGACGGGCGCCCCGGTCACCCCGTCCCGCGAGGCGCTGTAGGGCCACCGGTCGAGGGGGGGGGGGCGGCCCCGGGGGGGAACGGACGCCCCCGCCGGCGCCCGGCC
>NZ_JBEOWM010000026.1:0-95271 GCF_040296045.1 Streptomyces sp. NPDC002490 | reverse complement strand
CGCTGAGGGCAAGCGGCACACCCAGGCCGTCCTCGCCCTGGCCCGACGACGGGTCAACGTCCTGTGGGCCCTCATCCGTGACGGACAGCGCTTCCCACGTGAACTCCCTGTCACAGTCGCCGCTTGACAACAGCATTAGGAGGTGCGCTCCGGGAGGCCGTCGGCCCAGGTCCAGACGGCTCGGGCGGTGGTCGCGGCGTGGTCGTCGACGATGGTCCAGTGGTCGCCCGGGACCTCCGCGGTGTCGTACAGGCCGGGCCAGGGCGCCCGCCCCGTACGGCCGGTGTCCGCATCCGACGGGCGTTCGGCGGCGCGGACCAACAGGGTCGGGACCCCGAGGGGTTCGGGGCGCCAGCCGCGGAGCATCCGGACGTAGGAGCCGAACGCGGTCAGGGCCATGTCGTCCACCGCGGTGTCGAACTCGGTCCCCATCGCGAGGGCCATCCGGGCGGGTAGGGCGAGCAGCCACGGCTCGTCCTCCCGGTCGGGGGTCACGTGGTAGCTGTCGAGGAGGACCAGGCCGGCGGGCGGCGTGCCGGTGTCCGCGAGCCGGGCGGCGACCGCGTGGGCCGGGCAGCCGCCCATGGACCAGCCGACGAGGACGGGGCGGCGCCCGTCCAGCCGTTCGCGCAGGGTGGCCGCGTGCAGGTCCACCAGGGTCGACCAGTCGCGCGGGGCCGCGTCGCCGGACGCGATCCCCGGGTGCCGCACTTCCAGGGCGTCCCGTTCGTCCTCGAAGTGGCGGGCGAGCGCGGCGTACCAGGGCCTGCCGAGGGTCGGGGAGAAGCCGGGGAAGCACACCAGCGGCGGTCGGCCCGGGTCGCCCTTGGCGAGGTGCAGCGGGTCGACGGCGTGTGCGGCGGCGTCCTCGGGGCCGAAGCCGGGGATCGCCAGGGAGGCGGTCACGAGCAGGTGCATCGCCGAGACGGCGTCGCCCGTCGCACACACGCGACGGTAGAGGGAGGCGAGGGTCTGCCGGGACCGGGGCACCGCGAGGCGGGTCGGTTCGACGGCGGCCCCGCCCTGCGGTGGCGGTGTGTCGGCGAGCCGGGTCAGGAGATGGTCCGTCAGGCGTCGGCAGGTGGGCAGGTCGAAGGTGAGGGTGGGCGGCAGGTCGAGGCCGGTGAGCAGGCCGAGTCGGTTGCGGAGTTGTACGGCGGCCAGGGAGTCGAGGCCGAGTTCGCCGAGGGCCCGGTCGGGTGTGACGGCCGCTGCCCCGCCGTGCCCGAGCACGTCGGCGACCGCCGCCCGGACCAGGTCGAGCAGGGCGGGGGCCCGGTCGGCGGCGGGCAGTCGTGCCAGTCGGACGTGCCAGGCGCCGGGCGTCTCGTCCGAGGTCGGGCCGGTGGTGTCCGGGCGGGTGCCGGCCGTGGCCTGCTGTGGGATCACGTCGTGCAGGGGCGGCGGGACGGCGCGGCCCGGCCGCATCGCGGCCGCGTCCAGCGGCAGCGGCGCGAGGACGGGCTCGCCCGTCGTCAGGGCGGTGTCGAACAGCGCCAGTCCCTCGTCGGCGGTGACGGCCCGGAGCACGCCGTCGCTCGTCCTGCCGGTGCGGACGGCCATGCCCCCGCCACCGGCCTCCGCTGACGCCCACGGCCCCCAGGCCAGCGAGAGCGCGGGCAGCCCCCGGGCGGTGCGGTGCAGTGCGAGGGCGTCGAGGAAGGAGTTCGCGGCGGCGTAGCCGCCCTGGCCGGGGTTGCCGAGCAGGCCGGCCGCCGAGGAGAAGAGCACGAACCGGGCGAGGGGCAGGTCCTGCGTCAGCTCGTGCAGGTACCAGGCCGCGTCCGCCTTCGGGCGCAGCACGGCCGCGACGCGGTCGGGCGTCTGGCCCTCCAGTACGCCGTCGTCGAGTACGCCCGCCGTGTGCACCACGGCCGTCAGGTCGGCGCCGTGCTCGTCGATCAGCCGGGCCAGTGCGGAGCGGTCGGCGGCGTCGCAGGCGACCACGTCGGCCCGGGCACCGGCCCGCTCGATGCGCTCCCGCAGCTCCCGTGCGCCGGGGGCGTTGGGGCCGCTGCGGCTGGTGAGCAGCAGGCGCCGTACGCCGTGGTGCTCGGCCAGATGGCCGGCGAGCAGGGCGCCGAGTGCCCCCGTGCCGCCGGTGATCAGCACCGTGCCGTCGGCCGGGAACGCGCCCGCAGAGGGGGGCTCGGCCGGCGCCTGGCGGGTCAGCCGCGGTACGTGCACCCTGCCGGCGTGGACGGCGAGTTGGGGTTCGTCGCTCGCGAGGGCGGCCGGCAGCCGGCGCGGGGAATCCGGGTGGTCGTCGATGTCGACGAGGGTCAGCCGGCCCGGGTACTCGGACTGGGCGGTGCGTGCCAGGCCCCATACGGCGGCGGCCGACAGGTCCGGGTTCCGACCGGTGGCGCCGCGGGTCACCAGGACCAGACGCGTTCCCGGGGTCAGGGCGGGCAGTCGGTGGCGCAGCAACTCCAGTGCGCGGGTGACCAGGGCCCGGACGGCGGCCGGCTGGTCCGTGGTGGGGGCGGGCGGAGCCAGGGAGACGAGGAGAGCGGTGGCGGACGCCCCGGGGCCCGACGGACCGGGACCGGGAAGCCCCGTAGCCAGGTCGAGGTCGTCCGGCGGGCCCACCTCCCAGCCGGGCGGGGTCGAGGGGGACGGGTCGACGGGCTTCCAGCGCGGGCGGTACAGCGGTTCGGGCCGCGCGCTCGCTCCGGCGTCGCCCACCGGGCGGGTGGTCAACTCCGCCATCCGCAGCACGGGCCGCCCGGCCGGGTCACTGAGGTCCGCCGCGACGGTGTGGTCCCCGGTGGGGCGCAGCCTGACCCGTACGGCGGTGGCTCCCGCGGCGTGCCGGCTGACGCCCCGCAGGACGAACGGCAGTCGGCCGGTGCCGCCCGGCCCTCCCGGTTCGGCGGGGAGCAGCAGCGAGGCGTGCAGTGCGGCGTCGAACAGCGCGGGGTGCAGGTCGTAGCGGTGCGCATCGGGCCCGGTGTCGTCGGGCAGGCGTACGTCGGCGAGCAGGTCGTCGCCGTGTCGCCACAGCGCCCGTACGCAGCGGAACGCCGGGCCGTACGTGTGGCCCGCGGCCGCCAGGCGCTCGTAGGCCCCGGTCAGGTAGACGGGTTCGGCGTCCGCCGGCGGCCAGGACTCCTCGTCGCCCAGGGCCCGTTCGGGGTCGGCGGCCGCAGGGCCGAGGCGGCCGGTGGCGTGGTGGGTCCACGCGCCGAGGGGGCCCTCGTCCCCGGGGCGTGCGTGCAGGTCGACGGTCCTGCGGCCGGACGGGTCCGGGGCGCCGAGTGCCACCTGCACGTCGACGTGCCCCTCGGGGTCGGGCAGGAGCAGCGGGTGGAGCAGGGTCAGCTCTTCCAACTCCGTCAGGTCGCAGGCGGCGCCGGTGGTGAGCGCGAGGTCGGCGAGTGCGGTGGCGGGCACCAGCACCCGGCCGTGCACGACGTGGTCGCGCAGCCAGGGCTGTCCGGCGGTCGACAGCCGGCCGGCGCTCAGCAGCCGGTCCGTGCCCGGGAGGCTCGTCGTCCCGGTCAGCACCGGGTGGTGGCTGGTGGAGTGCGCGGTCGGGTCGGCGGGGCCCGTGGCGGGTGGCACGGTCAGCCAGTGGCGTTGGCGTTGGAAGGGGTAGGTGGGCAGGTCGACCCGTCGGGCGGGCGGGCCCGCCTGGCCCTGGCGGACGGCCGCCCAGTCGACGGGGAGGCCGTGCACGTGCAGCCGGGCGAGGGCCGTCATCAGGGTGCGGGGCTCGGGGTGGCCGCGCCGGGTCGTCGCGGTGAACACCCGGTCCCCGGGCTCCCCGACGGTGCTCAGCGCGGCCGAGGTGAGGTGGGCCGCGGGACCGACCTCGACGAACGCGCTCACACCTGCCTCGTCCGCGAGGTGGCGTACGGCGTCGGCGAAGCGCACCGCCTGGCGGGCGTGGCGCACCCAGTAGTCGGCGGAGCGCAGGTCGTCCCCGGTGGCGGGGCGTCCGGTGAGGGTGGAGACCAGCGGGACGCGGGGTTCGTGGAAGGTGACGCGGGACGCGGTGGCGGCGAACTCGGCGAGCGCCGGTTCGACCAGCGGGGAGTGGAAGGCGTGCCGGGTGCGCAGGCGTTCGGTGCGGTGGCCGCGAGCCGCGAGGTTCAGTGCCACCGCCGCCACGGCGGGCTCCGCCCCAGAGACGACGACGGCCCGCGGGGCGTTCACCGCGGCGATCGCGACCGGCCCCGCGGCCGCGGGGGTCCGCGCGAGTTCCGCCGTCACCTCGTCCTCGGTGGCGTCCACGACGACCATGGCGCCGTCGGCCGGCAGGCGCTGCATCAACCGGCCCCGGGCGGCAACCAGTTCGACGGCGTCGTCCTCCGTGAGGACACCGGACACATGGGCTGCGGCCAGTTCGCCGACGGAGTGGCCGGCCAGCACGTCGGGCCGCACTCCCCAGGAGGCGAGCAGCCTGAACAGGGCGACCTCGAAGGCGAACAGGCCGGCCTGGGCGACGTCGGTGCGGTCGAGGGCGTCGGTGTCGCGGCCCGGCTCGGGCCACAGGCTCGCGCGCAGCGGCCGGTCCCCCGCGCCGACGGCGTCGAACCGGTCGCACAGCGCGCCGAAGGCGTCGGCGAAGACGGGGTGGGCGGCGTGCAGTTCGCGGCCGAGGCCCGGGCGCAGGGAGCCCTGGCCGGTGAAGAGCAGGGCCAGCCGCGGGGCCGTACGGATCGGGGCGGGGACCGGCGCCCGGGCGGCCAGCCGGTCCAGTTCGTCGAGCAGGGCGGCGCGGTCGTCGGCGGGAACCGCCGCCCGGTGGCGGAGGGCGGCACGGGTGGTGGCAGTGGTGAACACCACGTCACCGAGGGGCTGTTCGGGCCGCTCCCGGAGGAAGGCGGCGGAGCGCCTGGCCTGGGCGCGCAGGGCGTCCTCGTCGACGGCGGACAGCAGGAGCGGCAGTTGCGCGGCGGCCGGTCCGTGCTCGCCGTCGGCAACCGCGACGGGTTCCGCGTCGGCCTCCTCCAGGATCACGTGCGCGTTGGTGCCGCCGATGCCGAAGGCGGACACCGCGGCGCGCCGCGGCTGCCCGGGGGCGGGGTGCCACGGCTGCTCCCGGGTCAGGGGCCGCAGGGCGCCCGAGGCCCAGTCGACCCCGGGGGACGGCTCGTCGAGGTGGAGCGTGCGCGGCAGTACGCCGTGCCGCATCGCGAGCACGGTCTTGATGACTCCGGCGACTCCGGCCGCGGCCTGGGTGTGGCCCAGGTTGGACTTGAGGGAGCCGAGCCACAGGGGGCGGGCGGCCGGGCGCTGCGGGCCGTAGGCGGCGAGCAGCGCCCGCGCTTCGATGGGGTCGCCGAGCGGGGTTCCGGTGCCGTGCGCCTCCACCGCGTCGATGTCGGCGGGGGTGAGTCCGGCGGCGGCCAGGGCCTGGCCGATCAGTCGTTCCTGGGCGGATCCGCTGGGCGCCGTCAGGCCGTTGGACGCCCCGTCGCCGTTGACGGCGGAGCCGCGGAGCACGGCGAGCACCGGGTGTCCGTTGCGCCGGGCGTCGGACAGCCGTTCCAGCAGCACCAGTCCGACGCCTTCGCCCCAGGCGGTGCCGTCGGCGGCGGCGGAGAACGGTTTGCATCGGCCGTCCGGGGCGAGCCCGCGCAGCCGGCTGAACGCGACGAAGGGCGCCGGGCTCGCCATGACGGTGGCGCCGCCGGCCACCGCGAGGGAGCACTGCCGCGAGCGCAGCGCCCGTGCCGCCCAGTCCATCGCGACCAGCGACGAGGAGCAGGCGGTGTCCACGGTCACCGCGGGTCCCTCCAGGCCGAGGGTGTAGGAGACGCGTCCGGACGCCACGCTGCCGGCGGAGCCGAGGGCGAGGTGGGCCTCCTGCTCGTGGCCGCCACGGTGCAGCAGCCGGCCGGCGTAGTCGGCGTGCATCACCCCGACGAAGACGCCGGTGTCGCTGCCGCGCAGGTCGGTGGGGGCGATGCCGGCCCGCTCCACCACCTCCCACGCGGTCTCCAGCAGCAGCCGCTGCTGGGGGTCGGTGGCCCGCGCCTCCCGGGGCGACATCCCGAAGAAGGCCGCGTCGAAGTCGGCGGCCCGGCGCAGGAACCCGCCGCGCCGGGTGGTCGAAGTGCCCGGCCGGTCGGGGTCGGGGTCGTACAGGGCGGCCAGGTCCCAGCCCCGGTCGGCGGGGAAGCCGGAGGTGGCGTCGGCGCCGTCGGCGAGCAGCCGCCACAGCTCCTCCGGCGTGCGGACGTCGTCCACGGGGCCCGGGAAGCGGCAGGCCATCGCGACGACGGCCACCGGCTCGTCGGGCTCCGCACCGGCCCCGCGTCCGTGGATGGCGCGGGATGCCGGGCCCGCAGCGCCGAGCAGCGCGTCGCACACGAAGTCGGTCACGGCGTCCGGGGTCGGCCGGTCGAAGACCAGGGTCGGGGGCAGGTCGAGACCGGTGGCCGCGACGAGCCGGTCGCGCAGCAGTACGCCCTGGAGGGAGCCGAGCCCCCGGTCGGCGAAGGTCTGCCCGGGGTCGCAGCCCCCTTGCTCCTCGGCCGTGGGCATGGCGTCGAGGACGAGCCGCAGTAGCGCGCGCCGCCGTTCGGGGGC
Source organism: Streptomyces sp. NPDC002490 (assembly GCF_040296045.1). Classification (NCBI taxonomy): domain Bacteria; kingdom Bacillati; phylum Actinomycetota; class Actinomycetes; order Kitasatosporales; family Streptomycetaceae; genus Streptomyces; species Streptomyces sp. NPDC002490. The sequence continues at coordinate 88,728 of NZ_JBEOWM010000026.1, read as the reverse complement.
GGACGAGGCCAGCAGCCGGGCGCGCAGTTCGTCGCGGGTGTGCGCACGGCTTCGTGCGAGGGCGTCGGCGAGCCGGGCGGCGAGGACGGTCCGTCGGACCTTGCCGGACGACGTACGGGGCAGGGGCTCGCTCGTGCGGAACTCGTCCGGCACCTTGAACGCCGACAGCCGCCGCCGGCACTCGGCCCGCAGCTCCGCGAGGTCGACGCCCTGCGGGCCGGGGACGACGAACGCCACCGGGACCTCCCCCAGCACGTCGTGGCGGCGGCCGACGACGGCCGCGTCCGCGACGCCGGGGCAGGACAGCAACGCCTGCTCCACCTCCACCGGGTTGACGTTCTGGCCCCCGCGGATGATCAGGTCGACCGCGCGGCCGGTGACCCGCAGCCCGCGGTCCGGGGTGCGGTGGCCGAGGTCGCCGGTGCGGTACCAGCCGTCCCGCAGGACCTGCGCCGTGGCGTCGGGGCGGCCGTGGTAGCCGGTCATCAGGCCGGGGCCGCGCACCCAGATCTCGCCCTCGTCGCCGTCGGCGACGGCGTCCCCGGAGACCGGGTGGGTGAGTTTGACGTCCATGCCGGGCAGCGGCCGCGGCACCCGGTCCGGGCCCGGCGCGCCCGGCAGGGCGAGGGTGATCTTGCCGCTGGTCTCGGTGGAGCCGTAGCCGTCCAGCAGCGGTGCACCCAGCAACTCCTCGGTCGCGGCCAGGAGTTCGGGGGGACAGGGCGCTCCCCCGGTCAGACAGACCCGCAGCCCACCGGGGAGCGGCGGGGCGTCACGCACCGCACTGACCAGCAGGTGGTACGTGGCCGGGACGCCGGCCAGCATCGTGAAGGGCTCATCCGGCGGCTGTCGGCGCAGTGCCTGTTCGACGTCCACACCGCGGTCGAGGAGGTGGGCGCTCGCGCCGGTGGCGACGACCGCGACGAGACACAGCGACTGGGCGTAGGCGTGGTGCAGCGGAAGCGGCCACAGCAGCCGGTCCCGTTCGGACATGCCGAGCAGCGGCGCGTAGGCGGCGGCGGTGGACCACAGCAGGGCCCGCTGGGTCGTCACGGCGCCCTTGCGGGTGCCGGTGGTGCCGGAGGTGTAGAGGATCCACGCGGGCTCGTCGAGTCCGAGGTCGTCGCGCGGCGGTTCGGGGGCGTCGGTCGCGGCGAGTTCCTCGTACGGCACCGGGTGGCCCGGCTGCTCGGCCGGCGGACCCGCGGGGCCCACGACCACGCCGGCCCGCAGCGGGGTCCGGCCGTTCGCCGCCCGCGTGAGCCGGGCGAGGAGCGGCGCCTCGGCGAAGGCCGCCACGGCGCCGCTGTCGGCGAGGACGTGGGCGAGTTCGCCGTCGGCGGCCTTCGGGTCCAGTGGCACCCCGACGGCGCCGGCCCGCAGGACGGCGAGGGAGCCCTCCACCGTCTCCAGCCGGCTGGGCAGGCAGAGCAGCACCCGGTCCCCGCGGCGGATCCCCAGCCGGGACAGATGGCCGGCGACCCGGGCCGTGCGGCGCTCCAACTCGGCCCACGTCACCTTGTGCTGACCGGCGCTGAACGCGGTCCCGCTCGCCGCGCGGGCGGCGTGCAGCCGCAGCGCCTCGGCCAACGGACGGACCAGCTCCGCGTGAACCTCCGCCATGCGCACCCCTTTTGCCCTCCCGGTCCCGATGCTCAACGACTATAGGGTCAAGGCGAGTTCGGGCCCGGTCGGCGCGGCGTCCCCGAAGGGCGCACTTCCTTTCGTCAGGCGTCGGGCAGCGGGTCCACCGGGTGTTGGGCCAGGGCGTGCACGGTCACGTCCATCCAGGGCCACACCGGCAGCGAGGAGATGATCGCGTGCAGCTCGGTGGCGTCGGCCGCGCGCCACAGCCCCCAGTTCTCGGTGCGGCCGGGCACCCGCCACATGCGGACGAGGTGGCCGGCTTCGGCGAGTTCGGCGGCGCGGCGGCGCTCGGCGGTGGAGACGGCGTCCTTGTGGGCGGGGTCCATGTCGTGGGGCCAGACGATGTGGATGTTGACGAGGAATTCCATGGTGTCCTCTCCGGACGGGTCGGGGGGCGGAGCTCGGTGGATGGGTGGGGCGGTCAGTCGCCGAAGGGGTCGACGGGGGTGCCGTGCTCGGTGACGACCGACTTGGTCTGGAGGAATTCGTGGACGGCCTCGACGCCGTTCTCCCGGCCGATGCCGGACTGCTTGTGGCCGCCGAACGGCACGGACCAGTGGAGCAGTCGGTAGGTGTTGACCCAGACGACGCCGGCGTCGAGCCGTCCGGCCAGCCGGTGGGCGCGGGCCCCGTCCCGGGTCCACAGGCCGGCGGCGAGGCCGTACTCCAGCGAGTTGGCGAGGGCCACGGCCTCCTCCTCGGTGGTGAAGGGCTGGACCGTGGCGACGGGGCCGAAGACCTCTTCGCGGCAGACCGCCATCCCGGCCCGTACGCCGGCGAGGACCGTCGGCAGGTACCAGAAGCCGCCTTCGGCGTCGGGCCGGCGGCCGCCGGTCACGGCACGGGCCCCGTCGCGCACCGCGTCGTCGACGTACCCCTCGACCCGGGCGAGCGCCGCGGCCGACGCGAGGGGGCCGACGTGGGTGCGCGGGTCCCCCGGGTCGCCCACCCGCAATGCGTCCACGGCCTCGGCGAAGCGCTCCAGGAACGCGTCGTACACCTCGGCCTGGACGAGGATGCGCGAGCCGGCGACGCAGGTCTGTCCGGCGGCGGAGAAGGCGCCCTGGCGGGCGGCGGTCACGGCGGCGTCGAGGTCGGCGTCGGCGAAGACCAGGTGCGCGGACTTGCCGCCGGCCTCGCAGACGTAGCGCTTCATGCCGGCCGCGGCGCGGGCGCCGATCTCCCGGGCGACGGCGGTGCTGCCGGTGAAGGTGACCATCGCGACGTCGGGGTGGTCAGTGAGCAACCGGGCTTCCTCGGCTCCCCCGATGACCGTGTTGACGACGCCGGGCGGCAGGCCCGCCGCCAGGGCGAGTTCGGCGAGGCGGACGGAGGACGCGGGGGCCTGCGGCGGGGGTTTGAGGACGACGGTGTTGCCGGCGGCGAGGGCGGGGGCGAGCTTCCAGGACCCGAGGGAGAGCGCGCCGTTGAACGGGGTCAGGGCCGCGACGACGCCCAGCGGCTCCTGCCGGACCACCGCGTGCGCCGTGGCGCTGAGGGTGCGGGCGCGGTCCTCCAGGGTCTCGGCGACGCCCGCGTAGTAGCGGTACCAGCGGGCGAGGGCGGACACCTCGGCGCGCGTGGCGGTCAGCGGCTTGCCGTTGGCGAGGGTCTCCAGGGCGGCGAGTTCGTCCCGGTGGTCGGCGAGCACGTCGCCGAGGCGGTGGAGCAGGTCGGCGCGGGCGTGCTGGGGCAGCCCGCCCCAGGACGGCGCGAGGAGCGCGGTGCGGGCGGCGGCGACGGCGGTGTCGACGGCGGCGGGGTCCTGGTGCGCGGTGCCCCAGGTCTCCCCCGTCGCGGGATCCACCAGGGGGACCGCCGTGCCCGCGGCGGGCGTCCTGCGCCCGCCGGCGTACGACGTCCACACCGGGGCGGGCGGGGTGGGGCGGCTGTCGGCTCGGGTCATGGTGTCGGGGTCCTTCCGGTCAGTGCGGTGCGCACCTCGGGCGCCGCGTGGTGGTGGCACGCCACGGTGCTCCCGCCCGCGTCGGTCGGCGGCGGGGCTTCGGTGCGGCAGAGGTCGGTGGCGAAGGGGCAGGCCCGCTGGAAGCGGCAGCCGGGCGGCGGGTCGGCGGGGTCGGGCGGTTCGGTGCGGATGCGGGCCCCCGCGCCGGGCGCGGGCGCCCGGGGGTCGGGCACGGGCACGGCGGCCAGCAGGGAGTGGGTGTACGGGTGGCGGGGCGCGGTGAACACCTCGGCGCACGGGCCGCTCTCCATCACGCGACCGCCGTACATGACGACGACGTGGTCCGAGATGTGCCGCACCACGCTCATGTCGTGGGAGATGAAGAGGAAGCTGAGGTCGCCGTCGCGGCAAAGGTCCTTGAGGAGGTTGACGATCTGGCCCTGGACGCTGACGTCGAGGGCGGAGACGATCTCGTCGCAGACGACGATGCGGGGTTCGACGGCGAGGGCGCGGGCGATGGCGGCCCGCTGGCGCTGTCCGCCGGAGAGTTCGTGCGGATGGCGGTCGGCGAGTTCGGGGGCGAGTCCGACGTGGCCGAGCAGTTCGACGGCGCGGGCCGCGGTCCTGTCCCGGGGGACGGTGCGGTGGACGTGGACGACCTCGCGGACCGTGGCGCCGATGGTCATCCGCGGGTTGAGGCTGGCGTACGGGTCCTGGTGGACGATCTGGACCGTACGGGGCAGGGACTTGTCGGCACGCAGCTCGGCGAGGGGACGGCCCTCGATGAGGACACGGCCCGCGGCGAGCGGGGAGAGGCCGACCAGGGCACGTCCGGTGGTGGTCTTGCCGCTGCCGCTCTCGCCGACGATCGCGACGATGCTGCGGGCGGGGACCGTGAAGGAGACGCCGTCGACGGCGCGCACGGTGCCGGTGGTGCGGCGCAGCACTCCGGTGCGGACGGGGAAGCGGACCTCCAGCTCCTCGACGGTGACGGCGGGGGGCGGCTCGGCGGTCGCGGCGGTGCTCATGCGGGTGCTCCTGCGGGGTGCGGCTCGCCGGCGGCGGGCGCGGGGTAGGGGCAGCGGACCTCGTGCGTGGAGTGGGCGCCGGGCGGGGCGACGAGTTCGGGTACGGCGTCGGCGCAGTCGGGGCGCGCCCGGCCGCACCGCGGCTGGAAGGCGCAGCCGGGCGGCGGGGACGCGGGGTGGGGCGGGAAGCCGGGGATGGCCGGCAGCCGGTCGACCTGACGGTCCATCCGGGGGACGGCGGCCATCAGGGCACGGGTGTAGGGGTGGGTGGGGCGGTCGAAGAGTTCGGTGGTGGGTGCGGCCTCCACGATCCGGCCGCCGTACATGACGGCGATGTGGTCGGTGACCCCGGCGACGACGCCCAGGTCGTGGGTGATCAGGACGAGTGCCGTGCGCAGTTCGCGGCGCAGTCGGTCGATGAGTGCGAGGACCTGGGACTGGATGGTGACGTCCAGGGCGGTGGTGGGTTCGTCGGCGATCAGGAGGCGGGGCTCGCGGCTGACGGCCATGGCGATGAGGACGCGTTGACGCATGCCGCCGGAGAGTTGGTGGGGATGGCTGCGCAGGCGTTCGCGCGGGCCGGGGATGCCGACGAGGTCGAGGAGTTCCGCGCAGCGTGCGACGGCGGCACGGCGGCTGTACCCGTCGTACCGGATCAGGGGTTCGGCCATCTGACGGCCGACGGTCATCGCGGGGTTGAGGGCGGACAGGGCGTCTTGGGAGACCAGGGCGATGCCGCTGCCCCGTACCTCGCGCAGCTGCTTCGGGGCGAGGCCGGTGAGGTCGCGGCCGTCGAAGCGGATGCGGCCGGAGACTTCGGCGCCCTGGTGGCCGAGGAGTCCGAGGACGGCCAGCACGGTCTGGCTCTTGCCGCAGCCGGACTCTCCGACGATGCCGAGGGACCCGCCTTCGGCGACGCGGAAGGAGACGTCCCTGACGGTCTGCACCGGGGCGGCGCCGGGGCGGTCGCGGTAGGCGACTTGGAGGTGTTCCACTTCGAGGACGGACACGTCGGTGCCTCTTCCTAGGCGAGCTTGATCTTGGGGTTGAAGTACGCCTGGAGGACGTCCACCAGGAAGTTGATGAGGACGAAGGCGACGGCGATCATCAGGATTCCGCCCTGGACGAGGGGGATGTCCCGGGTGGACACGGCCTGGTGGAGCGCGAGGCCGAGGCCGGGCCAGGAGAAGACGGTCTCGGTGAGCACCGCGCCGCTGAGCAGGAAGCCGGCCTGGAGTCCGATGACGGTGACGACGGCGGGCATCGCGTTGGGCAGGACGTGGCGGGTGATGACGCGGAACTCGCCGACGCCGCGGGAGCGGGCGGTGCGCACGTAGTCGTTGCCGATCACCTCCAGCACCGCGGAGCGGGTCATCCGGGCGATCACCGCGAGGGACCAGGCCGCCAGGGTGATCACCGGCAGCACCAGGTGGGCGGCGACGTCGAGGACTCCCCCGTCGCCGCCGATGGAGGTCATGCCGGTGGCGGGGAGCATCCGCAGTTGGAGCGCGAAGACGACGATCAGCACCAGGCCGAACCAGAACGAGGGCACGGAGTTGAAGAAGAGGACGAGGACGTTGAGTCCGCGGTCCCGCAGGGAGCCGGGCTTCATGGCGGCCCAGGTGCCGATCGCCACGCCGGCGACGGTGGCGAGGACGATCGCGGTGCCGGAGAGCAGGGCGGTGTTGAGCAGCCGGTCGGAGAGCACCTCCGACACGGGCCGGCCGAAGGAGAGGGAGCGTCCGAGGTCGCCGCCGAGGAGGTTGCCGAGGTAGGTGAAGTAGCGGGAGATGGCGGGTTCGTCGAGGCCGAGGTCCGCCCGGAGGGCTTGTCGGTCCTCCTCGGTGGAGGTGGGGCCGAGCAGGGCGGTCGCCTGGTCGCCGGGGATGATCTGGCCGAGCCCGAAGGTGGCGACGGTCACCCCGAGGACGACGGGGATCATCTGGAGCGCCCGGCGCAGGGTGAAGGTCAGCATGGCGCGTCTCCTGGACTGTTCACGATCGGCTCCACCGGGTGCGGAGGATGCCGGGGCTGGCGCTGCCGGTGGACCGCTTCCGGCGGCTGCGGGGGTCGAGCCGGTCCCGTGCGCCGTCGCCGAGGATGTTGAACCCCACGGCCAGGACGACGATGACGAGCCCGGGGACGGTCGCCACGTGGGGCGAGGTGACCAGCAGGGCGCGGCCGCCGCTGAGCATCTGGCCCCAGTCGGGGGCGGGCGGTTGGGCGCCGAGGCCGAGGAAGGCGAGGCTGGCGCCGAGGATGACGTTGCGTCCGGTCTGGAGGGTGGCGAAGACGGTCAGGGGGCCGAGGAGGTTGGGGGTGATGTGGCGCAGGGCGATCCGGCGGTGGCCGTAGCCGAGGGCCGCCGCGGCTTCGACGTAGCTCTCCTGGCGCAGGGACACCACGCTGCCGCGGACGATGCGGCCGAACTCGGGGACGGTGACCACGACCATGGCGATGACCATGGAGGTGAGCCCGGGGCCGAGGGCGACGCCGATGCCGAGGGCGAGCAGGATGCCGGGGAAGGAGAACATCACGTCGAACACGCGCATCAGCACGCTGTCGAGCCAGCCGCCGACATAGCCGGCGAGGAGTCCGAGGAGCCCGCCGATCAGCAGGGCGAGCAGGGTCGGCACGACCGCGACGAGCAGGGCGAGCCGGGCGCCGTGCATGAGCCGGCTGAGCACGTCCCGGCCGACTTCGTCGGTGCCGAGGAGGTGTCCGTCGCTGAGCGGGGCGAGACCGATCGCGGCCGGGTCGGTGGCGAGCGGGTCGGCGGGGGCGAGCCAGGGCGCGAACAGGGCGACCAGGACGGCGACGGCGACGATGCAGCCGCCGACGGCCGTGGCGGCGTTGCCGCCGCCGACCGCCCGCAGGCGGACGCGCCAGGGGGTGCGGGATGTTGCGGGTGCCGCAGTGGCCTTCATGGCAGGGCTCTCCTCACCGGCGGCGGATGGTCGTGTAGTCGATGTAGACGGACGGGGCCGGGACGACGCCGTCGACCTTGCGGCTGAGCAGCCGCGGCAGCCGGTCCTGGTAGAGGAAGACCCAGGGCGCGTCGACCGCGACGGCGTCGGCGGCCCGGCGGTACAGGTCGGTCCTGGTTGCTTCGCGGGGTTCGGCGCGGGCCTCGTCGAGGAGGGCGTCCACGGCGGGGTTGCGGTACCAGCCGCGGTTCACGCCGTTGGGCGGGTGGAGCGTGCCGCCGAACATCCGCTCAAGGAAGTCGGCGGCGTCCGCGCCGGTGGTCCAGCCGTTGAAGGAGCCGTGGACGCCCTTCTTGTATCCGGCGCCCTCCTCCGCGACGAGCGAGGCGAACTCCATGTACTGGACCTCCAGCTTGACGCCGACCGCCTTCAGGTCCTGCTGGATCAGCGACATGATCTCGGTGGCCTGGGAGAAGCCGGGGCCGCTGTCGGGGGCGAGCAGCCGCAGCCGTACGGGCGTCGGCACGCCGCTCTCGGCGATCAGCCGCTTGGCGAGGGCCGGGTCGTGGGCATAGCAGCCGTCGGCGGCCGGGTCCGCCCGGTACGCCTCGTTGCCGCGCGGCAGCGGGCCGTGCGAGGGCGCGACCTGGCCCGCGGTGAGGGTGGCGATCGCCGCCCGGTCCACGGCGTGGTTGAGGGCCCGGCGCACGAGGGCGTTGTCGGTGGGGGCGGTACGGGTGTTGAGCCGGAGGAAGTACTGGTTGGCGGGCTCCGGGTACTGGACCGTCATCGTGCCCTGGCCGGCGAGTTGCCGCACCTGTTGGGCGCCGGCGCTGAGGATCGCGTCCACCTCGCCGGTCTGGGCGGCGATGGCGAGGGTGGTCGGGTCGCTGACGGACTCGACGATGATGGTCTCGGTCCGCGGGACGCCGCCCCAGTAGGAGTCGTTGCGCTGGAGCGTGATCCGTTTGCCGTGGTCGGCCGCGCGCTGTCGGAAGGGGCCGGTGCCGACGGGGTGCAGGCCGACGTCGTCGGGGGCGTGGGCGCGCAGCGCGGCCGGGCTGACGAGCGACATGCGCCGGTCGGTGAGGAGCCGGAGCAGTCCGGCGTACGGCTTGGTGAGCCGCAGCGTCACGGCGTGCGCGCCGTTGACCTCGACGCGTTCGATCCAGCGGCTGAGGAACTTCATGTTGCCGGCGGCGGTGGCGTCGTACACGGGTGACTTCTTGTCGAGGATCCGGTCGAAGTTGGTCTTCACGGCCCCGGCGTCGAAGGGGGTGCCGTCGCTGAAGGTGACGTCCTCGCGCAGCGCGAGGACGTAGGTGCGGGCGTCCGGGGACACCTGCCAGGAGGTGGCGAGGGCGGGCCGCAGCGCGGGCGCGCCGTCGGTCTCGGTGCTGAGGTCCTCGCGGACGAGGGGGTCGAAGAGGGCGTCGACGACGCGCAGGCCGACGGTGCCGGAGAGGCGGTGCGGGTCGAGTACGGGGATCTCGCCCTCGGCGCCGATGACGAGGGTGTCCGGGTCGCGGCCGAAGGCGGCCGGCGCGGCGCAGCCGGTGAGCAGCAGCGCGGCGGCGACCAGGGCGCCGAGGGCGCGGCGCAGGGGTGGGCGGGGCCGGCCCGCGCGGTGGGTGGTGGTGGGTCTCATGAGTGCGGCCTTTGCTCGTGGGCGAGATCGCCGAGGACCGTCGTGGCGGCGTTCCTGCCGGGCGTGCCGGTGACGTATCCCCCGGGCCAGGTGCCGCTGCCGCCGAGGTAGAAGCCGCGCAGCGGAGTACGGTAGCCGGCGACGGACGGGTGGGGGCGGGCGCCGAACAGTGCGGCGGGGAGCATGTCGCCGTGGGTGATGTTGCTGCCGAGCAGGCCGAGTTCGGCCTCGATGTCGACGGGGTTCATGAAGCGGCTGTCCACGATCCGGTCGGCGATGCCGGGCATCAGGGCGTCGAGCCGGGCGACGCAGCGGCGGCCGAACTCCTCGGTGCGCCGGGCGTTCCAGGGGCCGTCGTGCGGGCGGTAGGGGGCGTGCCAGGCGTTGACGCTGATCAGCTGGGTGGTGCCGGGGGTGAGGGCGGGCGAGGTGAGGGTGGGGGTCAGGCCCCACATCAGGGGTTCGGCCGAGGCGCGGCCGTCCAGTGCGGCGCGTACGGCCCGTTCGACCTCGGCCAGGGAGGAGCCGAAGCGGAACTGGCAGGCGCGCACCGCGTCGGGGTGGGCGTCCTTCGGCAGCCCGGCGTACGAGGGCAGGGAGTCGACTTCCAGCACCAGCTTGAAGGCGGAGCCCCGCATGGGGGTGCTCAGCACCCCGTCGCGGACGGCGGGGTCCATCGCGCCGTCGTCGAGGAGGTCGCGGAAGAGGTGGACGGGGTTGACGGTGGAGATCACCCGGGGTGCGGTGAACTCCTCTCCGGCGGGGGTGACGACGCCGCGCACACCGAGCGGTCCGTGGAGCACCCGGGCCACGGGGGTGTTCGTGCGCACGTCCACCCCGTGCTGTCGGCAGGCACCGGTCAGTGCGTCGACGATGGCGCTCATCGAGCCGACGGGGAGCCCGGTGGAGCCGCGGAGCGCAGTGCGCTCCGCGGCGTCCGGGGCACTGGCGCCGGCGGCGGCGAGCGCGAAGGGGCGCATCATCAGGCCCACCGCGGTGCCCGGGGCGGACGGTGGGACGAGTTGGGCGTTCAGCGCGAGCAGCGCCAGCAGGGCCTTCGCCCGGTCGGAGCGCAGGTGCTCGTCGAGCAGTTCGGTGAGCGAGCCGTCGAAGACGGCGTCGAAGAGCCGTAGGTCCACGGGGTCGGACAAACGATTCCTCAAGTGTTCCGGATCCGGTGGCGGGGTGTCGAGCCGGACTCCGAGACGGGCGCCGAGGCGTTCGAGTCCGGCGATCAGCGCGCGGTAGCGGGCGGCCTCGCCGGGGGCGAAGGCTTCCAGTTGGGCGTCCACCCGGGCCTGGTCGCGCCAGCCGACGAAGCACCCCTCGTCGAAGTGGTGCACCACCGTCGGGTCGACCCGGACGAACCGCAGCCCGTGGCGCGCGAGGTCGAGTTCGGCGACGACGGCCGGGTTGAGCGAGCCCGGCGAGTTGGTGAAGGCGAGGCGGCGGCCCGGCAGGAACTCGTAACCCCCGCAGGGTCCGCCCGGCGTCGACCGGGCTTCCAGGAGCGCGACCTTCAGCCCCGCGCGCCCCAGGTAGGCGGCGGTCACCAATCCGTTGTGGCCGCCGCCGACGACGACTGCGTCGTAGTGGTTCATCTGCGGCTCGCCCTCCTGCTGCCGTGGCCGTGCACGTCAGCTCCGGGCGGCGGGGGCGAAGCCGGCCTCGAACAGGTCCGCCCAGTTCCCGCCGGAGATCCGCTCGACCTCGGCGGCGGTGAACCCGCGCTCCAGCAGCCGCTGCCGGACGGCGGCGTACCCGCGGCCCGCCGCGTACCAGTCGGGGAACTCGACCGGGCCGGAGATGGGGACCATCGGCTTGCGGCTCCACCGTCCCTGCCGCCACCAGTGCAGTTCCTCGTCGCCATGCCCGGCGTAGTAGTCGGAGCCGAATCCGACGTGCTCCACTCCGATCAGCTCGACGGTGTGGGCGACCATGTCGCAGAAGCGGTCCACGGTGCAGTGGACGCCGTCGGGGGCGATGCGCGGGTACATGCTCAGCCCCACCACCCCGCCCGAGGCAGCGGTCTGCTTGAGGACGGTGTCGGACTTGTTGCGGAGCGCGAGTTCCACGGCCTCGCCGACGAAGGCGCGGGGGTTGGCGTGGGTGACGGCGACGGGCCGCTCGGACGCCTCGATCGCCTCCAGCGAGGTCCGCTCGTTGCAGTGCGAGATGTCGACGACCATGCCGACCTGGTTCATCTCCCGGATGAGGTTGATCCCGTAGGTCCGGGAGAGCCCGGCGTCATCGCCCTCCCAGCAGCCGGCGCCGGCGGAGTTCTGGGTGTTGTAGGTGAGCTGGGCGATGCGGACGCCGGCCTGGTGGAAGGCGCCGACGAGGTCGAGGTCGTCCTCGAAGGGGCTGCTGTTCTGGAAGCCGAGGACGACGGCGGTGCGTCCCTCGTCCGCGGCGCGGTGGAGGTCGGCGGCGGAGCGGCCCTCGCGCAGGAGGTCCGCGTTCTCGGCGAGCAGGCGCTGCCAGCGGCCCACTTCGCGCATGGTCTCGGTGGAGTCCTCCCAGATCGCGACGGTGGCGTGGATCGCCGTGATGCCGGCGGCGTGCCACTCCTCGAAGCGCTCCCGGGACGGCTTGACGAACTGCAGTGCGTCGACGAGCACGACGTGCTCCTCCTCAGGTTTCGGTGGGTACGGATGAGGGCCGGCTGCCCGGTCGGGGCCGCGCGGTCAGCAGTCGGCGATGCCGCCGAGCCGGCCCAGCGCGGGAAGTTCGTCGCGCAGCCCGAGCAGGCGCAGCGCGCGCCACAGCGACGCCTGGTTGCTGGTGACCACCGGCACCCCGGTGTCCAACTCCAGGTAGGGCAGCACCTCGAAGGTGCGGAAGGTGCCGCAGGAGATCAGCAGGGCGTCCGCGTCGGGCGCGGCGCGGTGGAGTCGGCGGCCGAGCCGGTAGGCGCTGTCGGCGTCGTGGACGCTGGCCTCGTACGGGTCGGTGATCTGGAGCCCTTCGACGACCGGGACCTCGAAGCCGACGGCGGCGAGGTAGGCGCACAGTGCCTCGTTGACCTCGTCGGTGTAGATGCTGCCGACGGCGACCGAGGTCGCGCCGACCGCGCGCAGGGCGTCGACCTGGGCTTGCATCATGGTGAGGGCGGGGATCCCGGTCTCCTCGGTGATCTGCGCGACCACCTTCTCGTCGGTGCCGGGGCCGGGGATGAAGGTGCCGGGGGCCCCGCACTGCACGATGAGGTCCACCTTCGCCGTGGCCAGTTGCCGCGACGCCTCCAACACCTGGGACATCATCGTCTCCAGGCCCTCGGCGTCCACCCTGGGGACGATGGTCCGGGCGTCGGCGAAGGCCACCCCCACCGGGGCGACGGAGCGCCATTCCTCGGCGCCTTCGATCGCGGTCGCCGGACGAATCTGTCCAATACGGGCACGCCAGCCAAGCAGCATACGGATCGGCTCCTCATGGTTGTCGTCCGAGCGGCCCGCGAGAGCGCTGGGCGGTGGCGTCGGACGGTGGAATCGCTTCGGTCTGCGGGTCCAGGAGGGGCGGGGCGGCGCTGCCGGGGTCTGCCGTGCGGAGCGCCCCACCCAATCTGGGACAGTGGACCAGATCTGCTGGGACAACGTACCCACGGCTTTCGAGACAGGTCAATGGGCAGGACGGAAGCAATGAATGCGCCATATCGCGTCGACGTTCGGCCAACGGGCGCGGGCTCGGCGGCGCGGCAACCGCGCGCGGCGGCTCGACGCGTCAGATACCGGGGGGAACGAAGCCGCCCACTGGCCGCTGGAGGCGTCAACCGCGTTGCAGGCAAGGGCCGTTGGGGACGGCGATTACCGCGCCCCGACCCGCTCGCAAGATCGGCAGGACGGACCCCCTCCCGTGCCGGCGAAGCCTCGTGCGCTGCCCTGTGCGGGTGGACTTGGGCGCCGACTCCCACAGGCATGAGGCCGGTCCGAGCATTGGTCCTCTGGCTGGTTCGCGGAGCCAGAGGATCGGTGAGGCCAGGACGACCCCAGCGCGGTGGTGGTCGGCGCGCTGGTCGAAGCGGGTGGAGGTGGCGCGGAACTGCTTCAGGCGTGCGAAGCAGCGTTCGACCGCGTTTCGGTCGCGGTAGAGGGCCGGTCGAATACGGGTAGCGGGCCGGGCAGGGCCCCGCGCCGTCGGCGGTTGTCCGCCTGGTCGCGGCACTTGGGGATCGTGACGGCGATGCCCTGCGCCGCAGCAGGTGACGGATCGCCCGGCGGGAATAGGCATGGTCGCCCAGCACGCGCTCCGGCGTCCTGCGCGGGCGGCCCGAGACGGCACGCGGGACACGGATCCCGCCGAGTACCTGGCCGGACATGGTGGCGTCGTTGACCTTGCCCGGCGTGAGCACGATCGACAGCGGCAGGCCGCGACCCTCGACGGCCAGGCGGACGACCACGCCCGTCCACCCGCGGCAACAAGGGCTCCATCCGCCCCCACGCCACGTCCGTCAACTCTCCCCGACCCGCCACGAGATCAATCATCAGACAGTCTTAGGGCGGCCACGTCCACACGCACGCGACTCGGCGGACCCGCTCTAGCGCCAGCGGACGGTGATCTCGGCCGCGGCGGTCCGCAGCACGGGCACGAGTTCGGCCATGCGCTCGTCGGTCATCCGCGCCTCCGGGCCGTAGATGCTCAGCGCCGCGACGACGCTGCCCTGGACGCCGAGCGGGACCGCGACCCCGCACCCGCCGGCGATCCACTCCGCCCGGCTGATCGCGTACCCCCGCTGCCGCGCCGCGTCGATCCGCGCCACCGCGGCCTCGACGTCCACCTCCACGTCGGCTTCGCCGCGGGCGTGCTCCGCCACCAGCTGACGGGCCCGCTCGGGCGTCAGCATGGACAACAGGACCCGTCCGGTCGCCCCGGAGAAGAGCGAGTAGGGCCGCCCCACGCCGGTGATCAGACGCAGCGGCTGGGGGCTCTCCGCCTCGTAGACGGTCACCCGGCGGCCGTCCACGATCGTGGAGACGCACGCCGTCTCGCCGGTCACCGCGGCGATCCGGGACGCCGTGGCCGAAGAGGCCCCGACGAGGTCGCTGTTGGCCGCGTGCCGCCAGGCGAGGGTGAGTGCCGCGGGGCCGATGACGTACTTGCGGGTGCCCTCGTCCGCGACGGCGAGCCCCTCGCGCTCCAGCGACACGAGGATGCGCTGCACGGAACTCTTGCTGATCACCAGATCCCGGCTCAGCTCCCGCACCCCGCGCGGCCGATCGGCCTCGGCGATGGCCTTGAGCACCTGGATGGCGTGGTCGACGATCTGCACCGTGCCGGCGGCGCGCGCGACGGAACCGGCCGGATCGCCCTGCGCGTCGTGGCCGGCGGGCCGACGGTCGGCGCCTTCGGGAGCCGCGGAATCAGGTGCTGTCGCCATGGACGCGGCAATCCCCCTCATGGGCACGGGCAGGAACGCGGCGGGGCGCCACGCCGGACTCCGCGCTCCACCAAAACCGCAGTATCACACAGCCGGTACGGCCCCTGACAATGCCGCGGGGAGCAGGAACGCCGGTGGGACCACGCTTCTCCTCCCTCCCACCGATGAGTCCTCCGGCGCCGCACGGTCGACCCTTCGTGGGCAACCGCCCGCGGACGAACGAAGTGGGAGCAGTTCCCTGGGGCAGCGGGTCGTGGTCGATTTCGTGTCCCTGGACGGCGTCATGCACTCCGTCCCGTCCGCGGACGGGGACCGGGACGGCGGCTTCGACGAGGGCGGCTGGGTACTGCCTCACGTCGACGACGAAGTGGAGCGGTTCATGAGCGGGGCAGCGTGCCGGCGTCGGCGCGCTGCCGCTGCGCTGGGCCGTAAGACCCCCGTCCGCGCACCCCTCAGTCTGGCCGTCCAGCCCGCCCCCGGACGACATCGCCAGACCACCTGGTCCCCAAGAACAACGAAAAGGCGGTACCGGATTCCTCCGATACCGCCTACGACCTGCGAAAACGCTGGTCGGGACGACAGGATTTGAACCTGCGACCCCTTGACCCCCAGTCAAGTGCGCTACCAAGCTGCGCCACGTCCCGATGCGCTTCCCGCGGTGTCCCGCGTGATCACGCAGGAAGAACTCTACCGCACCCGGAACGGTGCCCCCGCCAAGGCCGCCGGGGCCTCCTGGCAGGGGGCGCCGGGCGGGCGGGACAATCGATGGATGGACGAGGACACGGCCCCGGGGGTCCGGGGAGGCGGGTCGGCCGGCAGGCGGGACCGGGACGAGGACGGGCGGGCGCGGAACGCTCGCCCGCGGGACGGTCTGGGGCGTCCCCTGCCCTACGGGACGGCGGGGGTGGCCCGGCAGCCGGAGGGGGTGGTCCGGACCCCGGAGGTCACGGTGGCGGAGGCGCAGCGGTTGCTGGACGCGGGCATGCCGTTCCATGCGCACGAGGTGTTCGAGGACGCGTGGAAGAGCGGCGCGGCGAGCCTGCGCCCCCTGTGGCGGGCCCTGGCACAGCTCGCGGTGGGGCTCACGCACGGGGCGCGGGGGAACGCGAGGGGTGGTGCGCGGTTGCTGCGCCGGGGAGCGGCGGGGATCGAGGGGTGGGTCCGGGGGCCGGACGGGGCACCGCGGCCCTGCGGGCTGGACCTGGCCGGGTTGGTCCGCTGGGCGCGGGGGCTGGCGGACGCCCTGGAGGCGGAGCCGGACCGTCCGCTGGAGGCGGTGCGGGACGCGCCGCGGCTCACCGCGGCGGGGTGAGCCGGGTCGGCTGACGGCTGCGGGCGGGCGTCACCGGGACGGATGGCCCCGGGTGCGGGCGGGCGGCGGGGGTGTGACGCTGCTGTGCGTGACCACCACCGACGTCCCGGCCGCGGCGGACCCCGCCGGAGCGCCCGCCACGCCGGTCCTCGACCGTCGTGGTCGCAACGTCGTCTTCGTGACGATCGTGCTGGGGATGCTCCTCGCGGCGCTGGACCAGACGATCGTGGGGACGGCGTTGCCGACGATCGTGTCGGACCTCGGTGGCGGCGACCACATGTCGTGGGTGGTGACCGCCTACCTGTTGGCGGAGACCGTCGCCACGGTGTTGGTGGGCAAGTTCGGCGACCTGTTCGGCCGCAAGATCGTCTTCCAGGTGTCGACGGTGGTCTTCATCGCGGGGTCGTTCCTGTGCGGGCTGGCGACGAACATGACGCTGCTCATCGTGTGGCGCGGGGTGCAGGGGGTCGGGGCGGGCGGGTTGATGGTGACGTCGATGGCGTTGATCGCGGACGTCATCCCGTTGCGGGAGCGGGGCAAGTACCAGGGGGCGATCGGGGGCGTCTTCGGGGTGGCGACGGTCATCGGACCGTTGCTGGGCGGGTTGTTCACCGACCATCTGACGTGGCGGTGGGCGTTCTACGTGAACGTGCCGATCGCGATCGTGGTGGTGATCGCGGCGGCGCGGACGATTCCGGTGGTGCGGGCGGCGACCCGGCCGGTGATCGACTACCTGGGGATCGCCCTGGTCGCGGTCGGGGCGAGTGCGGTGATCCTGGCGACGAGTTGGGGCGGCAACGAGTACGCGTGGAGTTCGGGGCTGGTCATCGGGCTGTTCGTGGGCGGGGTGGTGGCCCTCGGGGCGTTCTGCCTGGTGGAGGCCCGGGCGGCCGAGCCGATGCTGCCGATGCACCTGTTCCGCGATCCGGTGTTCACGGTCTGTTCGGTGCTGAGTTTCATCGTCGGGTTCGCGATGCTGGGCGCGATGACGTTCCTGCCGACGTTCCTCCAGTACGTCGACGGGGATTCGGCGACGGTGTCGGGGGTGCGGACGCTGCCGATGGTCGTGGGGCTGCTGATCGCGTCCGTCTTCAGCGGCAGCGTGGTCAGTCGGACGGGGCGCTACCGGGTGTTCCCGATCGTGGGGACGCTGGTGACGGGGGCGGGTCTGTACCTGCTGTCGCTGATGGGGAGCGGGACGAGCACCTGGCTGTCCTCGCTGTACATGTTCGTGCTGGGGACCGGCATCGGTCTGTCGATGCAGGTGTTGATGATCGCGGTGCAGAACACCGTCGCCTACGCCGATCTGGGGACCGCGACCTCGGGGGTGACGTTCTTCCGCACCTTGGGGAGTTCGTTCGGCACGGCGGTCTTCGGCACCATCTACGCCAATTCCCTGGGGCCGAACCTCTCCGCCGGGGTGGCCGAGGCCGTCCGGGTCGGCGGGGTGGATCCGGCGGTGGTGGGTCGGGCCGCGACGAGTCCGCAGGAGTTGCACCGGTTGCCCGCCGAGGTGGCGGCGCCGATCGTGCAGGGGTACCAGGACACCTTGCAGACGGTGTTCCTGTGGACGGTGCCGGTCGCCCTGGTGGGCTTCCTGGTGGCCTTGTTCCTGCGGGAGGTGCCGCTGCGGGACAGCGCGCGGATGTCGTCGACGGACATGGGCGAGGGTTTCGCCCGGCCGTCGCCCTGCGACAACCAGAAGCTGTTGGAGACGGCGGTGGCGCAGGTGCTGCGCACGGCGGGCCCCGAAACCGCGCGGCGGATCGTCGCCGGTTCCGACACCCGGCTCGATCCGGCGGGCGCCTGGGCGGTGATGGAGGTCGAGATGCTCCACCGGTTGGTGGGGCACGCGAGCCTGGGGTTGATGGCGACCCGGCGCCACATGCCGCCGGAGGTGTTGGTGCCGGTCTTCGAGCGGATGGTGGCGGAGGGGTACCTGACGCGGGACGGTTCGCTGTTCTCGCACACGGCGGCCGGGGAACGGGAGGCCGCGGTGATCACCCGGGCGTGGGCGGCGTGGTTGGACGAGCGGTTGGAGCACGAGGGCGGACGGCCCCCGGACGCCGCACTGCGGGCCGCGGTGGACGGCATCTCCAAGCGGTTGTTGACGGAGGACATGTCGGGGGTGCTCTCGGCGCGGGCCGCGCAGGGGTGACCGGGGCCGAGGCGGGCCGGACCGCCCTTGCCTCACATACCCAGTGGGGGTATAAATATCGAGGGCGGAGGGATACCCCCCGGGGGGTCCCGGGCTCCTCTCCGTCCCCACTCACCCATCTCCAGGAGGAAACCACCATGTCGTCCTGCTGCTCCACCGACGGCACCTGCTCGACCGGCGGCACCACCGTCGAGATCACCGACGGTCGCACCACCGTCTACCAGGTGTCCGGCATGACCTGCGGCCACTGCAAGTCGTCGGTCACCGAGGCGGTGGGCGCGCTGGAGGGCGTGCGGTCCGTCGAGGTCGACGTGGCGAGCGGCCGGGTCACGGTCATCACGGAGGCGGAGCCGGACGACGCCTCGGTGTCCCGCGCCGTCGAGGAGGCCGGGTACGAGGTCACCGGCCGGGCGGCCTGAGCCCTCGCCGACAGACAGGCCCCCGTCCGCCCGACGGAGTCCACGCGCCCTCCCGGACCGGACGTCCGGGAGGGCGCGGGCGTCGGTGCACCGATCGCCCCGTCCGACGGGTGTGCCATGGTGGAGGCGTGCTCGACGACATCGACCGCAGGATCGTGCAGGCGCTGACCCGCGACGGCCGGACCCCGTACACCGGTCTCGCCCGGGACCTCGGCGTCTCCGAGACCACGGTGCGCCAGCGGGTGGCGCGGCTCCAGGACAGCGGGGTCCTCCGGATCGTCGCCCTGTGCGATCCGTTGACCATGGGCCACCAGTCGGTGCGCCTGATGATCCGGGTGCGGGACCTGACCCCGCGCGCCGTGGCCAAGAGCCTCTCCGGCATGCCGATGATCAACCACGTGGCGC
The DNA here is from genome assembly GCF_040296045.1 of Streptomyces sp. NPDC002490. Taxonomy (NCBI): domain Bacteria; kingdom Bacillati; phylum Actinomycetota; class Actinomycetes; order Kitasatosporales; family Streptomycetaceae; genus Streptomyces; species Streptomyces sp. NPDC002490. Next base: position 69,904 of record NZ_JBEOWM010000026.1, on the reverse strand, counting down.
TCTGCGCGGGCAGCCAGGACATCTTCCTGGAGGGCACCTGCCGCGACCAGGCCCAACTCGTCCAGCTGCTGGACGACATCCGCATGCTGCCCGGGGTGTCCCGGGTCCAGGTGCTCCTGCTGCTCGAACTCTTCAAGGACTACTCCTGGAGCGGGCTGGCCAGTGCGGTCGGCCAAGGCGTCACCGCAGAACAGGGCTGAAGCGCTCCGCGGGCAGCACGCCCCCTCAGCCCGGGATGATCCGCTCCCCCGACCGCACCGGCACCTCCCGGAAGCCGGCCCACAGGTAGGAGTCCTTGATGACCTCCAACACGGTGAGCGCTTCCGCGTGGGCCACCCCGTTCACCCGCCGCACCCGCTCGGTCAACAACTCCGCCAGGTGTGCGAGGTCGCGGCAGCGCACGTCCACGATGAGGTCGTAGGGGCCGACGCAGGACGCCACGTAACGCACCTCCGGCATCCGGGACAGTTCACGCGCCACCAACGCCACGGGCACGTGGTGGACGCGCACCGCGAGGTGCACCTCCATCTCCCCCATCCGCACCGCATCGGTCATGCCCACCACCTGGAGCACGCCCTTGCGCTGGAGCCGCTGGTAACGGGCGCGCACGGACGCCTCGGAGAGCCCGACCGTGCGCCCGATCTCGGCGAACGAACGCCGCCCGTCCACCCGTAGCTGGTCGATGATCTGTCGGTCCAGGTCATCGATCACGGGACACCTCCGAGAGAGTGGGTGGTCTATGCACCAATGATCCCCCGTGCTGTCAAGGTCCCCCTTGGAGGAACGCTCACAGCGCGAGATCCGTGGAAATCACCCTCGCCTTCCACGGAATTCGTTTGTCCTTCATCTTTCCGGCCACTGGCGCATCGTCGACGCTGTTCTCCATCACGCCCCGCCCCGGACCCAGGAGAACGCGCATGCACTCGACCCCTCCGCCCGACCGGACCGGCCGCCGGACGCCCCGGTGACGGCGGCCGCACCGCGCACCGCGGGCCGGGCGGCCGTCACCACCGCCCTGCTGGCCCCGGCCGGCATCACGGTGGTCGGCCTGGTCCTGGTGCCGCTCGTGCTCGTGGTGCGCAACAGCTTCGCCACCTCGGACGCGTACGGCAGCGTGACGGGCGGGTTCACCCTCACCCACTACCAGGACCTGTTGGAGCCGATCTACCTCAAGGTCTTCGGGTACAGCCTGGGCATGGCCGCCCTCAACACGGCGGTCTGCCTGGTGCTGGGCTACGTCGTCTCGTACTACATCGCCAGCCGGCCGCCGCAACGGCAGATGCTGCTGCTCCTGCTGATCATCGTCCCGTTCTGGACGGACTTCCTGGTCCGGACGTTCGCCTGGATCAACCTCCTGAGCCCGAGCGGTCCGGTCAACAGCCTCACCGACGCCATCGGCCTCACCGACGGGCCCACCCAGTGGATACCGAGCCAGGGGGCGTCGTTCATCGGCCTGGTGTACGCCTTCCTGCCCACCGCGATCTTCCCGATCTACGCGGCGCTGCGCGGGGTGGACACCTCGCTCGGCGAAGCCGCCCGGGACCTCGGCTGCGGCTGGTGGCGGGTGCACGGCCGGGTGCTGCTGCCCATCGCCCGGCCCGGGATGCTCGCGGCGGCCCTGCTCACCTTCATCCCCACCCTGGGCGTCTTCGTCATCCCGGTCCTGCTCGGCGGCGGACGCGACCAGCTGGTCGGCAACCTGATCGTGACCCTGTACACCGAGTTCCGCAACCAGCCCATGGGGGCCGCGGCCTCCGTGATCCTGCTGGTGCTCATGGTGGCCTCGATGGCGGCGTTCGGACTCGCCGCCCGGCGGCTGAGGAGGAAGACGGCATGAAGCACGCCCTCGACACCGTGACCGCCTGGCTGGCCCGGGGCGTCATCGCCTTCCTGTACGTCCCCATCGTCGTCGTGGTGGTGCTGTCCTTCAACGACTCCGAGGTGACCTACCAGTGGGCGGGCTTCTCCACCCGCTGGTACGGCTCCCTCGCGGAGAACACCGAACTCCTGGCCGCACTGCGGGTCAGCGCGGAGGTCGCCCTCCTCTCCGCGACCCTGGCCACCCTCTGCGGACTGCTGTCCGCCATGGGCATGGCCCGGCTGGCCCGCCGCTGGAAGGCGGTGTTCTCCGGCGGGCTCTTCCTGCCGCTGATCATCCCGGAGATCGTGCTGGGCGTGGCCCTGCTCTCCGTCTTCGGGGCGATGAACGCCACCCTCGGGATGACCACCCTGGTCCTCGGACACCTGGTGGTGACCCTGCCCTACGCCTCGCTCATCGTCCTCGGCGCCCACAACGCCCTGGACCCCTCCCTGAAGGAGGCGGCGACCGACCTGGGCTGCGGCCCCTGGGAAGCGTTCCGACGGGTGACCCTGCCGCTGCTGCGCCAACCCCTGCTCGCCGCCTGGCTGCTGTCGTTCACCATCTCCTTCGGCAACATCGTGATGTCGACCTTCACCAACGGCATCGGCTCGACCACCCTGCCGCTGCGCGTGTACTCGATGCTCAAGGGCGGCCTCACCCCGGAGATCAACGCCCTCGGCACCCTGCTGGTGCTGTTCACCCTGCTGATCATCGTCGGCGTCGGCATGCGCCAGATGCGTCAGGTGCTCCTCGGCGGCAAGCGCGGCTAGCGCCTCGTCGGACCCGTCCCACCCCCGTCCCCCTGCCGGCTCCCTCACCGGCCTCGTGAAAGGCACGCCCTCATGCGCAAGAAGAGCCTCTCCAGAACCGTCCTGGCCGCCTCGGTCGCCACCGTCACGGCCCTCGTCGTCACCGGCTGCGCCGGCTCGGACGGCGGGTCCGGGGGCGGGGGCAAGAAGCTCAACGTCTACGCCTGGGCCGGGGAGATCCCCGAGTCGGTGGTGAAGGCGTTCGAGAAGGAGACCGGCATCGAGGTCACCCTCGACACCTTCGACAGCAACGAGACCATGACCGCCAAGCTGAGCTCCGGATCGGCCGGCTACGACCTGGTCGAGCCCAGCCAGTACACGGTGCAGCAGCTCATCGGGCAGAAGCTGATCCGGCCCCTGGACCACTCCCGCATCAAGGGGCTCGACAACCTCGCGGAGAAGTTCCGGGACCCCTCCTACGACCCGGGCAACAAGTACAGCGTCCCGTGGATCTGGGGCACCACGGGCCTGGCCTACAACGACACCTGCATCGACTCCGCGGACAGCTGGCAGACCCTCTTCGACGCGGAGCACAAGGGCAAGGTCTACATGCTGGACAACATGCTCGCGGCCTACATCGCCGGCCTCCAGATCACCGGCTCCCGCGCGACCAGCACCGACGAGGGCGAGATCGCCGCCGCCACCGAGGCCCTGGAGAAGCAGAAGGACCTCCTGGCCGGCTACAACTCCACCAACTACCCGCAGCTCCTGGCCAGCGGGCAGGCGTGCGCCGCCCAGGCGTGGAGCGGCACCGCCATGGCCAAGGTCGTCGCCGCCAACGAGAACGTCCACTACGTCATCCCGAAGGAGGGCGGCTCGATCTGGACGGACGGGCTGTCCATCCCCGAGGGCGCCAAGAACACCGACGCGGCGTACGAGTTCATCAACTTCACGCTGCGCCCCGAGATCGCCGCCATGGCCACCGACGACGGCGGCAGCGCCAGCACCAACGCCAAGGCCCGCGAGCACATCAAGGACAAGAAGGCGCTCGACAACCCGGCGATCTACGCCTCCGACGCCTCCATCGCCAAGGCCGACTTCCTGCTCGACCCGGGCACCGCCATGAAGCACTTCCAGCAGGGCTGGACCAAGGTGAAGGCGTCCTGACATGACGACGACCGTCAACGAAGCGAGCGGCACGGAAGCGGGGTCCGCCCCCGCGGTGCGCCTGGTCGGGGTGGGCAAGTCCTTCGACGGGACCCCGGCCGTCCGGGACGTCACCCTCGACATCCGCCCCAACGAGTTCTTCTCGATCCTCGGCCCCTCGGGCTGCGGCAAGACCACCCTGATGCGGATGATCACCGGGTTCGAGACGCCCACCGAGGGCACCGTGGAACTCGGCGGGGTCCCCGTCGCGGGCGTGCCCCCGCACAAGCGCGACCTCAACATGCTCTTCCAGAGCTACGCCCTGTTCCCCCACCTCAACGTCCACGACAACATCGCCTTCGAACTGAAGGTGCGCAGGTCCCGGCCGAAGGCGGAGATCGGCGCGGCCGTCCGGGAGGCCCTGGCCCTGGTGCGGCTGGAGGGGTACGGCGACCGGACCGTGGCCCAACTCTCCGGCGGGCAGCGGCAGCGCGTCGCGATCGCCCGGGCCCTGATCGGACGCCCCTCGCTGCTGCTCCTGGACGAACCCCTCGGCGCGCTCGACCAGAAGCTGCGGGCCGAGATGCAGGTGGAGCTGAAGAAGATCCAGCGCGAGGTCGGCGTCACCTTCGTCACGGTCACCCACGACCAGGAGGAGGCCCTGACCATGTCCGACCGCATCGCGGTCATGGACGGCGGGCGGGTCCTCCAGGTGGACACCCCGGAGGCGATCTACGAGCGGCCCGCCACCCGTTTCGTCGCCGACTTCATCGGCACCTCCACCCTGTTCACCGGCACCCTCACCGCCGGCCGGCTCGACGTACCGGGCCTCGGCGACCTCGCGGTTCCGGACGGCCACGGGCTCGCCGACGGCAGCGAGGCGCACCTCGCGGTCCGCCCGGAGAACGTCCGCCTGGCACCGGCGGGCACCGTCCCGGACGGGGCCGAGGTCACCGTGGCGGGCACCCTCCAGCAGGTCGTCTACCTCGGCAACGCCACCCGCTACCACCTGGCGCTGAGCAGCGGCGGCGCACTCGTCGCCGAGGCCCGCGGCGCGGACGCCAGCGGACTGGCACCGGGCGCGCCGGTGACTGCGGGCTGGGCGGTCCGGCACGGGCGGGTGCTCGCCGAGTGACCCGCCGCCCGCTCCCCTCCCCCGCACCGATCCCCACCACCAAGGAGACCCGGCCGTGAAGGTCGCAGCAGCCCAGTTCGCCCCGACCGCCGACCCGGCGGCCAATCTCGCGGTGATCGAGGAGATGACCCGCGAGGCCGCCGCGGGCGGCGCCCGACTCGTCGTCTTCCCCGAGGAGTCCATGGTCCCCTCGGACGCCGACGAGACCGCCGGCACCCCCCTACGGGAGCTCGCCGAGCGGCACTGGCCCGCCTTCCTCGACGGGCTCGCCCGGATCGCCGCCGACCACGGGATCGCGCTGATCGCCGCCGGGTTCGAGGACAGCGGGGAGGCCCTCCCCTACAACACCATCGCCGCCGTGGACGCGGGCGGCGAGGTCCTCGGCCTCTACCGCAAGATGCACCTGTACGACGCCTTCGACTACCGGGAGTCGCAGAAGATCCAGCGCGGGGACACCGGCCCGGTCGTCGTCCGCATCGGGGACTTCAACGTCGGCCTGGTGAACTGCTACGACGTCCGCTTCCCCGAGTTCACCCGGTCCCTGGTCGAGATGGGCGCCGATCTGCTGTCGGTGTCGGCGGCCTGGGTCAAGGGCCCCCTCAAGGAGGACCACTGGACGACCCTGCTGCGCACCCGGGCGATCGAGAACACCTGCTGGGTGGTGGCCTCCTCGCTCACCACCCCGGACTGCATCGGCATGAGCATGGCCGTCGACCCGCTGGGGGTCGTCCGGGCCGCCCTGGGCGAGGAGGAGCGGTCGCTGCTCCTCGTCGACGCCGACAAGGACCGCATCGACCGGGCCCGCACCGTCCTCCCGGTGCTCCGCAACCGCCGCATCATCATCGGACCGAGGTGACCTGCCCCATGCCGCTCGACATCCGCGCGCTCCCGGCCCCGGCCGACGCCGCACTCCTCGCCAAGCTGCGCCGGGTCGACTTCCCGACCCTCGGCCACTACCTGGAGGAGGGGTTCTGCGCCCCGGAGCTCCAGCGCATGGCCGGTACGGAACGGCTGATCGGCCGGGCCGTCACGGTCCGGACCACCGCCACCGACTCGACCCTGCTGCACCACGCGGCCGGGCTGGTGGAGCCGGGTGACGTGGTCGTCGTCGACTGCGGCGGAGACCGCCGGCACGCCCCGCTCGGCGAGGTCGTCGCCAACGCCCTGGCCTCCCGACGCGCCGCGGGCGTGGTGGTGGACGGACTGTGCACCGACGTCGACGCCCTGCGCACGCTCGACCTGCCGGTCTACGCCTACGGCCGCACCCCGCTCACCACCAAGCTGCACGGCCTCGCCGACGGTTCGCTGTGCGCCCCGGTGGTCTGCAGCGGGGTGCCCGTCCACCCCGGTGACCTGGTGCTCGGCGATGCCAACGGGGTGATCGTCGCCCCCGCCGAGCGGCTGGCCGCCGTCGTCGACGAGGCCCTCGCCGACGACGCCGAAGAACCCGCCCTGGTGGCGCGGCTCTGGCAGGGCGAACCGCTGGGTTCGCTCACCGGCGCCACCGACACCCTCCAGCGGCTGTCCTGATCCTGCGGGCACCCGCTCCCCCACCACACCCCACGAAAGGCGAAACCCCGTGTTGCTCAAAGCCGCCGTCAACGGCGGACGCTCGAAGGCCGAGCGGCCCGCCGTCCCGCTCACCCCGGCGGAACTCGCCGCCGACACCGTCGCGGTGCTCGTGGCCGGAGCGGACGTGGTCCACTTCCACGTCCGCACCCCGGACGGCGGTCAGACCATCCGCCCCGACGCCCTGGCCGAGGTCCTCACCGCGATCCGCGCCGCGGCCCCCGACGCCGTGGTCGGCACCACGACCGGACTGTGGACCTGCTCCGGTCCCGCCGAACGGTACGAACTGGTCCGGGCGTGGACGCAGTTGCCGGACTTCGCCTCCGTCGCGTTCAGCGAGGAGGGCGCCGCGGAGACCGCCGTCCTGGTACGGGAGCGGGGCATGGTCCTGGAGAGCGCGGTGTGGACCCGCGAGGACGTGCCGCGACTGCTGGCCTCCCCCACCCTGCACGACAACGTGCGCATCCTGATCGAACCCGTCGAGGAGGACCCGGTGCGGGCGGTCGTCGAGGCGCGGGCCATGGCCGCGCAGGTCCGGGCGGCCGGGGTGGCGTGCCCCATCCTGTACCACGGCGACGGTCCCACGGTCTGGCCGTTGGTCCGGGCCGCCATCGAGGACGGGCACGAGACGCGGGTCGGCTTCGAGGACGGCATCGCCCTGCCCGACGGGGCACCCGCCGCCGACAACGCGGCCCTGGTGCGGGCGGCACGGGCGCTGGCCGCCGGCTGACGGCCGCTCACGCCCCGGGCCGTCCCCCCACCGGGGACGGCCCACCCGGTCGGGGGTACGGCACGGTGCGAACCGGGACGGGCCGGACTCGATCATCTCGCCCTTCGTACGGGGGAGTTGAAACGCGTCAGGTGTTCCGTACGATCACGCGGGTGCCGTCCCGCCCGCGGGCGGGCGGCCCGTTGGTCCCAACCGTTCAGGAGAGGCGGCCCCCACCCGTGAGAAGACCCCCACGCACCCGGTTGCGCAACGCCGTCGCCGGGGCGCTCGCCACCGCCCTGGCCGGCATCGGCCTCGCGGCGCTCCCCACCACCGCGCACGCCGCCGGCGGCGGACTCGTGGTGCAGTACCGCACCGGCTCGACGGCTGCCAGCGCCTCCCAGGCGGCACCCTCGTTCCGGGTGCGCAACACCGGCCCGACCGCGTTGCCCCTCCAGCAGGTGACGCTCCGGTACTACTTCAAGGCCGACTCGGCGCAGGCCGGGTACCGGTTCGCCTGCGACTGGGCCGTGAAGGGCTGTGCCAACGTCACCGGCACCTTCGGCACCCCCGCCCACCCGACGGCCACCGCCGACCGCTATCTGGAGGTCGGCTTCACCGCGGGCGCCGGTTCGCTGGCCGCCGGCGCCGACACCGGGGACGTCCAGCTCCGGTTCCACCGCACCGACTGGCAGCAGCTGACGCAGAGCGACGACCACTCCTTCGACGCCGGGCGGACGGCCTACGCCGACTGGCCGAAGGTCACCGCACGGGTGGCCGGCACCACCGTCTGGGGCACCGAGCCCGGCGGAGCCACCGAACCGCCGCCCGGGCAGGTGCTGTTCGACGACTTCTCCTACACCTCCCGCACCGACCCGCGGCTCGCTGCGAACGGCTGGCAGTTGCGGTCCTGGGCGGGCGGCCCCGGCGTGCCGGGCGCCACCTGGTCCCCGGAGCACGTCTCCTTCTCCGAGCAGGGCGGCTCCTCGCTGATGACGCTGAAGGCGGGCACCGCCGGCACCTCGGCGAGCACCGGCCAGGCCGAGATCTCCACGACCTCGATGAAGTTCAGGAACGGCACCTACGCGGCGCGGGTGAAGTTCGCCGACGCCCCCGTCCAGGGCCCGGACGGGGACCACGTCGTGCAGACGTTCTTCGCCATCAACGACCTCAAGGCGCCGATGGCCGACGACTACGCCGAGTACGACTTCGAGTACCTGCCCAACGGCGGGTGGGGGGAGACCTCGAACGCCTTCTTCACCACCTCCTGGGACACGTACCACCCGGTGACCGGGGACGCCGTCAAGACCTACACGGTGGCCCGCAGCAGCCATGACGGCTGGCGCGACCTGGTGTTCACCATCGACGGCAACGACATCCGGTACTACGTCGACGGGCAGCCGTTCGGCACGCACGGCGCCGGCTTCCTCCCGGAGCGGGGCATGCTGATCAGCTTCAACCAGTGGTTCACCGACCTGACCGGGCAGACCGGCACCGAGCCGCGGTCCTACGAGCAGCAGGTCGACTACGTGCTGCACGTCAAGGACCAGGTCCTCACCCCGGCCCAGGTGGCCACCCGGGTCGGCGCGTACCGGGCCGCGGGCACCGCCTTCACCGACACGGTGACTGCGGGCTGATCCGCCCCGCGGGGCGATCCGGCGGTCCGTTCGGTCCCCTTGGACGTGCCGCCGGACCCGCCCTGACGGAGTCTGGCGGGGAACGCCGTGCGGCGGGCTGAGGAGACGAGGTCGCGGATGGCTCAGGAGACCCCTCCCAGCGGGGCGCGCCCGGTGGGCGAGGTGCTCCGGGACCCCGGCTACCTGCGGCTGCTGTTGCTCTCGGCGCTGTTGGGGGTGCCGCTCTCGCTCGCCGCGTTCGGGTTCCTGACCCTGGAGCACGCCCTCCAGAACGGGCTCTGGGAACACCTGCCGCGCCGGCTGGGCCATGCGGTCGCCCCGTGGTGGTGGCCGTTGCCGCTGCTGGCGATCGGGGGGCTGCTGGCCGCCCTGCTCATCACCCGACTGCCGGGGGCCGGCGGCCACGTGCCCGCCCGGGGTCTGAGCGGTCGGGCCACCGAGCCGTCCGCGCTGCCCGGGGTGGTGCTCACGGCGCTGGTGTGCCTGCCCTTCGGGGCGGTGCTCGGGCCGGAGGCCCCCCTGATGGCGCTCGGCAGCGGGCTCGCCCTGCTGACCGTCCGCTCCGCCCGCCGCGCCCGGGCGCCCCGGCTCGTCGCCGTCCTGGGGGCGGCCGGCTCGGCCACCGCGATCTCCACCGTGTTCGGCAGTCCGCTGGTCGCCGCCGTCCTGATCATCGAGGCGGCCGGGCTCGGCGGCCCCGGGCTGCTGGCGCTGATCCTGCCCACGCTGCTGGCCAGCGGGGTGGGCGCCCTGGTCTTCACCGGGTTCGGCCGGTGGACGGGGCTCGACACCGGCGGGCTGACGCTGCCGTCGGTGCCGCCGGTCGACACCCTGGACCCCGGTGACTTCCTGTGGGGGCTGCCGCTCGCGGTGGTCATCGCGGCCACGGTCTCCACCGCCTTGGCACTGGGTCGCCGGGTCGCCGACTGGACGGCGAAGCGCCCCGGACCGCGGACCGTGCTGGGCGCCCTGGTGGCCGGGGCCCTGCTCGCCGGGTACGGCTTGTGCACCGGTCGGTCGCCGGAGGAGGCCGCGCTCTCCGGGCAGGCGGCGTTGGCCCGGCTGGCCGCCGACCCGGGGGCCTGGCCGGTCGGGGTGCTGCTGTGGCTGCTGCTGTTCAAGGGGCTCGCCTGGGCGGTGTGCCTGGGGGCGTTGCGCGGTGGTCCGATCTTCCCGGCGGTGTTCCTGGGGCCGGTGCTGGCGATGGCCTTCGCCCCGATGCCCGGGTTCGGCTCGACGACGGCCTTGGCCGTCGGCATCGCCTCGGCCGCGGCCGCGGTGACCCGGCTGCCGGTGACCTCGTCCGTGTTGGCGGCCCTGTTGCTCGGCCCGGACGCCGCGGACCAGATGGCGGTCATCCTGGTGTCCGCGGTGGTCGCCTTCGGCACCGGCGAACTGCTCCGGGCCCGCAACGGTACCGACCCGTCCCCCGCCTCCGCTCCGGCCGGGGACGCCGGCCCGGGGAGCTGAGCCCGCTCCGGGCGTTGCCGATCCGACCGTTGCCGCCCGCAACGGTCCCCGCACCCTCCATGCTGTGCCTCGCCCGGGGTCGTACCGGGGGAAACGGCTGCCGTCCGGGGTGCTCAGGCGCCCGCGGCGGAGAGAAGAGGAGATCACGATACCGGTCGCTGCTCTCGGTGAGGACGGCGCTCGTGCTGCTGCTCGCCGTGCTGGCGGGTACGGCGGTGGGCGCGCTCAGCGCCCTCGCCGGGGACGGCGCGGCCCGTAGCCTGCTCGCCGCCCTGACCGCGGTCGGGCTCGCCCTGCCGGTGGCCCACCAGGTGATCGCCCCCGAGCCGGCGGGGGAACGGGCCGCGGGGCGGGGGCGTCGTGGCTGAGTTGCGGCCGCTGGGACCGGACCTGTCGCGGGAGGCGCGGGCCCTGGCCCAGGCGCTGCGCGAACTGTTCGAGGGCCTGGAGGTGTCGGTGCGGCGGTACGCGGCGCGCCGGCGCCGTGATCCGGGCACCCTCTCTCGCTATCTGAGCGGTACCCGGGTGCCGCCCTGGGACGTGGTGACGGACCTGTTCACCGACCTGGCCGAGCACCGGGGCACCCCGGCCACGCCGCGGGCGATGGAACTGCTGCGGGACCTGCACCGGGCCGCGGTCGCGACGAGCGGCTCGCCCCGGCACGCGATGGAGGTGCTGGAACGCCAACTCGCCGATGCCGACCGGGACTCCCGTCGTTCCACGGTCCGCGGTGACGTGCTGGGAGAGGCGCTGCTCGACCGGATGCACCGGATCGCCGATCTGGAGGTGCGGCTGCGCCAGTTGGAGGCCGAGTGGAGCGCGGAACGGGCCCGGGCCAACGCCCTGGAGGCGGCGTGCCCGGACGTCTCCGAGCTGCTGCGGGAGCGGGACGTGCTCCGCGAGGAGGTGGCGCGCCTCGCCGCGGAGCTGCGTCAGGCGCGGGAGCAGCACGAGGAGGCCGAGAAGCGGTGTGGACTGCTGGAGCGCCAGTTGGAGGCGGTGGAGCGGGTTCCGCGCGGCGCCGTGCTGACCGCGGGGTCGGCGTCGGAACGGCGGAGGCTGCCGAAGGTGCTCGTGGTGGACGACCAGGCGGACAACCTGTTGGCGATGACCGCGGTGTTGGCCACACTCGACCAGGACGTGGTGGCGGTGTCCTCGGGGCGGGAGGCGCTGAAGGCGCTGCTGGACGACGACGACTTCGCGGTGATCATCATGGACGTCCAGATGCCCGACATGGACGGGTACGAGACGGCGGCGCACATCAAGCGGCGGCACCGCACCCGGGACGTGCCGATCATCTTCCTCACCGCGATGGGCACCGACCCGGAGCACTCGGCCCGGGGGTACGCGGCGGGAGCGGTCGACTACCTGGGCAAGCCCTTCGACCCCTGGGCGCTGCGGGCCAAGGTCGCCGTGTTCACCGGCATCCATCTGGAGCGGCGGGCCGGTGGACGGTGACCGCCCCCGCAAGCCCCCGGCACCGTGCTGGTGCTACCCCCAGCTCCTTCCCCCTGCCAGCCGGAGGGCGTAACTGACGGAGCATCAACCATGCTCTCCCCATGACGACTTACTCGACTCCGGGCATGCTGCTGGCACTGTCCGCGGGATTCGCGGGCTTGCTCGCACCGGTCGCCGAGGTCGCCCCCACCACCCGGGCGGCGGCCTCGTCCAGCGTGCGGACGGGCGACCTGGCGTGGCAGAGCTGTGCCCGGCCGGGCGGCCCCCAGCAGCAGGAGTGCGCCCGCCTGACCGTGCCGCTGGACCACCGCGACCCCGACGGCGAGCAGATCTCCCTGGCCGTGTCGCGGCTGGTCTCCGACCGGCCGGAATCCCGCCGGGGCACGCTCGTCGTGATCCCCGGCGGGCCCGGCGGCTCGGGCGTCCAGCGGCTGGCGCAGCGGGGTGCAGCCCTCCAGCGCGAGTTGAAGGGCGCCTACGACCTGGTCGCCCTCGACCCCCGGGGGGCGGGTGGCAGCACCGGCGCCGGCTGCGGGCTGACGGAGGACGACCGGCGGTTCCACCACCTCGCACGAGCCTGGCCGGGACCCGACGGTTCCATCGACGCCAACGTCGCCCGGGCCCGGCGCGTCGCCGACGCCTGCGCCCGTGCCGGCGGACCGGTGCTGCGCAGCATGAGCACCGCGAACGAGGTGCGCGACATCGAGTCCTTCCGCGAGGCGCTCGGGGTTGCGAAGCTGTCCGCGTGGGGCACCTCGTACGGGGCCTACGTGGCCGCGGTGTACGCACAGCACCATCCGCACCGGATCGACCGCTGGGTGCTCGACAGCAACGGCGACCCCGATCCGAGGAGGGTCGGCCGGGGGTGGCTCGCCAACCTGGGACGGGGCGTCGAGGACCGGTTCCCCGACTTCGCCGCCTGGGCCGCCCACCCGGACCGGGGCGCCCTCCGGGTCGCCGAACGCCCCGAGCAGGTGCGTCCGACCTTCCTCGCACTGGCCGGGGCCCTGGACGCGGCGCCCCGGGACACCGCGTCGGGGGACGTGCAGCTCACCGGCAACCTGCTGCGGCTGCACCTCCAGTCCGCGCTGAGCGGGCCGGAGACGGAGTTCGCCGGGCTCGCGCGGGTGATCCGGGCGGTGCAGGAGGACCGGATGCCGGAGCTCCCCGCGGAGTTGACCGCGGTGTGGGGACAGGAGGAGGCCGCGGCCATGATCGCGACCGTCTGCAACGACGTGGAGTTCCCGGGCCGGGTCGAGGACTACCACAGGGCGGTGGCCGCCGACCGGGCGGCCCGTCCGCTCACCGCGGGGCAGCCGGAGAACATCGTCGCGTGCGCCTTCTGGCGGGAGCGACCCGTCGACGCGCCCACCAGGATCACCGACAGGGGCCCGTCCCGGGTCCTGATGGTGCAGAACCTGCGGGACCCGGCCACTCCCTACGCCGGTGCCCTGCGGATGCGCCGGGCGCTCGGCGAGCGGGCCCGGCTGGTCAGTGTGGACGCGGGAGGCCACGGGGCCTACCTCACCACGGGGAACAGCTGCGCGGACCGCACGGTGACGGCCTTCCTGACCACCGGGGTGCGCCCGTCCACCGACGTCCACTGCCCGCGGGAACCCTGATCGCCCCGTCGGCCCCCGGGGGGTACCGGGGGCCGATCGGTGCGGTCAGGTGCCGGCGGCCACCGCTCGGGCGCTCACCAGGAGGTTGACGGGCTGTTCCACGCCCGGCGGCAGCCCTTGGAGGGGCTCCCACACCACGTCGTCGAAGCCGGTGGCGCGCAGCGTCTCCTCGATGGTCCCGCAACTCCAGTAGCGCGCCGGCAGCGTGGTGGGCGGGGTGGTGGGGATGGTGAGGGGGGACGGGTCGCCGTCGCTGGCCCGGTCGGGACGGTGCACGACCAGTCCGTTGACCTGGGCGGTGCCCGCGGGGAGCCGCGGGTTGCCGACGAAGGCGACGAAGCGACCGCCGGGCACCAGGTTGGCGCGGGTCCGTTCGAGCATCCGGGTGAGCTCCTCGCGGTCGTCCGCGTAGTGCAGGACGGCGACCGCGACCGCCGCGTCGAAGGCGCCCAGCACGGGCATGTCGATCGCGTCGTGCACCTCGTAGCGCACGCCCAGCGGGTCGCGCTGCTCCCACCGGCGCGCCACGTCCACCATGCCGGGGGACACGTCCACGCCGAGCACCCGTTCGGCGCCGCGCCGGCTCAGCAGGCGGGTGTAGGCGCCCGAACCGCATCCGATGTCCAGCACCGTCGCACCGTCGACGGGTCCGAGGGCCTTCAGCAGGGAGGGTTCCTCGACGAGGGTGCGGTAGGTGCTGAACACCCGTTCCACGTCGGTGTAGTCGCTGGAGATCTCGTCGTACTGCTCGGTGAGCGTCAACTCGTTGCTCCTCGTAGGGAAAGGCGGTGACCAGGGACGGTCCGGGGATCGCCGTGGCGCGGGCCGCACCACGAGGAACCCCTGGCGGGGGTTGCGGTGGAGGGAGCCGAGGCCCCCGAACATCTCCTGGACCACGGGCATCAGCTTGTGGTAGCAGGTGACCGAGGAGGGGACGTCGAGGATGGCCGGCGTGTCCAGCAGGAAGGGCAGTTCCGCACGCAGATAGGCGAGGCCGGCCTGCATCTGGGCGTCGGCCAGGTCCGGTTCGGCGGAGTCCGGCACATGGGAGACCAGGAGTTCACGCACCTGGGCCGCGGCGGACTCCGCGAGGGGCCCGTTCGCCTCCAGGGTCGGTTCCAGGCGCGCCAACACCGTTTTGTACTGGGGCAGTTGGAGGTACTCGGAGAGGGGCCGCGCCCGGATGCGACCGTGTGCGGCCCCCGAAGTCATCTCCAGGGCGCGGCGGATCCTGCGCCGCACGTCCTTGAGCATGCTCTTGGTGCGGCTGCGGGCCTGCGCGGGCTCCAACCCCGTCGCCGTGAGCATGGCGTCGATGTGGGTGTCGACGTACACCACGTCGACCAGGGAGAAGCGCTGCTCGGCCCAGACCAGTAGGGAGCCGAGGCGGTCCTGACTGAAGTAGCTGTTGCCGGTGCTGACTCCGATGAGCGCGTGGTCACCGCGTTCCAGGACCCTTCGGCACGTGCCCGTGACGGGCATGACGTCGAACATGGTGATGTCGTCCTTCTTCGACCGGCGCCCTCGCCGCCGTGCTCAGACGACGGTGGCGGGGGCCCGCTGGATCAGGTCGGAGTCCCTGAGCAGCACGGTGAGCCTCCCGCACACCTCGTCGAGGAAGGCGGGCAGGTCCTTCGGGGTCATCGGCCCGCACATGAAGTCCTCCAACTGTCCGTGCACGCGCTCCAGTTCCTCGTGGGTGATGGCACCGCGCCCGCGCAGCAGCACGAGGACGCGCCGGGCGGCGTCGATGCAGCGGAAGGGGCCGTACTGCTGGGGTTCGTCGATCAGTCCCCGCCCGCTGCTCAGCAGATAGGCCGCGAGCAGCAGGAGTTCCTCATCGACGGGCCAGGCTGTGGTTTCCCCAGAACTCATAACTGACTACCTCACTGCGGTCTCGACGGGGTGGTGACACGAGGGCCCGCGTCGGCTGTCCGATGGGCACCATGAGCAGGGGTTCGAGGTGGTCCGGCAGTCCCAGCAGCATGCGGGCTGCGTGCCGGCGGAAGCTCGCCGCGGGGCAGCCTCCCAACCCGAGGGCGTGTGCGGCGAGGAGGAGGTTCTGCACGGCCATGGCGACGCAGAGCAGCCCCTCGTCCCAGAACTCCCCGTCGTCCTTGACCGCCCGCGAACGGTCGAAGCAGGCGACGACGACCAGGGGCGGGGGCTCGATGATCCCCGGCGAGAAGGCCCTCAGCAGCCGCAGGGTCCTCGGGTCGCGGACCGCGACGAAGGCCCAGGCCTGCTTGTTGCCGCCGGTGGGGGCGGCCAGTATCGCGTCGAGCAGGCGCTCCAGTTCGGCGTCCTCGACGGGTCGTTCGGTGTACTGCCGTACCGCGCTGCGCGTTTCGAGCACCTGGATGAGGTCTGATGCATTCCGCGTGGACAACCGCTTCCTCCCTGGACTTCACCGACCGCAGGTGCGCCGACGGCTTGCGTCGGGGCGGCCGGAGAAGTCGATCGGGGTGCCGTGGGGAGAGGCACCGGGGGAACTCTGGCACGTCCCGTGGAGTTCGGGAGAACGGAGGGAGGATGTTCACCCGCGCGGATGCTAAGTCTTCTTTTCGACAGAATGCGTTCGGCCGTGGCGAGAACCGCCCTGACGACCCGGGACATTTCCCAACAGCACGGCGCGGACAACGGGTCGACCCCGCGCGGGCGTGCGCGGGGTCGACGTTCAGTGCGCCGTTGCTCGGGGGTCGGGTTACTGCTTCTCGCCGCCCTCGCTCCGACTCTCGTTGTTGCTGCTCTCGTTGCTGCCGTTCTTGTTGTTGCTGCTCTTGTTGTTGCTGCCGAACAGGCCGCCCTCGAACTTGGCCTGCTCGTACATCTGGTGCACCGACTGCCCCAGGATCGGGATGCTGATGTGCTCCAGGATGTCTTCCAGGAAGTCGATGTCGCCGGTGTTGCTGATCAGCGGGCCGTTGATCAGCGGAGCGTTGATGTTGATCAGGCTGAACGAGCCGGGGGCGTCGGACGAGCCCTGGGCCTGGGCGGTGCCGCTCGACAGCGCGACGGAGACACCGGCCACCAGGGTGGCCACAACGGACGCACCGCGGACACGACGGTTCATTTTTACTCCTCGATCCGAGATCTCAACATGAAGAGAACTCAGCCCAGGCATCAATTCCCTTTGAGGGAAAGGGCGTTGTGAGGGTTTCACCTGTGGGGGGGCTGAAGTGAAAGTCAGCCTGCCATCGAGCCAAAGCAAAGTAAAGAGTTCCGGGGACACAGAATGATCATGACCGGATCGCCTGAAGTCGCCCTCGATTGAGCGGCTTTACTCTTTTTGGTCCACCGTTTCGATTCCTTGTTCAGCGAGCTGTCGGAGAACTTCTTCGGTGAATGTCGCAACCCGGCACCGCCCCTCCGCGACGAGGACGGTCGGCACCTCGCGCTCCCGGGACACGGGGGTACTTCGACCCCGTCCGCAGCGACCCGAGGACCCGTCCCGCACGTCCCCGGCGGGCGCGGCTCGCGGGCGGCCTTGGACGCGGCCGGCGGCGGGTAGGACATCACTGTCGGTCCCGCACCGCACGGGGCGGGACGCGTCGTCGGAGAGGAATCCATGAGGAGCAGAACCGGCACGACCCTGGTCGCCCTCGGTGCGGTCGCCGCCCTGGGTGTCGCCGTCCCCCAGAGCGCCCACGCCGCCACCGGAGAATTCGTGTACCACGTCCAGCCCGGTGACGTCGCCCGCACCCTGACCCACCCGATGGACGGCAACTGCTACCCGGTGGGCCGCAACGCCCGGGGGAAGGTGGTCAACAACACTGATCGTCGGGCGGTGTTGTACGTCGAGAAGAACTGTCGCCAGACGGTGGCGGAGGAACTCGACCCCGGGCAGTGGAGCGCGGACAGCGCCTTCATGTCGGTGCTGTTCACCTCCTGACCCCGCCGGCCGGTACGCCCGCTCGGCCCCTCGCGGGCCCCGGTCGCGTGCGCCCGCCGGAGGCGCGCCCGGGCGGGGCCCGCCACCGGGCGGACCACCACGCGCGGCCGGGTGCCGTTCGTCCTGACGGCGGACCGAGTCCGCCCTCCCCCGGCTCGCACACGCTTCCATAACGAGTCGGGACATCGGACCGCACCCACCCATCGATCATACTAAGGTGAGCTTTACCTAACTCGTCCCGTTGAGCCAACGGCCCTGCCCCGAAAGGCGCCCCCACCCATGTCGACCATCCGTACCCGTCGTGCCGCGGCCCTCGCCGCCGTGGCCGCGCTCGCCCTGTCCGCCTGCGGCTCCGACAAGGAGGAGGAGAAGAAGCCGAAGGCCGGAGGCGACCAGCGCACCGTGACCACCGTCATGGGGGACGTGAAGGTGCCCGGAACCCCGAAGCGGGTGGTGGTCCTCGACACCGACGCCCTCGACTCGGCCGTCACCCTGGGGGTGACCCCGGTCGGCGCCGTCACCGCCGAGGGGGGAGCGCCGCTCTCCACCTACCTGCCCGAGGCGAAGCTGAAGGGCATCGAGAAGGTCGGACTGATCTCGGAGCCCAACCTGGAGGCCATCCTCGGCCTCAAGCCGGACCTGATCATCAGCAGCAAGGCGCGGGACGAGAAGAACTACGACGAGCTGTCCAAGATCGCCCCGACGGTCTTCACCGAGACCACCGGACCCGACTGGCGCAAGAACTTCACCCTGCACGCCGACGTCCTGGGGAAGAAGGCGGAGGCCGAGAAGGTCGTCGCCGACTACGAGAAGTCGATCGCGGAGGTCACCGAGGCCCTCGGCGGCGCCGACGAGGCGGCCGGGACCACGGTCGGTTTCGTCCGCTTCCTGGAGGGCACCGACACCCGTCTGTACATGAACGACACGTTCATCGGCTCCATCCTCAAGGACCTCAAGGTGGGGCGGCCCGACAACGTCGACAAGACGGGCTTCTCCCTCGACGTCAGCCCCGAGCGGATCAACGAGGCCGAGGCGGACGTCATCTTCTACTCCACCTACGGCGACCCGGCGAAGGCCAAGGAGACCTCCACCACCGGAGGCGCGCTGTGGAAGAAGCTGGGCGCGGTGAAGGACGGGAAGACCTTCAAGGTCGACGACAACCTGTGGATGCTGGGCATCGGCTACACCGGGGCCGGCCAGATCCTGGACCAGATGGGCGAGAAGCTGTCCTAGGCTCCTCCCCTGGCACCACCGGGTGGGCCCGGTCACGGAAGTTCCGTGACCGGGCCCACCCGTTTTCGACGGCAGGGGTCAGAGGCGTTCGAAGCCGCGGACCCGCTCCCAGTCCGTCACCGCGGTCTCGAAGGCGGCCAGTTCGGTGCGGGCGGCCTGCGCGTAGTGCCGCACCACCTCGGGGCCGAAGACCTTCGCGACGAGTTCGCTGTTCTCCCAGCGGTGCAGCGCCTCGGTGAGCGTGCCCGGCAACTGCGGCACCGAGGCGTCCGCGAGCGCGTTGGCCGCGTGCGGCGGCGGCGCGGTCAACGCGTTCTCGATGCCGTGCAGCCCGGCCGCGACCGCCGCCGCCACCGCCAGGTAGGGGTTGGCGTCGCCGCCCGGCACCCGGTGCTCGATCCGCAGCGAGTGGCCGGTGCCGACCACCCGGATCGGGCAGGTGCGGTTGTCCCGCCCCCAGGCGATCCCGGTCGGGGCGAACGCCCCGGGCTTCAGCCGCTTGTAGGAGTTGACGTTCGGCGCCATCAGCAGCGCGAAGTCCGGCAGGCAGGCGAGTTGTCCCGCGACGAAGTGGCGCATCAGTTCGGACATCCCGTCCGCCGCCGAGGGATCGGCGAACACGGCCGAGCCGTCCGTACCGCGCAGCGAGAGGTGGACGTGGCACGAGTTGCCCTCGCCCTCGTCGTACTTGGGCATGAAGGTGAGCGCGACCCCCTCCTGCTCGGCGATCCGCTTCGCCCCGTACTTGAAGAAGACGTGGTTGTCGCAGGTGGCCATCGCCTCCGCGTAGCGGAAGACGATCTCGTACTGGCCGGGGTGGCACTCGCCCCGCGCGGTCTCCATGCTCAGGCCGGCGCGCACCATCTCGCGGCGGATGCGGCGCGTCACCGGTTCGATCGCCGAGAGCCCCTGGAGGGAGTAGTCCACGTTGTAGTCGGTCGCGGGCCGCAGCCCCGCGTAGCGGCGTTCCCAGGCCGTGCGGTACGACTCGCCGAAGACCAGGAACTCCAGCTCGGTCCCGGCGAAGGCGGTGAGCCCGCGGGCGGCGAGCCGGTCGAGCTGGGTGCGCAGGACCTGTCGCGGGGCGACCTCCACCGGCTCGCCGTCCTGCCCCACCGCGTCCGCGAGGACCAGTGCGGTCCCCTCGTCCCAGGGCAGGGTGCGCAGGGTGGCGGGGTCGGGGTGGAGCACGAGGTCCCCGAAGCCGCTGCGCCAGGCGTCGAGGGCGTAGCCGGGTCCGGTGTTCATGTCGACGTCGGCGGCCAGCAGGTAGACGCAGGCCCCGAATCCGTTCCGGGCCGCCTCGTCGAGGAAGTACGGCGCGGACAGCCGGCTGCCCTGGATGCGGCCCTGGAGGTCGGGGACGCCGACGATGACCTCTTCGATGCGTCCGTGGGCCGCGTCCTCGCGCAACCGGGCGTAGGGTGCGTCGCTCATATCCGCTCCTCGGCGGGGGCGGCCGGGTGGGCCAGGGGGTTGGGCACCGTGCCGTGGACGACGTCGAAGCCCTCGTCCTTCTCGGCACGGTCGTGGAATCCGCCGCCGAGCAGTTGTTCGCGGTTGAGCGCGACCCGGTCGAAGGCGGGGGCGAGCAGTCCGAAGTCGTCGAAGCGGTCGGCCAGTTCCGGGAAGCGCTCGTGGTAGCGGACCACCTCGGCGCGGACCATCGCCCAGAACTCCTCTTCGGGAACGTCGAGTTGCTCGGCGACCAGGGGGGCGAAGAAGCGGAAGTGGCCGGCGAACACGGCGCTGAGCAGCGAGTGGGCCAGTTCGGCGGCGGGCCAGCGCAGCAGCAGGGCGTCCGCGCGGGGGGACAGGGCCTCGTACTCGGGGTGGTGGCCGGGCAGGAGGTTGACGTCCTCGGCGAAGTCCTTGACCGCGATGCCCAGGGGGCGGTCGTGGGCGTCGTAGAGGACGACGGTGTTCTCGCCGTGCGGGCAGTAGGCCACGCCGTAGCGGTACAGGTAGTGGAGCAGTCCGGGGAGCAACGCCGCGAAGAATCGTTCCAGCCAGTCCCGGGGCGCCAGGCCCGACCGCTCGACCAGTTCGGCCACCAGGGACCGTCCGTCGGAGCCGACCTTCAGCAGGGCGGCCATGGTCCGGGCGCGCTCGCCCCCGCGCAGCAGCCCGGTCACCGGCTCGCGCCACACCGCGCCCAGCAACTCGTGGTAACGGTACGGGGCGTCCCGGACGGACTCGTACAGCGGATGGCTCACGGCCACCCCGGCCACCTCGCCCAGCGGGTGGAAGCGCAGCTCGTCGCGGAGGTAGGGATCGGCCTCGCGGACGGCGTGCAACCAGGCGCTGACGTCCGGCGCGGCCTCGGTCGGCCGGGTGGACAGCCCCCGCCACACCAGGGTGTTGCGGATCAGCAGCGGCACCTTCACGTTGCGGCGCCCGGGGTGGTCGAGGTTGGCCAGGGTGCGGATGGACTGGAGGGGCCGGTAGCGGTCGGGCCCCTCGCCCAGCAGGACCATCCGGCCCTCGGCGAGGTAGGGCGCGAAGAGCGGCGCGACCGCCTCGTCCCAGTGGAAGGGGTGCACCGGCAGCCAGTGGAAGTCGGCCGGGTCGAGGGCGCCGTCGTGGCAGGCGGTGCGCAGGGCCCCGTCGAAGGTCCGCCGGGTCCCCTCGTCCAGTTCCTCCCCGAGGAGGGTGTCCGCGTCCAGTCCGGGCACCCCGGAGTAGGAGGCGAGGGTGCGGTGCACCGCCAACCACAGCAGTCGCACCGCGCCCCGGGCCTCCGGGGCGTAGGCGGCGGCGTCGGAGGCGGAGAACCCGAGGCGTCCCTTGTTGAGCAGCATGCAGGGGTGGCCGTCCTGGTGCGCCTCCAGGTCCAGGTGGTCCAGGTCGGCGAGGTCGGCGGCGGGCACCCCGCGGGCCAGCACCTCGGCTTCGGCGCGCCGGGTCGCCGTCAACTCGCGGAGCACCTCCGCGGTGGTGGGGCCGTCCCAGCCGAGCACGGACCGGGCGTCCAGGAGCAGGTGCTCGGGGCCGGGCTCGGTGGCGTCGGCGGGCTCGGGGTGGCGGCGCAGGGTGCCGGGCACCGGCCGCCAGGTGGCGAAGGTGCCGCGGGCGGCGCGGAAGGTCCAGTACACCCCGTCGGCGAAGTCCAGTCGGTACGCGTCCGGTGCGCCGGCGGTCGGGTCCGGGACGGGTACGAGGAGTTCCTCGTAGGCGAACTCCGCCACCGCCTTGCCGAGCAGGCGTCGGCCCGCCTCGTCCCAGGCTTCGCGGACTGCGCTGTTCATAGGGGGTTCTCCTCGGTTCGGGCCAGGGCCGCGAAGGCGGCGGGTTCTGCGACGGCGGGCACGGGGCTCGCGGTCGCCGGGGGTCGGGGGTGCGGCCGGGCCTCGGCCGCCGGCGGTGCGGCGGCGCGCCGGCGGGGCCGCAGGGCCAGCAGCACGGCACCGAACTGCACGGCCGCGGCGATCGCGAGGGGCAGGGCCAGGTCGTGGGTGACGGCCGCCGCGGCGGCCAGCGGGGCCAGCAGCAGACCGGCGTTGCGCACGGTCTCCACCGCCGTGTAGGCGGGGCCTTCGGTGCCGGTGGCGCGGAACACCCACAGTTCGACGGCGACCTGGCCGAGGCCGAGGCCGACCCCGTACAGGAGGCGGCCGGCGGTCAGGGCGGGGAGCGAGTCGGCGAGGAACGACCAGACGAGCCCGAGGGCACCCACCGCGAGGGCCGCCGGCAGCAGGCGGTCGCCGAACCGGGCGTGGCAGCGGCGCACCAGCGGCAACACCGCGAGCGCCGACAGGCTCGGCAGGAAGAACAGCACGGCGGAGCCGACGGAACCGCTGCCGAGGTCCTCGGAGAAGGCGGTGAGGAAGGGGCGCGACACGTTGACGGAGAAGTCGAAGGCGACGCCGATCAGGGCGACGAAGGCGAGCGCGGTGCACCAGGCCCGGCGGTTCGTCCGCCGCTTCGGGACCGGGGCGGTGCGGGGAGCGGCTCCGTCCCCCACCGGCACGGCCACGGGCGGGTGGAGCGGGGCGGTGGGGCGTCGGCCCAGGATGCGGTAGGTCCAGGCCGCCAGGACCAGGTCGACCACGGCGAAGGCGGAGATGCCGAACCGGGGGTCGGGCAGGGCCAGCACCCCGGCGCCCACCAGGGTGGACACCACCACGGAGAGGTGGAAGACGACGACGAGGGTGCACACCCCGGCGAGCCTGCCCCGTTCGCCGTCCGCGGACTCGTCGCCGTGTTCGGCGATGAACGCCGGATAGGCCAGCAGCAGGGCGCTGTTGGTGGCGACGACGAGGGTCGACAGCACGGTGTAGGCGGTGTAGCTGGGCGCCATGCCGAGCAGCAGGTCGAAGACCGCGGAGCCGCAGAGGCCGGCGAGCACCAGGCGGTGCAGCGCCCAGCGGCGGGCCGCCAGGCCCCACAGGGGCAGGGCGGCCAGGCCGACGATGCGGCAGATCCAGATGTAGACCCCCGTCGCCTGCGGGTCCTCGATGCCGTAGAGCCGGTCGAAGAGTTGCGGCAGGAAGGGGGTGAGGGCGGTCTCGGCGACGAGGTGCAGGCCGATGACGGACAGCAGGACCGTGCGGGCCTGCCGTCCGTCGCGTCGCGGGCGCCCGGCGACGGTCACCGTGGACCGCCCTCGGACTCCGGGGCGGGCACGCCGAAGGTGGTGAACGCCTGCCGCTCGGCCATGGGCAGGACCGGGCGGCCGGTGACGGCGTTCAGGATGGTGGCGGAGCGCCAGGCGCCGAGGGTGAGGTCCGGGGCGCCGACCCCGTGGGTGTGCATCTCCGCGTTCTGCACGTACAGCGTTCCGGTGATCCGGTCGTCGAGGGCGACCCGGTAGTCGCCGTCGACCCGGTAGCGGCCCTGCGCGTCCCAGTGGACGAGGTCGGCGAGGGGCTTGAGGAAGGCGGGGCGGGAGGCCCGGTAGCCGGTGGCGCAGACCACGGCGGAGGTGTGCACCTCGAACTCCTCGCCCTGCTGGCCGGACCGGCAGGTGAGGCGGTAGCCGCGGTCCTCCGGGGCGGCGGCCACGACCGCGGTGTCGGGGTGCAGGGACGCCCGGGGCTGTCCGCCGCCGATGGTGCGTTCGTAGAGTTCGTCGTAGATCTCGCCCAGGGTGTCCCCGCTGACGCCCTTGTAGAGCTGCCACTGGTCGCCCACCAGGCGCTCCCGGGTGGCCTCGGGCAGGGCCCGGAAGTGTCGGACGTAGTCGGGGGTGAAGTGCTCCAGGCCGAGCTTGGAGTACTCCATGGGGGCGAACGCCGGGGTGCGGGCGAGCCAGCGGACGTACGGGCCGCCGAGGCCCTCGCCGTCCTGGTGGCGCAGCAGGTCGAGGACGACCTCGGCGCCGGACTGGCCGGAGCCGACCACCGTGACGTCGGTGGCGGTGGCCAGCGCCGCGCGGTGGGTGCGGTAGTCGGCGCTGTGCAGGACGCGGGCGGCGCGCGGGCCCGTCGACAGGTCGGCGAGGGCGCTCGGCAGCACCGGGTCGGTGCCCACGCCCAGGACGACCTGGCGGGCCAGCACCCGGTGTTCGGCGCCCCCGGTGCGGTAGGTCACGGCGAAGGCGTCCGCCCGCTCGTCCCACTCCAGGGCGGTGACCTCGGAGTCGAAGCGGCAGGAGTCGAGGCCCTCGGCGACCCAGCGGAGGTAGGCGTCGTACTCGCGGCGCGGTATGTGGAAGCGTTCGGAGAAGAAGAACCGGAACATCCGGTCGTGGTGGCGCAGGTAGTTGAGGTAGGACCAGCGGCTGGTGGGATCGGCCATGGTGACCAGGTCGGCGAGGAAGGGCACCTGGAGCGTGGTGCCCGTCATCAGCATGCCGGGGTGCCAGGAGAAGCCGGGCCGGGAGTCGAGGAAGAGGGCGTTCAGGTCGGTGGCCGAGTCGGCCAGCGCCGCCAGGGACAGGTTGAAGGGGCCGATGCCCACGCCCAGGAGGTCGTACGGGGCGTGCTGGTCGGCGGGGGTGGGGGCGGTCACCGCGGGGCCTCCGTGAGCGGGTTGGGGAGATCGATGTAGACGGACTGGGTGTGGACGTCCCCGACGAGTTCGTCGAGTCCGTCGACGCAGGTCAGGTAGTTGCCCTTGCAGCGCAGCACCGGGGCGTCGAGCAGCAGGTCCAGCAGGCCCTTGGCGGCGGGTTCGGCGGCGCGCAGCCGTTCCAGCACCTCGCGCACCACGCCCAGCAGGTCCCGTTCGTCGGCCAGTCCGAGGGCGCCGAAGGCACCGACCAGTCCGAGGACGTTGTTGACGCCGAGGTAGTAGGCGACGCGTTCGTCGACGAAGGCGTCGTCGAAGACGAGTTCCACCCCCTCGGTGGCGCCGGGCAGCAGGCGTTCGGCGTCCTCGGCCCGGGAGGCGGCGAGGTAGTAGCCCTGGCTGTCCCGGTACCAGCCGGCGCACGGCACTCCGTCGGCGTCCAGGGTGACCAGGACGTTCTGGTGGTGGGGTTCCAGGGCGATGCCGTAGCGGGCCTGGAGTCGGATCAGCGGGACCACCAGGACCCGCAGGTACCGCTCCAGCCAGTGCCGGGACGCCTCGGCGGGGGTGGTGCCGGCGGCCCGTGCGGCCCGTTCGACGGCCTCGCAGAGCAGGGCGCGGTGGCGGGGCGGGCGGCCGTCGCCGGGGCCGGTGCGCTCGGCCAGGAGTCCGGCGACGCACTGGCCCTCGGGGGCGCCGGTGCCGCGGAACGGGTTGTCGCGGAAGGCCGTCTCCAGTCCGGTTTCCGGGCCGTCGGGGCCGACCGAGATCCACGCGAACTCGCGCAGGACGCCGAACTCGGGGTGTTCGGCGCGCAGCCAGTCGTTCGGCCCCGCGGCCAGCAGCCGGCTGGCCCGCACCCCCAGGTGCATTTCGGAACGCAGGTTGTTGCGGCGGGAGTTGGTGATCCGCATGCCGAGGGAGAGCTTGAG
The DNA here is from genome assembly GCF_040296045.1 of Streptomyces sp. NPDC002490. Lineage (NCBI taxonomy): Bacteria > Bacillati > Actinomycetota > Actinomycetes > Kitasatosporales > Streptomycetaceae > Streptomyces > Streptomyces sp. NPDC002490. Next base: position 44,539 of record NZ_JBEOWM010000026.1, on the reverse strand, counting down.
CATCACCTCGGCGTCCGGCCGGTGGACGGTGCGCACCGAGGAGGTCGGGTACCAGGCGGGGCCGCCGGGGCCGAGCGGGCGCAGCAGGCCGGCGTCCACCAGGGCGGCGACCTCGGGCCGGGCCAGCACGTCCCGGGCCTGCCAGGGGTGGGCGGGGACGGCGGACCAGCCCTCGGGCACCGGGAGGCCGGCGGCCGAGGGGGCCAGCAGCTGCTGCGGGGTGCGGGCGTCCGCACTGTCGCCGACCACGGCATCGGGGTGGGCGGCGAACCAGTGCAGGGGGAAGGATCCGCGCAACTCGGGCGAGTAGGCGTGCAGTTCGGCGTCCGACGCCTCCTCACGGCTCTTGGGGGCGGGGTGGAAGGGATGCCCCAGGAGCAGGGCCTGTTCGGCGTCGAGGAACGGGGTGGGGCCGTGGCCCGCCTCGCCCTCGGCCCGCCGGTGGGCGAGGTGGGTGGCGGTGCGGCGGGCGGAGTTCAGCACCCGGGCGGCGGCGTCGGTGCCCAGGTGCGGACCGACGCCGCGGTCCGCGGTGGTCTCCCGGATCAGGGCGGCGGCGACCAGGGCGGCGTCGGCCTCGGGGCCGCCGCCGCTGGGCCGCGGAATGCCGAAGCGGTGCCAGCCGGTGGTCGAGCGGTGGCGCACCGGGACCGACAGGGTCAGTCCGCTCGCCGGCAGGTCGAGCGTCAACGTCCCTCCGGTCGGCGGGACTTCGGTGCCGGTCTCGCGGACGTAGGCGCGGACCAGGGTTTCGGTGGCCGCGGCGTCGCCGGCCCGGAGCGGGTCGGGGTCGTCGAGCGGGTCGGGGGTGACGGGGTGCCGGGTGCTCACCGGTCCTCCTCCTCGGTCCGGCCGGCGGCCACCACGGTCCGCAGCAGGTGTTCCAGGTCCTCGGGGGTGGTGTGCGGGTTGAGCAGGGTCAGCTTGAGCCGGACGCGTCCGGGGCCTTCGCCGGGCAGCTCGGTGCGGCCGACGACGGCCCGGCCTTCGCGCAGCAGTCGGCGGCGCAGGGCCGCGTTCACCCGGTCGGCGTGCACGGGGTCGGGGTCCTCGGGCAGGTAGCGGAAGAGGAAGGCGGTCAGCACCGGGTCGGCGTGCAGTTCCAGCCGGGGTTCGGCCCGGACGGCCGCGGCGCCGTGCCGGGCCAGGGCGTGGCAGGTGTCGACCAGGGCGCCCAGTCCGCTGCGCCCCAGGGTGCGCAGGGTGACGGCGATGCCGAAGGCGTCCGCGCGGCGGGTGGTGCGCAGGGAGAGTCCGAGCAGGCTGGGGTAGCCGGCTTCCTCGTCGTCCTGCGGGTTGAGGTAGACGGCCCGGCGGGCGAGGGAGGCGTAGGTGTGGGCCTCGCGGGCGAGGAAGACGCCGGCCGCGACCGGTTGCCAACCGAGCTTGTGCCAGTCCAGGGAGACGGAGTCGGCCCGGTGGATGCCGTCCAGCAGCGGGGCGAGGGCGTCGGACAGCAGCGCACCGCCGCCGTAGGCGGCGTCGACGTGCAGCCAGGCCCCGTGTTCGGCGGCCAGGTCGGCACAGGTGTGGAGGGGGTCGACGGCGCCGGTGTCGGTGGTTCCGGCGGTGGCCACCACGGCCAGGGGCACCTCGCCGCGCGCGGTGCTCTCGCGCAGGGCCGCGGCGAGCGCCTCGGGGCGCATCCGCAGCTCGTGGTCGACCGGGACGGCGACGACCGCGTCCTCCCCGAGGCCGAGCAGGGCCGCCGAGCGGGCCACCGAGAAGTGGGCGGCGGCGGAGGCGAAGATCCGGGGGCGGAGCGTGCTGCCCGTCACGCCGGTCAGCTCGATCTGCCGGTCGGTCGCCCGGCCCATGACCCGGTCCCGGGCCAGCATGAGGCCCATCAGGTTGGACTCGGTACCGCCGGAGGTGAGGACCCCGGCCGCGGTGGTCGGGTCGTAGCCGACCAGGGCGGCCAGCTCCTGGAGGAGTTGGGTTTCCAGGGCGGTCGCGGCGGGGGCCTGGTCCCAGGAGTCCTGGGAGGGGTTGAGCGCGGACACCGCGAGGTCGGCGGCGACCGCGACGGCCAGCGGCGGGCAGTGCAGGTGCGCGGCGCACCGCGGGTCCGCCGGGTCGGCGCTGCCGTGCGCCAGCGCTTCGGTGAGCAGGCCGAGGGCCCCGTCCCCGTGCGCGGCGGCGAGCGCCGCCACGACCTCGGCGGCCCCCTCCTCGGGGGCGCCGGCGGGCAGGGGGCCCCGGCGGCGGGCCGCCCCGGCGGCGAGGGCGTCCAGCACGGTGCGGACCAGGGGCTCCAGGGCGGCCGGCCCGGCGGTGCTCCCGGACAGGGCGGCGGCCCGGACGGTGGGGCCGGCAGGGGTCACCGGCGCGGCGAGGAGGGGGTCGACGGGCGGGGCGTCCACCGTGGCGGAGCCGCTGCCCGGGGGGACGGCGAGGTCGTGCGTCATGCCGAGGCCCCCGGGCTGCGCAGTGCGGTGACCGTGGCGATGGCGTCGGTGAGCCGGTCCAGCACCGCTTCGACCTCCTCGTCGGAGATGATCAGCGGCGGCAGCAGTCGGACCGTGGCGTCGTAGCGTCCGCCCAGTTCCACGATCAGCCCGCGTTCCAGGCAGGCGGCCCGCACCTGCACCGCGGTCTGCGGGTCGGCGGGGCGGGCGCCGCAGGCGTCGGGCTCGGCCTCGGGGTCGACGAGTTCGACCCCGAGCATCAGGCCACGGCCCCGGACGTCGCCGATGGCGGGCAGCGCCGTGCGCAGGGCCTCCAGCCGAGCGGTCATCAGGGCTCCCACGGTGGCCGCCCGTTCGACGAGCCCCTGCCCTGCCACGTACTCCAGGGTCGCGGCGCCGGCCGCCATGGCGAGGGTGTTGCCGCGGAAGGTGCCGGTGTGCGCGCCGGGGAGCCAGCCGTCGTAGTCCTGGTGGTAGACGAGCACGGCGAGCGGGAGGCTGCCGCCGATCGCCTTGGACATCACCATGGCGTCCGGAACGATGCCGCTGTGTTCGACGGCCCAGAAGGCACCGGTGCGCCCGACCCCGGTCTGGACCTCGTCGACGATGAGCGGGATGTCCCGCTGCGCGGTGATGCGGCGCACCTCGCGCAGCCAGTCGTCGGGGGCGGGCACCACGCCGCCCTCGCCCTGGACGGCTTCGAGGATCATCGCCGCCGGCTGGACGATCCCGCCGTTGGGGTCGTCCAGTTGACGCTGGATGTAGGTGCTGGAGAGGCGTGCGCCCTGTTCCCCGCCCACGCCGAACGGGCAGCGGTAGGGGTACGGGTAGGGGAAGCGGGTCACGTCGGCGGCGATGCCGGGGACGGGGGTGCGGGTGGCGACCCCGCCGGAGGCGGCGAGGGCGCCGGCGGTCATGCCGTGGTAGGCGCCGCCGAAGGAGAGCAGGCCCCGGCGTCCGGTGGCGGTCTGCATCAGTTTGAAGGCCGCCTCGACCGCGTCGGTCCCGGCGGGCCCGCAGAAGTGGACGCGGGCCTTGTCGGCGAAGCCGCGGGGCAGGGTGGCGAACAGGGCGTCGGTGAAGCGGTCCTTCTCCGGGGTCGCCAGGTCCAGGACGTGCAGCGGGGCCCCGGAGTCGAGGGTGCGCTGGATGGCCTCGCGCACCACGGGGTGGTTGTGCCCGAGGGCGAGGGTGCCGGCGCCGGAGAGGCAGTCGAGGTAGCGGCGACCGTCGGTGCCCTCCACCCACATGCCTTCGGCGCGGGCGGGGACGATGGGGAACGAGCGGGCGTAGGTGCGGGCCGAGGATTCCCGGGAGCGCTGGCGCTCCAGGATCTCGGCGGCGCCCGTGGTGGTGCGCTCGGCGGGGTGGACGGTCATGGTCACTGCTCCTGTGTGGGGTTCGGGGAGGGAGCGGGCAGCACGGGACGCGACCGGGCGCGTCGTCGGCCCCGGTCGGAGGTCCGTGCGTCGAGCGGGTGGGCTCAGATCAGGTGGCGTTCCGCCACCGGGTGGCCGAGGAACCGGTGCATGGCGAACTCCCAGCCGTAGGAGCCCGCGTAGGGGAAGACGACGAGGTCACCGGCGCGCACCCGGTCCACCCGGACGTCGCGCAGCAGGGTGTCCTCGGGGGTGCAGAGTTCGCCGACCACGGTCACCCGGGTGTCCTCGGCGACGGGGCGGGGACACGACTCGGCCCAGTCGTTCACCGGGAGCACGGCGATGTTGTGCACGATCTCCCAGGAGGTGGGGAGTTGGAAGTGGTTGATGCCGCCGCGCAGGATGACGAAGGTCTCGCCGTAGGAGGTCTTCAGGTCGGTCACCTCGGCCGCGTACCAGCCGCAGTCCGCGACCAGGAAGCGGCCGGGTTCCAGGACGACCTTGACGCCGGGCGGGACCTCCACGGCGGCGGCCAGTTCACCGAACCGGGCGACGTCGAAGGGCGGCTCGCCCTCGAAGGCGACGCCGATGCCGCCGCCGATGTCGACGTGCCGCAGGTCGATGCCGTTCTCCCGCGCGGTGCGCACGCTCCACTCCACGCACCAGCGCAGGTAGGCGGCGTGGGTTTCGGCGTCGAGGTTGTTGGAGGCGGCGTGGATGTGGAAGCCGACCAGGTCGATCCCGGGGAGGGTGCGGGCCTCGCGCAGCACGGCGGGCACCTCGGGCTCCGCCACGCCGAACTGGGACGGGGCGCCGCCCATGTGCAGCGACCCGGAGACGGGGATCTCGGCCGGGTTGACCCGCAGGGCCACCCGGGCGGTGACCCCTTCGGCCCGGGCTATGCGGCTGATCCGGTGCAGTTCGAGGGGGCTCTCGGCGTTGACGGCCTCGACGCCGGCCCGGACCAGGGCGGTGAGGACGGGCACCGACTTCGCGGGGCCGGCGGCGACCAGGGGGGCGGGCGCGCCCGCGGGCGTCCCGGTCGCGGCGAGGGCCAGCTCGACTTCGGAGCGGGAGGCGACCTCGAAGCCGTCCACGTGCGGGGCGAGGGCTTCGACCAGGGCAGGGAACGCATTGGCCTTGACCGCGTAGTAGACGGCGGCCCATTCCGGGAGCGCTTCGCGCAGTTGTCGGGCCCGGCCGATCGCCACCGCGGGGTCGTAGAGGTAGGTCGAGACGGGGGCCTCCCGGCGCGCCAGCTCTGTCAGGCGGGTGCGGACCCCCGGCGGGAGGACCTCCACCGGGTGGGCGGAGAGGGGGGCGGAGGAGGGTGGCAACTGAATGGACACGAGTCTGCCTTGGGTCGAGAGGGGGCACGGCGGAGCTGACGCCCGAGGACGCCGTGGGAGGTCCAGCGTGGCGGCGCGTCGGTGTCAGGGGAAGGTGGACCCGCAGGGGGCGGGTGACGGCCGCGGCGCCCGGGTGGGCACGGGCGCCGACCCGGTGTCGGTGCTGTCCGATTGAGACACGACTCTCCTATGACGGCGCACGAGGAATCCCCGACCGCGGACTGAACTTAGGGGAGCCTAAGCTAACGACCCGCGGTTTGTCTCGCACGGTCGGTCACCATACCGCCCCGGTCCGCCCATAGGACCGTCAACTTACGTAGTTTCCCGCCAACTTGACTGAACATCACATACGACATTCAGGATCGGGGAAATGTTCGCATCTGGTGGTCGATGACCAGATCGTCATGCCTCCATCAGGTGACCGGATCCGCGCTCCGCGCCACGTCCGGGCCCTGCGGACCCGGACGCCGGGCCGGTACCCGTCCACACGCCCGGGTGAATCCCGGCACGCGACGGCGCCCCCGTCCGCCCCGGGAGGCTCCGGGGCGGACGGGGGCGGGCGGGCCGGAACCGTCAGACGCGGTCGGCCGCGATCAGCAGGTACTGGAAGGAACCGTCCTTGTAGGAGTTGAGGAACGCCTCCTCGATGCCCGTGACCAGGGACGAGGTCGCCCGCAGCTCCCAGTAGGGCAGGGTCCGGGGCGTGAGGTCGATCACGGCCTGCGGCACCAGTCGGTTGTCGGCGAGGGCCCGCATGTACTCGCGGCGGGAGTGGATGTTGCACTCGAAGTGCGCGTTGATCTGCGAGACCCACTTCGAGGGCTGGCCGTAGACCGGGTTCCAGCAGCCGGTGATGGTCACGTACCGACCGCCGGGAGCCAGGATGCGGGAGTGCTCGGCGAACAGGTCGTGCAGGTCGACGTACATGCTGGACTCGTTGTTCCACGAGGCCGCCGCCCGACCGGTGCCGAAGGGCATGTCGAGCATGTTGCACACCCGGGCCTGGACCGCGTCGTCGATGCCGAGTTCACGGGCGCGGCCGTTGGCGAAGTCGGCCTGCTTGGCCGAGAGGGTGACGCCCTCCACCTGGCAGCCGAAGCGCTGGTGCGCCATCACCAGGGAACCGCCCCGACCGCAGCCGGCGTCGACCAGCAGGTCGTCCCGTCGGATGGGGCCGAGGTGGTCCAGCAGCACGTCGGTCTGCGCGGACTCCAACCGGTGCAGTTCGGCGACCAGGCGCTGGGCGCGGTCGGCGTCGTCGGTGCCCTCCAGGGCTGCGTGGTCGACGTCCCCGATGCCGTAGTGGTGGTGGTACAGGCCGTCCACGTCACCGAGTGCCAGGTTCACGGGACGGGCCTCGTGGTCCCAGTAGCGGGCGATGTCCCCTTGGTACGGGGTGGCCGGGGCCGGCCCGCTGACGACGTCGCGGACGGTGGTCTCAGGGATGGACACGGAGGTCACGGGCGTTCTCTTTCCTCTACCAGAAATCGGGCAGGCTGTAGCGGTAGGTGTTGCTCTGGTGCCAGTGGTGGTTGCCGTCCACCCAGGCGGCGACCCCGCGCAGGAAGCGCGCCAGCACGGGGACGGGACAGGCCGCGGCCAACGCGGCGGACTCGGCCTCGAAGGCGTGCATGAGTTCGTTGTGGACCTCGACCGCCTTGAGGTACGCCTCGCGGGCGGTGCGCCCCTCCCGCTCGGCGATCACCACCGGCAGGTTGAGGTGGGTGCCGGGGCTGTCGAGTTCCTTGGTGTACGAGTACAGGTCGTTGACGACGGTGGTCGCGTTGGAGGCGAGGGCGATCACCCGCTGGACGGCCGGTTGGGCGTGCAGGTCCGCGGGGAGCTCGTAGCCCCCGACGCTGTCGGTGATGGTGGGGCACGGGCGGAAGTTGTTGAACTGGCGCATGGCCAGGTACTCCCAGACCTCGGGCACGTGGTCCATGTGGTCCCAGGCGCCTTCCGCCAGGTACCCCAGGTGCAACCGGGCCATGTCGTGCCGGAAGCGATCCGCCTGGGAGGCAGTCGCCGCCTCCAGGAAGTGCTCCATCGCCGAGTGGTAGGCCCGCCGCGGGGCGTCCGCGTGCAGGGAGGCGGCCCACGGCGGTTGGTACTCGCCGACGGTGTGCAGCGGGTCGAGGGCCGTGTGCGCGAGCAGCAGCCGTCCGCCGAGGCCGACGGGCGAACCGCCGTGGTCCTCGCAGTAGCAGTCGTCGACCGCGTTCTCGGCGACCATCAGCCGGGCGGCGATCATGAGGTGGTCGACGGTGGGGGCGTCGGGGTGGCAGACCGTCATGTACTCCCCCACCCGGAACCCGTCGAACTCCTCCTCCCACTCCGGCGGGTACAGCTCGATCTCGTCCATCGCCCACGTCTTGATCCGGCGGTCCACCTCCGCCACCCGCGTGGGGTCGCACTCCGTCACCGGATGGTGGTAGAGCCCCGGGATCGGGGTGCCCGGGGACACGGGCGCGGTCTCCCGTCGCCCGGGGTAGAGGCTCGCCGTGCCCAGGCCGGTCGGGCCGCGCAGGACGCGTTGCAGTGCTTCGGTGCTCATGGGCGCACCACTTCTCCTTGACTGGGGTGGTCTTGTTCCGGGCGCACCGGTTCCGGCGCCCCCGGGGCGCCGGAACCGGACCGTGCCGACCGCCGAATCGTTCACTCGGTCGGGTCGGGGCGACCGGGGACGAACGGTCGGGACACGGGGGCCGACCGGCGGCACGCGTGGGGCGGGCGCCCGGCAGACCGGGCGCCCGCGCGCTCAGCCGCTGGTGCGCGCGATCTGCACGTTCTCCAGCACGCCCAGCGCATCGGGCACCAGGACCGCGGCGGAGTAGTACGTGGTGACCAGGTAGGAGATGATCGCCGTCTCGTCGATGCCCATGAACCGCACCGACACGCCCGGCTCGTACTCGTCGGGCAGCCCGGTCTGGTTGAGGCCGATGACGCCCTGGTTGTCCTCGCCGGTGCGCATCACCAGGATGGAGCTGGTGTTCTCCTTGGTGATCGGGATCTTGTTGCAGGGCAGGATCGGCACCCCGCGCCAGGCCGGCACCTGCTGACCGCCCACGTCCACGTGGTCCGGGTACAGACCGCGGGCGTTGAACTCCCGACCGATGGCGGCGATGGTCCGCGGGTGGGCGAAGAAGAACTTGGACCCGCGGCGGCGGCACAGCAGCTCGTCGAGGTCGTCCGGGGTGGGCGGGCCGGAGCGGGGCTGGATGCGCTGGTTGAAGGCCGCGTTGTGGAGCAGGCCGAACTCCCGGTTGTTCACCAGCTCGTACTCCTGGCGCTCGCGCAACGCCTCGATGGTGAGCCTGAGCTGCTGCTCGGTCTGGTTCATCGGCTTGTTGTAGAGGTCGGCGACGCGGGTGTGGACCCGCAGCACCGTCTGCGCCAGGGAGAGTTCGTACTCGCGCGGGTTCAACTCGTAGTCGACGAAGGCGCCGGGGAGCGCGAACTCCCCCTCGTGCCCGGCGGACATGGCGATCTCCGCCTCGCCGAGCCGGTTCTGCCGCTTCTCGGGAAGGGCGGTGAACTCCCGGATGTGCGCCTGGAGGGCGGGCGAACCCGCCGTCACGGACTCGAAGTCGGCCCGGGACAGGGTGAGCAGGGTGCCGGCGGTCCGGGCGACCGCGGTGTACTCCCAGCTGGCCTCGGCGTCCAACAGCGCCTGCTGGCCGAAGCGGTCGCCGTCGGCGAGCACCGCGGTCACGGTCTCGTCCCCGTACGGACCGGTGGAGACCTGCTCGACGCGGCCGTGGGCGATCAGGTGGATCTGCTCGGCCGGAGCGCCCCGCTCGACCAGGGTCTCGCCGGCCCGGAAGTCGCGCTGCACGCAGCGGTCGGCGAGCGCGGTCAGCACGTCCACCTCGTCGAAGCCGCGCAGCAGGGAGAGTTCGCCGAGTTCGCGGGGGATGACCCGGACCGCGGCACCGTCCTGCACGAACTCGATAGAGCCGTCGCCCACGGTGTAGGACAGTCGGCGGTTCACCCGGTAGGCACCGCCGGACACCTCTACCCAGGGCAGCATCTTGAGCAGCCAGCGGGAGGTGATCTCCTGCATCTGCGGAGCGGACTTGGTGGTGGTGGCGAGGTTGCGGGCAGCCGCCGTGCTGAGGCTGCTCTGCTGGCGCGGTTCCTGGTGCAGCTCCGGGCTGGAGTCCACGGTCATCGGGCTGGGCTCTCCTTGCTGGTCGACGTCCGGCGCGTGCGCGCACGTCGGGTGAACTTGGTTTCGGGCGGGTGCACTTCGGGACGATCCGCGGAGGCCGGAAGGTCCGGGAAGTCAGGGATGGGGAGAAGGGACGGAAGGGGGGCGGATGTGCCGAGGAGGAGGTGTCCGCGAGGTCCGTCCCCGATCCGCGAGAACCGTAGGTCGTGCCGTGCCCGTTGAACCACGGGAAGCCGTATTTGATCCTTCAATACGGTGAACTTGATCCACTTCAGGTTTACGACTGTTCGAAACGGGACTGCGGGCGGATGCCCGCAAATCACCCCAACACCCCTGCTGACAAGGGGTGTTCGATGTCACGTTTCACCCGGCCGTCCGAGCCACGACGGCGGTCGGCCGGGCACCGACGTGCCCGGCCGACCGCCGCGTCCACCCCTGCGCGCATTCCCCTCCGGTCACCCGGACCGCGATGCCAGGCTCCAGCCGCGGGCCCGGGAGCGCTCCTCCCAGAAGCGGGCGTACCGACCACCGAGGGCCAGCAGTTCCTCGTGGGTGCCGCACTCGACGACCCGTCCCTCGTCCAGGAACGCGATCCGGTCGGCCGCCGCGATCGTCTGGAGGCGGTGGGCGATCACCAGGAGGGTGCGGTCCTCGGCCAGCGCGGTGAGCGCGCTGTGGACCACGTGCTCGTTCTCCGGGTCGAGCGCCGCGGTGGCCTCGTCCAGCAGGACGACGGGGGCGTCCTTGAGCAGGGCCCGGGCGATCGACACCCGCTGGCGCTCCCCGCCCGAGAGGGCCGCCCCGCCCTCGCCGACCCGACTGTCCCACCCGTCGGGCAACCGGGCCGCGATCTCGTCCGCTCCGGCCAGTCGCGCCGCCCGGTGGAACTCCTCCTCGTCCGCGTCGGGGCGGGCCATCCGGATGTTCTCGGCGATCGTCGCGTCGAAGAGGTAGACGTCCTGGAACACCAGGGAGATCCGGGACATCAACTGCTCGGTGGTCCACTCCCGCACATCGGTGCCGCAGACCAGCACCCTGCCCTGCGTCGCGTCGAAGAACCGGGCCAGCAGCCGGGTGACGGTGGTCTTCCCGGAACCGGACGGGCCGACCAGCGCCGTCAGGGTGCGCGGGGGCACCCGGAGCGAGAAGCCGTCGAGGACCGGCGTCTTCGGGTCGTAGCCGAAGACCACTCCGTCCAGTTCGACGGAGGTGTCCTGCGGGTCGGCCGGCACGGCGGGCGCCCCGGGCTCCGGGAGCGTCTCGGTGGCGAGCAGCGCCTCGACCCGGTCCAGCGAGTTCCCGGCGATCCGCACCGAGGCCGCGAGGTCGGCCGCGACCACGAGCGGTTCCACGAACCGGGCTGCCAGCACCAGCAGGGCGATCAGTTCCGGGGCTCCCACCGATCCGTCGAGGGCCAGCACGGTGCCCGCCAGGAGCACCACGGTGAAGGCGAGTTGGAGGGACATCACGAAGGCGGCGAACCCGGGAACCGCGGTCAGCAGCAGCCGGCGCCCGGTGGCCCGGTGGGCGACCAGGGCGGCATCGAGCGCCCGGTGCCCCTCGCCGGAGCGGGAGAAGGCCCTCAGCACCGGCTGGGCACGGGCGAACTCGATCACCCGGCCGCCGGCCTCGGCCGACGCGGCGTCGTGGGCGTGGTCGTTGCGGGCCACCACCCGCCCGGTGATCCGATGGGCGAGCGCGGCCAGCGGCAGTCCGACGAGCGCGGCCAGGGCCAGCCGCCAATCGAAGAAGAACATCAGCGCGACGGTCACCAGCGGGGTGACGAACGCGGTGACGATCGGCCGCAGCAGATGGGCCGGGACGCCCATCACGTCGATGACGCCCTTGGCAGTCAACTGGGTGAGCCGGCCGCTGCGTTCGGCGGTGAACCACCCCAGCGGGAGGCTCGCCACATGGTCGCCGATCCGGTGGTGGAGGGTACGGGCCAGACCGGCCCCGACGTGGTAGCCGCACAGCGTGCTGTCCCAGTGGGCCACCGCGTAGCCGGCGCCCACCACCGCGAGGGCTCCCCACCACGGCAGGGCGTTCCCGGCGCCGCCGCCGTCGAGGAGTTCCCGCAGCAGGGGGACGAGCAGGGCGAAGGCGACCCCCTGGAGGACGGCGCAGAGCACCAGCCCGACCAGCATCCGGCGGAGCCGGGCGGCGCCCTCGGGGTCGAGCACGGCGAGCAACCGGCGGATCATCGGGTGACCTCCGGGGCGAGCGGGCCGCGCCGCTCGGACGGGGCCGCGGCGTGCTCGTCGAACGCCCAGGAGCGGGCGTAGCGACCGTTCAGGGCCAACAGTTCGTCATGGGTGCCCTGTTCCGCGATCCGTCCGCGGTCGAGGACGACGATCCGGTCGGCGCCGGCGACGGTGGAGAGCCGGTGGGCGATGACCAACAGGGTGCGTCCGGCCACGAGTGCGGAGAGTCCTTCCTGGATGGCGGCCTCGGACTCCGGGTCGGCGAAGGCCGTCGCCTCGTCCAGGACGAGGACGGGGGCGTCGGCGAGCAGGGCCCGGGCGATGGAGATCCGTTGGGCCTCGCCCCCGGAGAAGTGGGCGTCCGTCCCGACGACGGTGTCGTAGCCCGCGGGCAGCCGTAGGACGCGGTCGTGGATGCGGGCCGCGCGGGCCGCGGCCTCCACCTCGGCGTCGCTCGCGCCGGGGCGGGCGAGGGCGATGTTCTCCCGGACGGTGGCGCGCAGGAGTTGGACGTCCTGGAAGACGAAGGAGACCAGTCGGTAGAGGCGTTCGGCGGGGAGGTGGCGCAGGTCGACGCCGCCGATCCGGACGGCTCCCCCGGTGACGTCGAAGAACCGGGGGAGCAACCGGGCGAGGGTGGTCTTGCCGGAGCCGGAGGGGCCGACCAGCGCGGTCACGGTGCCGGGCCGCAGGGTGAGGGAGACCTCCTCGACGGCGCGGGAGCGCCGGTCGTAGCCGAAGGTGACCCGGTCGAACTCCACCGTGGTGTCACGGGGTTCGGCGCGTTCGTGGGGGGCGGGGTCGGGCAGGGGCGGGGTCGCGAGGACGGCGCCCACCCGGCCGGCTGCTTGGCGGGCCTTGCGGACGTCCTCCACCGAGTAGCCGAGGCCGAGCAGGGGCGCCGTCAGTCCCAGGCCGAGGAGGGCGAAGGGCAGCAGGTCGACGGCGGGCGCCCACCCCCGACCGACGAAGAGGCAGCCGGCGCCGAGGATCCAGAGCAGCAGGAACACCGGCGAGAGCACCAGTTCGACGGTGGCGCTGGTGCGGAACGTGTTCCGCACCCAGCCGAGGAAGAAGGCGGCGAGGTCGTCGGTGGCCTCGGTGAAGCGGTGGTGCGCGCGGCGGCTGCGCCCGAAGGTCTTGACGACGGCGATCCCGTGCGCGAACTCCACCGAGGCCGAGCCGACCCGGGCGAGGGCCTCGTCGTAGCGGGTGTAGGCGGCACGGGCGGAGGCGCTGCCGGTCATCCGGCCGTAGAGCGCCAGCCCCACCACCACGGGCACGAGGACGGTCAGGGTCAGGCGCCAGTCGACGGCGAAGAGGTACGCCAGGGAGGCGAGCGGGACGACGATCGCGCGGGTGAGGTCGGTGAGGGTGTGTCCGACCAGGTGGTGCATGGCCGAGACGTCGTCGTGCACGGACTTGCGGACGAGGCCGGAGTTGCGTTCGGTGAACCAGCCGAGCGGCACCCGGCCCAGGTGGGCGGCGAGGCGGCGGCGCAGCGCCAGGCTGAGGTCGTTGTCGGCGAGGTGGGCCAGGGCCGAGGCGGCGAGGGTGCACATCAGGCCCAGCAGCATGGCGGCGGCGCCGGTGCCGGCGACCCACCAGGCGCGCTCCCGGTCGACGGCGCCGTCCGGTGCGGTGTCGAGGAGCACCCGGCCCAGTTCCGCGGCCGCCGCGAAGGGCACCACCGAGGCGACGGCGGCGAGGGCCTGGAGGGACACGGCGAGGACGAGGCGTCCGCGTACGGGGGCGAGCAGGTCACCGAGCCCGGCCCCCCGGCCCGGTTCGGGGGCGGGTTCCGGTTCGGGGGGCGGGGCCGGCGGCCGGGCCCCCGCGGGGGTCACCGGGCCGTCGTTCGGTCGACGTGGCTCGTCGTGGGTCGTGGGCATCCCGCCTCCGCAAGTATACGGCGTATACAAAAGTGAGGCTGCCCTAAGTGGCTTGACGGTGTCAAGGTTTCCCCGACGGGGCGACGGACTTCCGGCCGGGCGGTGCTACGCCCCGAGCACCCCGTCCAGGAGGCGTTCCAGGTTGAGGGCGAAGCGCTCGCGGTCACGGCTGCCGGGCGGGGCGCTCGTGGCGATCGCGGCGGCCAGCCGGGGATAGCGCTCCGGGTCGAGCTCCCGCATCATCCGCCGTGCCCGGGTGCCCTCGTGGTCGCTGTGCGTCACCAGGGTCTCGCCGAAGAGGAAGCTGAAGAGCATCGCGTACGAGTCGCGCGCCCGCTGCGGCGGGAGGCCGGCATCGGCGAACGCCGCGAACACGGCCTCCAGCACCGGCAGGACGCGGGTGCTCGCCAGCCCCTCGGTCGCCAGCACCTGCACCACCCACGGATCACGCCGGAAGGCGTCGTACATGCCGTGCAGCACCGCGGTCAGCCGTTCCCGGGGGGTCCCGGTGGCGGGGGGCGGCGCCACCCCGTCCGCGACCACGTCCAACATCCGGATCAGCAGGTCCTCCCGGTCCGCCACGTGCCGGTACAGGGCCATGGCGGAGACGCCGCACTCCTCGGCCAGCCGGCGCATGCTCACCGCCGGCAGCCCCTCGGCCCGCGCCACCCGCAGGGCCGTGTCGACCACGGTCGCGGCGGTGAGTCGGGGCGTGCGACGGGTGCGGGCGGGGCGTGCGGACATGGCGGTCATTCTCCCCGACCCGGCCCACCCGGCGGGATCCGCACACCGGGCGCACCGCGGCGAGGTGGGGGAAGCTGTCGGAGAGCCGTCCCGCGCACGGAGAAGGAGCGGAACCAATGCCCCTCGAACGCCCCCCGTACTTCGGACTGGACGCCAACGTCCCGTTCCCGCAATCGGCCGCGCTCTCCGAGCGCGTCCTGGTCGCGGAGGAGGCCGGGTTCGACCTCTTCTCCCTGATGGACCACCCCTATGCGGGTGACCACCACGAGGCGTACGCCGCCCTCGGCTTCGCCCTCGGCCGCACCCGACGGATCTCGGGCTACGTGGGCGTGACCAATCTGCCGCTGCGGCCGGCGCCGGTGCTCGCGCGGACGGTCGCCACCCTCTCCGCCCTCTCGGGAGGACGGTTCGTGCTGGGGCTCGGCTCGGGCGGCATCTGGAAGCGCATCGCGGCCTTCGGCGCGCAGACGCTGGCCCCCAAGGACGCGGTCAGCGCCTTCGAGGAGGCCATCGTGCTGATCAGGCTGCTCACCGGTGGCGGCGCGGGCCCCGTGGACTTCGACGGACGCTTCTACCGGGTGAGCGGGGTGTTGCCGGCCCCGGTCCCCACCCCGCCGATCTGGACGGGCTCCAACGGCCCCCGGGCCCTCGCGATCACCGGGCGGCTCGCCGACGGCTGGATCCCCAGCTTCGGTGCGGACTGGTTGGCGGAGAGCTACCGGGCCGCCCGGCCGCGCATCGACCGCGCGGCCCGCGAGGCCGGCCGGGACCCGGCCGAGGTGATCTCGTACTTCAACTTCGGCGGGGTCCTCACCGACCGGGACGTCCTCTCGCCCCGCGATCCGGAGGGCCGGTGGACGGGCGGTTCGGTGCGGCAGTGGGTCGAGGAGCTGACCGGCGCGGTCCTGGAACACGGCGCGGGCGGGTTCAACACCCATGTCGTGGACGCCTCCGGCGACGACGGGGCCGATGTCGTCCGGAGGTTCGCGGCGGAGGTCGTGCCGGCGGTCCGGGCGGCCGTGGCGGCGGGCTGAACCCGACGCGGCGGCGACGGCGGGCCGCGCCCCGCGGACGGTCGGGCATAAGCCGCCCCCCTGCTTGGTTTATCAATCAACTAGATTGTTGGTTGACGCGCAGAGACCTCCAGGGGAGACAGCACCATGGCCGACTACGGGCACGAACTGGAATTCGGCTCCTTCCTCACGCCCGGCAGCGGCGATCCCGAGGGGGTCGTCGACCTCGCCGTGCTCTCCGAAGAGGTCGGCCTCGACCTGGTCACCTTCCAGGACCACCCCTACAACCCGGGTCTGCTGGACAACTGGACCCTGATGACCTGGGTGGCCGCCCGGACCGACGGCATCCGGATCGCCAGCAACGTCACCAGCGTGCCGCTGCGCAACCCCGCCGTCCTCGCCCGCGCCGCCACCAGCCTGGACCTGCTCTCCGGCGGCCGGCTCAGCCTCGGCGTGGGCGCCGGCGCCTTCTGGGACGCCATCAGCGCCATGGGCGTGCCCCCGCTCACCCCCGGCCAGCGCATCACCGCGCTCAGCGAGGCCATCGACATCATCCGCGGCATCTGGGACGCCGACGAGCGCGGCCCGCTGCGCATCGCGGGAGAGTTCCACTCGGTGAGCGGCGCCAAGCGGGGACCGGCACCCGCCCACGACATCCCCCTGTGGCTGGGCGCGTACAAGCCGCGCATGCTGCGCCTGGTCGGGGCCAAGGGCGACGGCTGGCTGCCGAGCCTGAGCTACCTGGGCTCCCCCACGGTGACCGAGAGCAACGCCCTCATCGACCGGGAGGCGGAGCGCGTCGGCCGCGACCCCCGCGAGATCCGGCGCCTGTTGAACGTCTCGGGCAGCTTCGGCCCCTCCACCGGCCAGCTCCAGGGCCCGCCGGACCAGTGGGTGGAGGAACTGCTGCCGTTCGTCCTCGACGAGGGCTTCAGCACCTTCATCCTCGGCTCGGACGACCCCCGCGCCCTCTCCGTGTTCGGCCGCGAGGTGGCCCCGGCCCTGCGCGAGGCGGTCGAGGCCGAGCGGAGGACCGCCGGCACCGCCACCGGCCACCGGGTCCGCCCCGCCGCGGCCCTCGCCGCCCGCCGCCCGGGCATCGACTACGAGGCGGTGCCCGACTCCCTGGCGGACCGGGCCGTCGAGCCCGGCGACCGGGCCTACGGCTCCGTGCGCTCCACCTACCTGTGGCCCGGTGCCCCGGGCCTGGTCCTGCGCCCCTCCACCACCGTGCAGGTGGCCGAGGCGGTGCGCTACGCCCGCGCCCAGTCCGTGCCGCTCTCCGTGCGCAGCGGCGGCCACGGCATCAGCTCCCGCGCCACCAACGACGGCGGGATCGTCATCGGCCTCGGTTCCCTCGACGGGGTCACCCTGCTGGACCGGGAGCGGCGTCTGGTCCGGGTCGGGGCGGGCGCCCGCTGGGGCCGGGTCGCGGGGCAGCTCGCCCCGCACGGACTGGCCATCAGCTCCGGGGACTCCGGCGGCGTCGGGGTGGGCGGCCTCGCGGCGGCCGGCGGGATCGGTTTCCTCGCCCGTTCCTACGGGCTCACCATCGACCACGTCCGGGCCGCCGAGGTGGTCCTCGCGGACGGGCGGACGGTGGTCGCCGACGCCGAGCACGAGCCCGACCTGTTCTGGGCGGTGCGCGGGGCCGGAGCCAACATGGGCGTGATCACCTCCTTGGACGTCGAGGCGACCGAACTCGGTGACGTCGTCCTCGCGGTCCTCACCCACGACGCCTCCGACCTGGCCGGGTTCCTGAGCGCCTGGGGGCAGGTGGTCGAGGCCAGCCCGCGCGAGCTGACCCCGTTCCTCACGGTGGTCCGGCAAGGCGGGCGCATGATCGGCCAGACGTACGCGATGTGGGCGGACGACGAACCGAACGCGGCGGTCGCGGCGCTCGAACCCCTCCTCGCGGTCGCGCCGCTGCTCCAGCAGCAGGCGCACCTGGTGCCGTACTCGGGGGTGGTGACCGAGGGCCGCAACGTGCACCGCGGCGAGGGCGGCTACCGGATGCGCTCGGCCCTCGTCGGCCACCTCGACGAGCGGGTCACCACCACGGTGGCCGGCATGTTCGAGAGCGGGGACACCGGTTACTTCCAGATCCGGTCGGTCGGCGGCGCCGTCAACGACGTCCCGGCGGACGCCACCGCCTACGCCCACCGCACCCAGAACTTCGCCCTCTCCGCGATGCTGCGGGGGGCACCCGGCGGCCCCGGGGACACCGCCTGGGACGCGTTGGGCGCCACCGGGCTGTACCTGAGCTTCGAGACGCACGACCACGACGCCGCCCTGCCCCGGGTGTACCCGCCCGCCACCCTCGACCGGCTGCGTCGGGTCAAGGCCGCCTACGACCCCGACAACGTCTTCGGCGCCAACTTCCCCGTGCTGCCCGGCTGACCGGCCCGCGCCCACCGCGATCGCGGTGGGCGCCCCTCCCGCCCGCACCGCGCCTCTGCCATGCTGACGCCGTGCAGGAGCCAACCCCCGTCACCCCCGACGCCCCGGTGCCGATACCGCGGCCGCTGCTCACCCAGCAGTGGCTCGACCTGTGTTTCGTCCACTGGGCCGTGCCCCCCGAGGAGGTGGCGCACCTGCTGCCCGCGGGCACCGTTCCCGACACGCACGAGGGGCTGACGTACGTCGGGCTGATCGCCTTCCGGATGCACCGGGTCGGCTGGCTGGGACTCCCCGCGGTGCCGTACTTCGGCTCCTTCCCGGAGACCAACGTCCGGCTGTACTCGGTCGACGCCCGGGGACGGCGCGGGGTGGTCTTCCGGTCCATGGACGCGGCGCGGCTGGTCCCCGTACTGCTCGGGCGCATCGGCTTCCGGCTGCCGTACCTGTGGTCCCGGATGGGCGTGCGCACCAGCGGGGACACCGTCACCTACACCAGCACCCGCCGCTGGCCCGGGCCCCGGCACGCGTCCAGCCGCCTGGTGGTGCGCACCGGCGCGCGCATCCCGGAACCCACCGAGTTGGAGCACTTCCTCACCGCGCGTTGGGGCCTGCACAACGCGTTCTTCGGCAGGGCGTCCTACTTGGCCAACCACCACCCGCGCTGGCCGCTGCACCGCGCCGAGTTGGTGGCGTGCGAGGAGGACCTGCTCACGGCCGCCGGGGTGCCGGCGCCCCGGGCCGCACCGGTCAGCGTCCTGTACTCCCCCGGCGTCCCGGTCCGGCTCGGCGGCCCCCTCCGTCCGGCCGCCGCGCCGATCCGGTGACCGCCGGTCCGTCCGGCCCGTCGGGGCTCCGGACGGAGAGGGGGGTGGCGATGTCCTCCAGCGAACGCCCCTCGGCCGCGACGGCGAAGAAGAGGGCGACCAGGCCGGCGGCGACCATCAGGGCCGCGCCGATGCAGAAGGCGAGCGCCGCCTCCGCGACCACGCCGCTCTCGGTGAGCCCGGCGAACACCAGGGGACCGGAGATTCCGCCCGCCGCGGTGCCGATGGCGTAGAAGAAGGCGATGGACATCGCCCGGGTCTCCATCGGGAAGACCTCGCTGACGGTCAGGTAGGCGGAGCTGGCCCCTGCGGAGGCGAAGAAGAGGACCACGCACCAGCACGCGGTCATCGTGGTGGCGGTGAGGACCCCGGCGCCGAAGAGCGCGGCGGTGGCGAAGAGCAGCACCCCCGACAGCAGATAGGTGCCGGCGATCATCGGCCGTCGCCCCCAGGTGTCGAAGAGCCGCCCGAGCAGCAACGGGCCCAGGAAGTTGCCGAGCGCGATGACCGCGAAGTAGGAGCCGGTGGCCCCGGTGGGGACGTCGAAGAAAGTGACCAGGATGGAGCCGAAGCCGAAGGTGATGGCGTTGTAGAGGAACGCCTGTCCGACGAAGAGGGCGAAGCCGAGGGTGGCCCGGCGGGGGTAGACCCCGAAGACGGTGCGGGCGATCTCCCCGAAGCCGATGACGCCGCGTTGGTGGACGGTCAGCTCGCCCTCGGCCTCGGGCAGCGGTCGTCCGGTCTCCCGCTCGACCTCCCGTTCCACCTCGTCGACCAGGCGTTCGGCGCCGTCGGCGTGGCCGTGGACGAGCATCCACCGCGGGCTCTCCGGAACGTGCCGGCGGACCAGCAGGATCACCAGTCCGAGCACCACCCCGAGGGCGAAGGTGAGCCGCCAGCCCAGGTCCTTGGGGAACAGGTTCGTGTCGAGGGCCAGCACGGACAGCAGCGCCCCGCCCACGGCGCCCAGCCAGTAGCTGCCGTTGATGATCAGGTCGACCCGGCCGCGGTACGTGCGGGGGATCAACTCGTCGATGGCGGAGTTGATGGCCGCGTACTCCCCGCCGATCCCGAAGCCGGTGAGGAAGCGGAAGAGGAAGAACCACCAGGCGGAGAAGGAGACGGCCGTCAGGGCGGTGGCGGCCAGGTAGACGGACAGGGTGACGAGGAAGAGGCGCTTGCGGCCGTACCGGTCGGTGAGCCGGCCGAAGAACAGGGCGCCGGAACAGGCCCCGGCCACGTAGAGGGCCGCGGCGACCCCGGTGACCTGCGCGTCGGTGATGGACAGCCCGCTGCCGTCCTCGGAGATGCGGCTGGCGATGGCGCCGACCACGGTCACTTCGAGACCGTCGAGGATCCAGACCGTGCCCAGCCCGATGACGATCATCCAGTGCCAGCGCGACCAGGGCAGCCGGTCGAGCCGGGCGGGCACCCGGGTGGTGACGGTCCCCGGGTTCCCCGGGCCGTTGCCGCTCACGGCGGCGGACCCGCCGGAGCAGCGGTCCGTCCGTGCGGGAGCGGTCCGGGGCCCCGGACCGTGCCGCCCCGCCGGCTCCCCGCCGGCTGGCGCCGCTGCTCCCGGTCCGGGCTCGGTCCTCGCGGCACGGTGCCTCCTCCTCGTTCCCGCCGTCATCCCCATGGAGGGCGGGCGTCCCGCCGGCCGCAACCGCGGGGACTCCGGGTGGGGGGTACCGCCACCCGGACGGGCATCCGGTGGCGCCTGCCGCGGGCGGCCGGTCCGCTCCGCCGGCGACGACTCGGCCACGGACGGTCACCCCGTGCGTGCGCGGATGCGGGGGTGACGGGAGTTTGCCAGGGTGGAAGGAGGGCAAGCGCGCAAGCACGTGCTTCGACACCCAGGCACCGAGCCGGGGCCGGGCAGCGGCGGGTGCGCACCGCATCCGCTCCCGCCGGCACCACCTGCTGGTGCGCCCCCGGACCGAGCGTGACACGCCCTGTCAAGGAGTAGGTCCCATGAGCACGCCCCTTTCCCCGACGGTTCGCCGTGCCCATCCCCATGACGACGCCCCGGACACCGCCGCGGCCTTCCGCCTGCTCGCGTCCCTCCCCACCGGCACCGAACGCTCCCGGGTGCGCGAGGAGGTGACCCGGGCCTGGCTGCCGATGGCGCACCGGATCGCCGCCAAGTACCGCAGCAAGGGCGAGCCCCTCGACGATCTGCGTCAGGTGGCCGCGCTCGCCCTGGTCAAGGCCGTGGACCGGTACGACCCGGACCGGGGGTGCGCCTTCGAGAGCTTCGCCGTGCCCACCATCACCGGCGAGGTCCGCCGCCACTTCCGCGACCACTCCTGGACCCTGCGGGTTCCGCGCCGGGTCCAGGAACTCCGCAACCGGGTGCGCACCGCCCGTCAGGAACTCGGCGGGGACGGCGACGAACCCGCCGTCGCCGCCCTCGCGGAACGCACCGGGCTGGCCGAGGACGAGGTCCGCGAGGGGCTCCTCGCCCTGCACGCGCACAGCACGCTGTCCCTGGACGCACCGGTGAACGGGAGCGGCGACGCCCCCGCCGGCGGATCGGTGCTGGCGGACACCTACGGGGAGCCCGACCCCGGGCTGGACACGGTGGTGGACCGGGAGGCGGTCCGGCCGCTGCTGTCCCGGCTGCCGGAGCGCGAGCGGCGGATGCTCTACCTGCGGTACTTCCGCGATCAGACCCAGGACCGGATCGCCGCCGAGTTCGGCCTCTCGCAGGTGCACGTCTCCCGCATCCTCTCCACCACCTGCGCGAAGCTGCGCCGGGACGCCCTGAGGGAGGTCAGCTGACGTCCTCCGCACCGCCCCGGGCGATGCGGGGCAGGGACGGCAGGTCGCCGGCGGGGAGGGGCTCGTGGACGCGGGCCAGAGCGGTGAGGACGAGGGCGACGGCGACCGCGCCGGGGTCCGGACGGCCCTCGCTGTACCCGTCCGCGTAGCTGGCCCTGCCCCGGCGTGCGGTCAGGGCCGCGGTGGCGTGTGCCCCGGCGATGGCGGCGCGGGCGGCTGCGGTCAGGGCCCGCTCCGGGCCGGCGAGCGGTGTCGCGGCCAGGGCGTCGGCCGCCGGGGCGAGGGCGTCGACCAGCGTGCAGTCCCCCGGCGCGGCGCCGCCGATCGTGGTGATCCGGGACAGCGACCGGCGCAGGGCGGTGGCCAGTGCCGGCACGTCGGGCGGGGTGCGATCGGCGACGGGGGCCAGCGCGGTGAAGAGCACGCCGAACAGGGGGCCGCTGGTGCCGCCGACGTGGTTGCGGAAGGTGTCGGCGAGGGCCTCGGTGCCCGCCGCGCCGCTGCGGTCGGCGAGGCCCACCGCCGCCGTGACACCGCCGCAGAAGTTGTCGCCGAAGTCGCCGTCCCCGGTCGCCCGGTCGAGTTCGGTGAGTTCGGCGTGGGAGAGCCGGCTGATGCGGTGGAGTTCGTCCAGGAAGGCGCGCGCCCCCCGCTCCGCGCGGGGCGGGGCGGGCGCGTCCCACCGGGAGGTGACGGAGGTGCCGTGGGCCGGGGGGAGCGCGGTGGTGCGGAAGGCGGCCGCGCCGGGGAGGCGCAGGGGCGTGTCGGTGGGCAGGTCCCACAGTCCGGCCCAGCCGGGTGCCAGGGCGGTCAGGGTGAGGGTGAAGCCGGCCATGTCGAGGGCCGAGATGTACGTCCCCACGGCCAGGGCGTGCACCCGGGCGCCCCGGTTCACCAGGTGGCGGTGGGCCAGGGCGCCGACGGCCCGGAGTTCCAGCTCGCTGGTGCCGCCGAGTCCGGACACCACGACGACGACCCCGTGGGTACCGGGACGCACGTGCTCCAGCAACTCGTCGAGCATGCGGGCGACGAGTTCGTCGGTGCCGACCTCGGCGATGGTGCGGGCCGCTCGTTCGCCGTGGATGCCGATCCCGAAGTCGAAGTGACGGGGGTCGAGGCGGAAGGAGGGCGAGCGGTCCCCGGGCGAGGTGTGGGCCCGTGCGCAGACGGCGAGGCTGCGGGAGGCACCGGCCACCCGGGTGCCGAGTTCGGCGAGGCCGTCCAGGTCGGCCCCTTGGTCGGCCAGGGCCCCGAGGAGCTTCTCCACCACCACGGTGGCACCGGTGCCGCGCCGCCCGACCGCGGTGTGCTCGGTGGCGAGGTCGTCGTCGACGACGACCTCGGCGACCGGGATGCCCGCGGCCCGGATCTGGTCGGCGGCGAGCGCGAAGTTGATGCGGTCGCCGGTGTAGTTCTTCACGATGTGCACGACGCCGTCGCGTTGCCCCAGCGAGGCCGCGGCGTGCGAGGCCGCCACGATCTGCGCGTTGCCCGGTGAGGTGAAGACCGGTCCGGGGACCACCGCGTCGAGTCCGCCGCGCCCGAGGAGGCCGGTGTGCAGGGGTTCGTGACCGGCTCCGCCGCCGGCCACCAGGGCGATGCGGCGCTGTGGAGCCGGTCTCGACGCCAGGAGGTACAGCGGTTCGACGCACAGGCCGATGCCGGGGTGGGCGAGCGCGAGTCCCTGGCAGGCAGCCAGGACCGCCTCGTCGTCGGGCAGGAAGTAGCTCATCGTGCCTCCGTACGGGTGAGGCGACGGGGTCGGATCCGCGTCCGTGCCGCACCGGCTGCCGCGGCCACGAGGACGGCTGCCGCGCGGCACCTCCACAGGGAAGATCCTAAGCCGAATCCCCTAGAAGGCGACAAAACAGACGGCCATTGGAGGGACCGGCGGGAATGCGGGCCGATCCGAGGCGGCGACTCGCGCCGGGATGCACGATTCGCCCCCCACCCCCGGGGCGCCCCTCCCGCGCACTTCATCGGATGGACCGACCGTCATTCCGCAACACGCCCACGTGGGAGTGAATCACACCGGCGGATCAGTAGGCACACCCCAACCACTACTACCCACCTTCACCTTCCGTAACTGGCTTCACAATTCCCCTGAGGAGCAACAGTTCTGACGTGGCATCACACGGGAACCTCACACCCCGCCCGACTTGAAGAATCATTTCTCCTTGATTTTTCATGGAAGATCCACATTCAATGCCACATTGCCCCCTCGTTTTTGTCTCCGTACCGTCAAGCGGGACGCCCGAGAGGAACATCCTTCCGGAGCGGCGAATCATCCCACCCCCACCCCTCCTGAACAGGGAATACCCCTGTCTTCGCATGCCCGTCACGGCTGTTCGCGCATGCGATCCTCATGAAAGGGAACCCCGCATGACCGTTTCTGCTGTCCTTTCCACAGCCCCCGCGGCCGTGGTGTTCGACTGTGACGGAACCCTGGTGGACAACGAGTCCCACTGGCAGTTGGCGCGCGTCCACGCGTTCGCCGACTTCGGGCTGAAGGCTCCCCCCGACTTCGCCGCCAAGGCCGCCGGGGTGCACTACGTGGAATGCGGACTCCTCATGGCCGAGGAGGTCGGGAAGCCGGAACTCGCCGAGGAGTTGACGCAGGCCCTGCTGTCGCACTTCACCGCGCTGGCCGACGCGGTGCCGGTCGTCCTGCCGGGTGCGGCCGAGCTGGTCCGGCTGCTCTCGGGGCGGGTCCCGCTCGCCGTCGCGAGCAACTGCCCGGCGGCCGTGGTGGAGGCCAGCCTGGGACGGACCGGGCTGCTGAAGCACTTCGACCACCTGGTGGTGCCCGACGAGGACCTCCGCCCCAAGCCCGAACCGGACCTCTACGCCAAGGCCGCCGAGCTCTGCGGCGCCGAGGGCCCGGCCGCCCTCGCCGTGGAGGACTCCCTCACCGGCATCGAGGCCGCGCACCGGGCGGGACTCAAGGTCATCGGGGTCGGGGAACCGGCGCCGGCGCACCGGGGCACCACCGCGGACTGGTGGGTGGATGGCCTCGACGACCCCGACCTGGTGACATGGGTGCGATCGTCCCTGACGGACGCACCGGCGTAGTCGGAGACGGGCGGGCGCGGGCCGCCGCTGGCCCCGGTGCGGGCCCGGAGCCGAAGCTCCGGGCCCGCACCGGGATTGGTTGCCGGGGGACACAGGCGGGACCTCAGGCGCGCGGCGGGGGCGGCGGCTCCTCCCGGCCCGGGTCCGCCCGCCGGTGGCTCGGCGGTCGGGGCTGTTCCTCGGGACGGGGCGGCGGACCCTCGCGGCGGCGCCGACGGATGCCGCGCTGCACCATCACGATCAGCAGGGTCACGACCGCCGCGCCCGCCAACAGGAGCCCGAGGGTGCCCGCGACGCCGTCCGTGGCGGCGAGCGGCAGGACAGGAACGTTCGACGGGGTCATGGGGAGCGGGTACCCGTGAACCCGCCGGCCATGGCACCGCTCCGGGCCCCGGTCGCGGCGGACGGCCCCGGCCCGTTCACGGGACCGTGCGCTGCACCGCCGCGCAGAGCAGGGACGCCAGCCCCGCGAAGCCCGCGGCGGTGACCACCGCCCGCCAGGACACCGCCCGGTGACGGCCCCGGCCGTCGCCCCGGGGAGCCGGCCGGACCGCCCGCGACCCCGGGCGGCGGCCGGACGGCGCCCCGGCGGCACGGGGGACGGTCCGGGCGACGGGCGTTCCGGTCAGGGACAGGAACCGCGCGACCGGTGGCCGCAGGACACCGGTGAACTCCACCGGCACGCCCTGGCGCGCCCCGGCGGCCCGGGCGGCCTCCAACAGGCCGAACCCCGCGCTGTCCAGGAAGGTGACGGCGGTGAGGTCGACGGCGATCGCCTCGGGTCGGCACCAGCGGCAGAGGGCGAACGCCGCTTCCAGGTCCTCCCGGCAGCTGACGTCCAGGTCGCCGGAGAGTCGGAGGACCACGTGCTCGTCGCCGTCGGCGGGGCTTCCCGTGAAGACGGCGGAGTAGCCGAACGCCACCGTCACGGAGCACCGCCGGGTGCTCGACGGACGCGGCAGGCCGCCGTCGCGGTGACCGGGGCGGGCCCGGGGGAACGGCCGCCCCGGGGGGCGGACAGGGGGGTGCTCATGGGATCTCGCTCCTTGCACGGGGTTCTTCGCCTCGGGGGGAGAGCGGTCCCGGTCGCGCCGCACACACCGGGCGGCCGGAACCGGTTCCAGGAGTGTGCCTGCGTTCCCAAGCACGGCTCACGTGTGCCCCGGAAGCAATGCTTCAAACCATCCGCCTCATCCGTACCGTCCGGTTCAGGCCCGTAGGGTGTGGGACGGACGACGACCGTAGGCGGCCCGGTACTCCCGGGCGAACCGACCCGGGTGGGCGAAGCCCCACCGCGCGGCCACGGTGGTGACCGTGACGCCCCGACCCGGGCCGGCCCGCAGTAACTCCTCGTGCGCGGCGGCCAGCCGCACCCGGCGCAGGTACCTCATCGGCGTGGTGCCCAGGTGCCGGCGGAAGGCGTACTGGAGGGCGCGGGTGGTCACGTGCGCCGCGGCGGCGATGTCCGCGACGGTCAGTTCGCGGTCGGCGTGCGCCTCGATGTGGGCGACGGCACGACGCACCGTCAGGGGGTGCGCGTCCCGGCGGTCCCGGGCCGTCTCCTCGGTGGGGGCGGTGTGGGGGAAGGCGCTCAGCACGCTCGCGGCCAGGTACTGGGCCGCCGTGGACAGGACCAACGGCTGGTCGTGGAGATCGGGTGCGTCCAGGACGTGGTCCCGGAGGTGGGTGATGATCCCCTGGAGCCTGCGGGCGGCCTCCTCGCAGCGGGGACGGTGACCGGTCAACCGCACCGCGTCGGGCTCCCGGTCCGAGGCCGCCGAGGCGACCTGGGCCAGCAGTTCGGGGGCGATGAGCGTGACGTGGTAGCGGGCCCGGTCCACCCGACCGCGGTAGGGCTCGTCCGGTGGGGCCAGGGAGAAGACGTCTCCGGGGCCGTAGGTGTCGGCGGGGGCCGAGGCGGCGTGGTCCCGGATGAAGCCGGTGTGCATGCTGCACAGACCGATCCGGCCCAGCGGCCCCACCTCGTAGCTCATCTCGAAGTTCATCTGCACCAGGTCCACGCTGACCGACGCCGAGGCGTGGCGCGAGATCCGTGCGTGGCTCTCGGCGGGCGTGCTGCTGCCGATCCTCATCGCGGCGTACGCCCGGCTCAGGAACTCCTCCGTTCGCTCCAGGTCATCACTTTCGAACATCAGCGCGCCCATGCTGACCGGCTCCCCACCCTCACGCTCGTGTGCGCCGGGAGGGCGCGTGCCGAGGCTCACGCTACGCGTGTCACTTCCCGGACCCGACGCGTCTCCCGGCCGGTGGGAGCGCGGTGCCCGGGAGGTGGCTGCGCGACCGGAGCACCACCCGCCACGTGCGGGCCTTCGTTTTTCGACCCGAGTGGCGAAAGGTCTTCGCGCTCGGTACTCGTGGGCCCGCCGGGCGCCGGAGAGGGTGGGAGCCGTCCCCGGGGCCCCTGGCCCCCCGTTCGTCCGGAGGCCGCTCGTCATGTCCCCCCACCGCATCCCCCTTCCCTGCGCCCAGGTGGTGCTCCTGCCCGAAGGGGCCGGTGCGCTCTGGGTCCTGCACCTCGCCGGCCCGGTGTCCGCGCCCGAGTGGGAAGCCGTGGCCGCGAGCCGGCCCGGGGACTGCGTCGCGGTGGTCCTCGACCTGGGCGGCACGGCGGCGGGACCCGGTGCAGCCGGGGTGCCGCCCGTCGTGGCGACGGCCCTGGACCGCTTCCCCGGGCGCCTCATCGTCATCGGGGCGCGGCCGGACGGATGGCGGCCCGCCGGCACGGTGTCGACCGCGGCGTCGGTGGCGGACGCGGTCGACCGTTGCCGACGGCCGAGGTGCACCCACCGCCCCCCGCCCGGGTCTCCGGGCGCACCGGCGCCCCTGGAGTCCGGTGCGGTCGACGGGCCGCTCCACCACCTGGTGCGGAAGATGCGGGCGCGCACCGCGGTCGCCCAGGCGCAGGGCGTCCTCCAGGGCCGTTACGCGATCGGGGCGGCGGACGCCCTGGAACTGCTCAAGACCGTGGCGCAGCGGCACAACCTGAAGCTGCGCCACCTGGCATCGGCGGTCGTCGTCGTCAAGGCCCCGCCCCCGCACGGTCCGTGGTTCCCCGGGCGGGGCCGACGGCCGACGCCCCCGGTCCCGCTCGGGGAACGGAGGGCGGTGGCCCTCACCAACCACACCGAGGTCCTCAGCGCCTCGCTGCGCCGGGCGGCGGAGCTCACCGACGCCCCCACCGGCCTGGTCCGGCTGGTCGACCCGCTCACCGGCGGCCTCGTGGTGGAGGCGCACCTGGGTGACGAGTCCGCAGCCCTGGAGATCCGCCGACCGCCGGGGGAGGACGGGGTGCGGGCCGCTCGGCCGGGGGTGCCCGTGACCGTGCTGGACACCGCCCTTCCGGGGGCCGAGGCGCCCTGGGGACGCACCCGGCACGGGGTGGCCCTGGTGGACGGGGGCGGACGGTTCCTGGGAGACGTCTCGGTGTTCCGTCCCGGGCCCCACGGGGTGCTCGCGGCCCCGGCCGCCCGGGGGCTGTGCGCACTCGGTCGCGGGACGGGGGCGTGGTTGACGTGGCACCACCGCACGGTCGTGTTGGACGCCCTGGAAGGACTCCACGCGCGGGCGGTGGCCCTCACCGCCGGACCCTGAACACCGGTTCGCACCTGCTCGCCCGCCCCGGCGACGGGCCTCCCGCCACGGACGGGCTCGCGGCGCGCCGCCCGGGTCGTGCGCGTGCGTTCCGTATGGACGGCGTCCCGGGGGTACCCGGGACGGGACGCGCCGTTGTGCCCCGTGTGGTGCACGGCGATCGAGCGAGAAGGCGAAAGGTGCCGGCGATGGCGAAGAGCGAGAAGGCCCGCGCGAAAGCGCAGCAGGTCAAGGGAAAGGTGCAGAAGGCGGCAGGGCGTGCGGTGGGCAGTGAACGCACCGCCGCCGAAGGGCGGGCGAAGGAGGCCGAAGGCGACGTCCGGGCCGCCAAGGAGAAGACCAAGGACGCCTTCAAGCCCTGACGGCCGTCCGATCCCCTCCGCACCCGCCCGGGTCACGTACCGGACGGGTGCGGGCGCGCCCGGGGCACGTGGCCGCGCCGGTGTCCCGAGGGACCCCGGCGCTCGGTCCGCGCGGGCCCGGGGCGCGCACCGGGAACACGACGAGGTGAATCGATTCGTCTACTCGTACCTGGAGTAATCATGATCGTTCTCGGTGTCGCCCTGCTGGTCGTGGGGCTGCTCACCCAGGTGAGCGTCCTCTGGAGCATCGGCGTCGCCCTCGTGGTGATCGGTGTCGTCCTCTGGCTCCTCGGGGCGGTGGGCCATGCGGTGGGCGGCCGACGCCACTACTGGTAGCGGGCCCGAACGGGACGGGCGACGGAAGGGTGGGCCATGACCGCCGGGTCGCACCTGGTCAGGGACGCCCACGGACGGACCCTCGACCTCGCGGCGGACCGGGCGCAAGCCCCGCAACCGGCGTTGCCCACCGCGCGCGGGGGCTGGGGTCGCGGTGCTCGCGTCGCCCTCGGGGTCGCGGCCTTGCTGGCGGCGGGTCTCCTGCTCTCGGTGCTGCTGCTGGTGGTCCGGGACCTCGTCACCAGTTCGCTGACGAGCGGTCTCGCCGGGCTCCTGGTCCGGACGGTCCTCGGGCCCCGCCGCCGCGAGCGGCCCGGATGACCCGGACGAAGAGGTGTGGGCGCCGGTCCGGTGGGCACCCGGTGTCCACCGGACCCGAGCAACGGTGAGGAGACGACGATCCCCGTGTCCCGTCGAGGTGAGCCCGCTCCCCGCCGCGTCCAGCTGGACCCCGAGGGGCCGCTGCTGGTGGAAGGGCCGGTGGAGGTGTGCACGGACGACGGCCGCAGGGTCGTCTCGCACCGCCCCGTGGTGGCCGTCTGCACCTGCGGACGCAGCGGGATCCTTCCCTGGTGCGACACCAGCCACCGGCGCCGCCCCGCGCGGCGGGACCGTCGATGAGGGGCCCTCGACTCCCCCGGGCCCGCGGCGAGGTGTCGGCGGCGGTCCTCGACCGGCTCGCGGGGAAGCCGGTCCCGCTCCCGGGCCGGACCGCGCTGACGGGCGGCGATCCGTACGGGGAGGACCTCCAGCTCGCGCTCTACGCGCTGTACGAACTGCACTACCGGGGGTTCGAGGGGGTGGACGACCGTTTGGAGTGGGATCCGGAGCTGCTGCGTCTGCGCGCCGACGTCGAGGACGGGTTCCTCGCCGCGCTGACCGCCGACGCCCCGTCCGGCGGAACCGCGGCGGAGGCCCTGGCGGACCTGCTGGTCGAGCCGCCCGGCGGACGGGGCAGCGTCAGCCACTTCCTGCTGCGCGCGGGTGAGCCCTGGCAGGTGAAGGAGTACGTCGCCCTGCGTTCGCTGTACCACTTGAAGGAGGCCGACCCCCACCTCTGGGTGGTGCCGCGACTGCACGGCCGGGCGAAGGCGGGCATGGTCGCCATCGAGTACGACGAGTTCGGTGCGGGACGGGCCGAGGACGTCCACGCCCGATTGTTCGCGGACCTCATGGTCGACCTCGGTCTGGACCCCGCCTACGGCACCTATCTGGACGCGGCACCGGCCGACGTGCTGGCGGTGGTGACCATGATGTCCCTGTTCGGTCTGCACCGGGCCCGGCGCGGCGCCCTCGTCGGGCACTTCGCCGCGGTGGAGGTCACCTCCTCCCCCGGCGCGGCCCGGATGGCCGACGCCCTGCGCCGGTGCGGGGCGGGGCCCGCGGCCCAGCGCTTCTACGACGAGCACGTGGAAGCCGACGCGGTGCACGAGCAGTTGGTGCGCCGCGAGGTCGTCCAGGGGCTCTTGGCCGACGAACCCGAACGGGAAGCGGACCTGGTCTTCGGCGTGCACGCCACGACCTTCTTGGAGGACCGGCTCGGCGCCCGGCTGCTCGACTCCTGGCAACGGGGGCGCACCGCGCTGCGGGCCGGCTGACCGGTCGGAGGCACGGTCAAGACGGCGTCCGTCAGCGCTCCGCGGGCCGGGATCCGCGGCCGCCGCGAGCGGGGCAGTGGCCGCGGATCCCGGCACGCACCCCTCCATACCACCCCGCCGAACCGTTCGCATCCGCACATCTCGCAAAATGCCCGAATGGCGCATGTCCACTGACGACATACCACACCCTCCCTCCGTCCAGGCCAAGTTCACTCTTAAGGATTAATTTAACTACCTTCTTTTTCCTCAACGCGGCCCGTCGAGCGCTTGCCATATTGCGGGACACCCGAGGTGCATATGCAAGAGAGTCGATAACCGCCCAGATTCCATGCGAATCCAAATGAACAAGCGCTTACATTCAATCAACTCTCATCATGACCCATCAAGAGGAGCCAGACATTCGAACTTGACAAACAAACGCTTTCCATGCATCGATATTTCCGTTTCCTCTTCGACGTTTGCTCCGAGGTCAGCAAAGCGAAGGGCAGCCCTACGAAGGGCGGTACGGTCATCGGCACATCAGCCCGCGGCCCGCCCGGTACCGGAAGGCCCGGTACGGCGCCCCGCCGCCCGATCCACGAGGAGATCCACCACCGTGCGCCATTCGTTCCGCGAAGCAGCCGCGCCTTCCGTCCCCACGGTCCGCGCGGTGCGCGGAGGACGCCGGGACGACACCGGGCCGCTACCCGGCCGACCCGAACCGAACGGCTGCCGCCGGCCCCGGTCGAGGCAGAGCTGACGGCTGGCCCGCGTAGCCCGCGCACCGTGCCCGACGCCCTGCCGTCCCCGGACCCCGGGGACCGCCCGCCGCCCTCCACCCGTCGACACGACTACCAGGCGTTCCGCACGCTGGCCCGCCCCGTCTACCTCCGCTACGCCCAGGCCCGGCTGGGCCAGGAGGCCGTCGCGGTCGCGGAGGAGGCGCTCACCTCGATCGCCGTGCGCTGGACCGCTCTGCTCAGCAGCCCCAACACCTTCGCCTCCGCCTGGCAGATGCTGCGCCACACGGTCACCGGTGAGGCCGCCCGCCGTCAGTGCAAGGACTCCCCGCTCTACCGGCTGCTCCCGCCGGCCCACGCCGATGCGGTGCTCCTCTCCCGCGACCTGCGGATGACGCCCTCGAAGATCGCGCAGATCACGGGCACGTCCCCCTCGGCCGTCCGCGCGCTGATCGCCCATGCGGAGCGCTCACGACCGCCCTACTGATCCCCTCGTGAGTCCGGCATCCGGAAGAAGGCCCACGACGTGACAAGGAGTTCGCCCCACCGGCGTGCCCCGGTCCATCGGTTTCACTGAGGTGCGGGGAGGCATCCCCATCCGCCTCCCGGAACACGCGAGCAGAGCAGGAGCCACGGCAACGGACGCCCCCTTCGTCGGGCACGACCCGGTCGCGGTCCTCCTCCTGGCCTTCGTCGGGCTGGTCACCCCCGCGAGTCTGGGCGTCTTGGGCCTCGTGCGCACCGTGCGCGGCGAACACCGCGGGCTGGCGGCGAGGTTACGGACGGCCGGCAGCCTGGCCTTCACCGGCGCGGTGGGCGCGTACACATGGGGCATGCTGCATCTGGCCATGCTCGACGAGAGCGCCCAGGCCGACGCCTGCCACGAGGCACTGGGCAGGGCACTCGTCGGCTACGAACCGACCTACGTTCCCCTCGCGTTCGGATGCGTGGCCGACAACGGCAGGACCTACGACGCGGCCGTGCCCGGCTACGTGAATCCCCTCGCCGGCCTGCTGGGCATCTCGGCCTTCTTCCTGACCGTCTTCGGCTTCGCCGAAGCGCACCACGACAAGAAGGACGACGACAGGTGACGGCCCCCGTCCCGTCGCACCAGGCAGTGCCCCCGGGGCGGGAGCCCATCCAGGGGCGCCCCGGGACGCCCGGCGCTCCGGTACCGCCACTGCGTGCGCCCGGCGCGCCCCTCCGACCTCGCTGACAGGCCCCAACCCTCCTACTAGCATGGGCACTTCACATCTCACGCCCTGTTGCACGAGGAGTTCTGGGGGTCGCATGGGTCAGGGAGAGCAGTCCGGTGCTCCTCGGGTGGACACGCACACGCCGAGTGTCGCCCGCATGTACGACTGGCTGTTGGGGGGTGTCGACAACTACCGGTCCGATCGCGACGCCTGCGCGGAGTTGCTGGAGATCGTGCCGGACTCGCAGGCCCTGGCGCTGAACAACCGCGCCTTCCTGCGCCGGGTGGTGCGGTTCCTCGCCGAGGAGACCGGCATCCGACAGTTCCTCGACCACGGCTCCGGGCTGCCTACCCTGGACAACGTCCACGAGATCGCCCAGCGGGTGGATCCCGCCTCCCGGGTCGTCTACATCGACAACGACCCGATCGTGTCCGCCCACGGCCGGACCCGACTGGAGCAGAACCGACAAACGGCCGTGGTCCAGGCCGACATGACCGACACGGCGGCGATCTTCGCCCACGACGAGGTGCGCCGGCTCATCCGCCCCGACGAGCCCACCGCCGCGCTCTTCGTCTCGGTCCTGCACTGCCTGAAGGACGAGCAGGTGCTCCCCATGCTCCACCGGGTGAAGCGCGAACTGGCGCCCGGCAGCATCTTCGTCATCTGTCAGCTCGTCAGCGAGCGGGCCGACATCCGCGACCGGGTCACCGGGCTGATGGCGGACGCCACCCACGGCTCCTGGGGCCGGGTGCGCGCCAAGGCCGAGGTGGCGGCCTACTTCGACGACCTCGGCGTGACGGTGCGGGAGCCCGGACTGGTCAACGTCACCACCTGGCGTGCGGACACCGAGGTCGTCCCCCGGCAGCGCACCGACGACTGGGAGGAGTGGGGCGGCATCGCCCTGCTGCCCTGAACCGGGCGGGGGAGTTCAGCGCTCCCCCGCCTCCTTCTCCCGTACGAGTCGCCGCATCAGGTGCGCGCTGTCCTCCCAGGACAGCGCCAGGCCCATGGCCCGCTCCATGCGGGCCCGGTACTTCTCCAGCCTGGTCTCGTCGGTGCAGTAGTCGGCGCCGTCGATCTTCTCCACGTAGACCACCTGGACCTGCTGCGGCCGGTCGGGCAGGACCAGGTGGGTGAACGCGAGGGGAGCCGGCGCCCGCAAGCCCCCGTCGCGGGGGATGACCCGGATGGAGATCCCGTCGGTCTCCGCGAGGTCGAGGAGACGGCGCAGTTGCCCGGCCATCACGGCGTCGTCGGCCACGGACCAGTGCAGCGCCCTCTCGTCCATGATCACCAGGAGTTCGGCCCCTCCCGCGTCGCGGAAGTCGGCCCACCGGTTCCGGCGTGCGAACACGTGTCGCTCCACGAGCGCCTCGTCCGCCCGCCCGTCCTCGTCGGCCAGTTCCGACAGGATCATGGCCCGGGCGTACTCAGGGGTCTGCAACAGCCCGGGGACGGCGTAGGGCTCGTAGGAGAACACGCGCACGGCCCGCTGTTCCAACCTCACCAGCCGGCGCAGGAAGCCCGGGGTGACGTCGCTGTACTCCTTCTTGCCCTGGTCCCTGCGCACCCGTCGAAGCAGTTCGTTGATCTCGGCGCGCTCGTCGGCCGGGGACCCGTACCCCTCGACCAGGTCCCACACATCGCGTTCGGAGACGGCGCTCTCGGCCCGCTCCATCCTGCTGACCTTCGACGCGGAGCCCCGGATGAAGGCGGCGGCCGCCTCCAGCGTGAGACGCCGTTCCTCCCGCATCCGCCGCAACTGGGCGCCCAGCAGCAGGGCCGGCGGATCGTCCCGCCGGTCCCGGTGCAGCGGGAGGACACGAGCTGTCGAAGGCGAACGATCGTACGGTTCGGCGGGCATGGGACTCCTCGACGTCACGAGCCATCGACACACAGTATTCCAGCGCCCGAGTCCACACGTCCGCCGAACTAACCTTCTCTCGGATGCAGTTCAGGACACCAATCCGTCGAACTCGCCCCGCTTCACCCCGGCGAGGAAGGCACGGGCCTCGGCGGCGGTGTAGATCAGCGCCGGGCCCGAGGCGTCACGGGAGTTGCGCACCGCGATCCCGCCGCCCGGTAGGGACGCGACCTCCACGCAGTTGCCGATGCCCTGGCTGTCGCTGCTCTTGACCCAGGTGACGCCCTCGATCTCGGTCGCGTCGACACCGTTGACGAACTCCATGCGGTCCCCTCCCGGAAGGTGCCCGCCCTCCTCCGGCCCTCTTCCACGGCGCGGAATGTGCACGAGCACGTGATGGCGAATCCCATCTGCAAGCGATGGAATTCTTCAGATGCAAGGATCCTAGTGGCGTCCCTTCATCGATCAGATCACCCGGAAGGGTGTTCATCGAAGTGTTTTCAGCCTCCCTGCTCACACACGTCACCCGAGCAACTGCCGGCCCGCGCGTTCGCCTCCGGACCCGGACCACGGCATGCGGGACGCCTGCGTTTCTGCGACGTTGTTCCCGTCCGCAACGCAGTAGGGCCCGGGGCCCGTCCCAGAGGAGGCGCGTTCGCCATGTCCGACGACGCATTTCTCACCCGTGTGCGGGAGCGGGGTGAGTACACCAGCCGCGAGGAGGCTGCGGTGGTCAGCCACGCGGTGCTCGCCGTGCTCGCGCAGCACCTCGGACGCGAAGGGGCCGGACGGATCGTCTCGTGGCTCCCCGACCGGCTGGCCAAGACGGTGAGCGCGTCCGGCGCGGCGAAGGCCGAAGGGCTGGGGGCGGAGGAGTTCTGCGGTCGGGTGGCCGGGCACACCGGGGTCCGGCCGCGCACCCCCCAGTGGGACATCCACGCCGTCCTGTCCACGGTCGCCGGGGTCCTCTCCCCCGCCGAGCGGGCGGTCTTCCGCAGTCGGCTCCCGCACGGGCTGATGCCGCTGCTCGACCCGGAGCCACCGGGGTGAGCGACGGGCGCCGGGGGCGGCCCCACGACGTGCCGCCCCCGCACCGCGCTCCGCGGGCGTCAGAGCGCGAGGGTAAGGGCGTAGACGAGGAAGAACGCGGCGAAGACCAGCGCCACGATCAGGATCAGCGTCAGGGGGAGAGCCGCCCATCCCCGTTCGGTGTCCTCCCGGGGCCCGGTGGCCGGGCCGGTGCCGGACTCGGCGGGGGGGGTCTCCCCCGGCGGCACTCCTCCTCGGGGATCGGGGCGCGCACCCGGGACGGGCTCGCCGGGATTCCTGCCGTTCGCATCGTTCATGCCGTTCATGCCGCCCGAGTACCCCGCATCGTCCGGACGAAAGGCCCCTTCCCGGCATCCGCACCGGGGCGGGGACGGGCACCCCCGGTACTCGACGGTCCAC
This sequence comes from Streptomyces sp. NPDC002490, assembly GCF_040296045.1. Classification (NCBI taxonomy): domain Bacteria; kingdom Bacillati; phylum Actinomycetota; class Actinomycetes; order Kitasatosporales; family Streptomycetaceae; genus Streptomyces; species Streptomyces sp. NPDC002490. Next base: position 9,163 of record NZ_JBEOWM010000026.1, on the reverse strand, counting down.
GGACGGCGACGCCCCGTTCCGCGGCACTGGCCCGCCCCGGCCCGGGTACCCGTCCGGTCGGGGCCGCCCCGCCTCCCCCCGGACCGGGTAGGCGGCAGCACCCGTCCGGCGGCCCCGTCGCGGAGAGGAGTGAGGAGACGTGAGGATCGCCTTCCTGGTCGCCCCCGAGGGCATCGAGCAGGTCGAGTTGACGGAGCCCTGGCAGGCCGTGATCGACGCGGGGGACGTCCCGTCGCTGATCTCGACCGCACCGGGCCGGGTCCAGGCGTTCCACCACCTCGACCGGGGCGACACCTTCCCCGTCGACCAGGTGGTGGACGGGGCCGACCCGAGGGAGTTCGGGGCGCTGGTCCTGCCCGGCGGGGTGGCCAACCCGGACGTCTTGCGCACGGACGACACCGCGGTCGCGTTCGTGCGCTCGTTCTTCGATTCGGGCAAGCCGGTGGCGGCCATCTGCCACGCGCCGTGGACCCTCATCGAGGCCGGCGTGGTCACCAGACGCACCCTGACCTCCTGGCCCAGCCTGCGCACCGACGTCCGCAACGCCGGCGGCACCTGGGTCGACGAGCCCGTCCACGTGAGCCGCGCCGGCCCGAACACCCTGGTCACCAGCCGCAAGCCCGACGACCTCCCGGAGTTCACCCGCGCCTTCACCGAGGAGTTCGCACGGGCGGGCACGGTCTGAGCCGCCCGGCACCGGGCCGGCGGCCAGGCGCGCGGGGTCCGGGGCGACGCATCGAGTCGGGAGGACCCGCATGACGGCCCCCTCCACGAGCGGCACGACCGGGGCGCTGCCCTCCGTCGTCGTCCTGCCCGGCGTCTACGCCCCGCAGCACGACACCAGGTTGTTGGCCGCCGCCATGGCCCGGGAGGACGTTCCCCCGGGCGTCCGGGCCCTGGACCTGTGCACCGGCAGTGGTGCGCTGGCCGTGGCGGCGGCTCGCCGAGGTGCCCGGGTGACGGCGGTCGACCTCTCCCGCCGAGCGGTGTGGAACGCCCGGTTCAACGCCCTGGTGGCCGGGCGGCGCATCCGGGTGGTGCGCGGCGACCTGGGCACCGGGCTCGGGGCCGAGCGGTTCGGGCTGGTCATCAGCAACCCGCCGTACGTTCCCGCCCCGTGCGAGGTGACCGCGTCCCACGGGGCGGCCCGGGCCTGGGACGCGGGGACGCACGGGCGGAGCCTGCTGGACCGGATCTGTGCCGACGCGCCGCGCCTCCTGTCCCCGGGCGGGCTGTTGCTGGTGGTGCACTCCGGGCTCTGCGGAACGGACGAGACGCTGTGCCGGTTGCGGGCCGCCGGTCTGCACGCGGGCGTCAGCGAACGGGCCCGGGTGCCCTTCGGCCCGGTGTTGCGCCGTCGACGGGAGTGGCTGTGCGCCCGCGGTCTGCTGGAGCCCGCCGCGGTGCACGAGGAGTTGGTGGTCGTCCGGGCCCGGCGTCCCTGAGCGGGCGCCCAGGCCCGGTGCGCACGCACCCGCTGCGGGTGCGCAGGAGCGGTTCGGTGCTCACGCCCGGGTGCGGCGGGCAACTCCCCTGGCGCTACCGACCAGTAAGGTCCGGCGGGCCGTCCGCGTACCCATCGCCCGCCTCCCTCCGTCCGGGGGTGCCGTCGCGACGTCCCCGTCACACGAGGCTAGCCCAGGACCCCGGCGTCCGGAAGGGCCTCCGGGGCGCACGCCACCACCTCGGCCGGAGCCTCCGCGAGGGCGGTCGAGACCTCGCGTTGGATACGAAGAGGTCTCAAAGTTTCGAAACATCGTTGACTCCTCGAATGTGAAACGGTTACACATGTGGTCATTCCGCAAAAGAGCCGAGCTCCTCGCGGACTGACACAAAGGAGTGGCCATCGTGGAAGTGGCATGCGAGCGCGGCGACGCAGTCGATGCGCGCAGGAGCCCGGGACGGATCGTGCGCGGTGGCGCACGGCCGTGGACGGCGGGGCGGGGCGGGGCGGAACGATGACCAAGTTCGTTCTCGGAAGAATCGTTTCTGCGCTGCCCACGCTGTTCCTGGTGTCGCTCCTGGTGTTCATGCTGGTCCGGCTGACGGGCACCGACCCCGTCGCCCAGATCCTGGGCGAGGGAGCCGGACAGGACCAACGGGACGAGCTCTCGCGCCAGCTGGGTCTCCAGGAGCCCCTCTGGCAGCAGTTCACCGACTGGCTCGCCGCCGCCCTCCAGGGCGACCTGGGAGCCTCGCTGTACACCGGGGTCCCGGTGGCCGAGTCCATCTCGCAGCGCCTCGGCATCACCCTCTCGCTCTCCCTGGCCGGCATGGCGGTGGCCCTGCTCGCCGGCATCCCGCTCGGGCTGCTGGGCGCCCTGCGTCCCGGTTCGGTCCCCGACCGGCTGCTGACCGTGCTCGTCGCCCTGGGCCTGGCCCTGCCGAGCTTCTGGGTGGCGCTGCTGCTGGCGCTGACCTTCGCGGTCGAGTTGGAGTGGCTGCCCGCGGTCGGATACACCCCGCTCGGCGAGGATCCCGGGATGTGGGTGCAGAGCCTGGTGCTACCGGCGCTGGCGCTCGGACTGAGCACCGCCTCCGTGGTGGCCCGGCAGACCCGTAGCGCCACCATCGAGGCGCTGGAGTCGCCCTACGTCCAGTCGCTGCGCGCCCGCGGGGTGAGCCGGCGGCGCATCGTCCTCAAGTACGCCACCAAGAACGCCATGGTCCCGGTGCTCGCGGTGCTCGCGGTGCAGATGTCCGTCCTGGTCGCGGCGAGCTTCGTGATCGAGCGCATCTTCGCCATCCCCGGCCTGGGGACCCTGCTCATCGACAGCGTGGTCCGCGCCGACTACCCGGTCCTTCAGGGCTCGATCGTCGTCGTCGCCCTGATCGTGCTGGGCGTCAACCTCGCCGTGGACATCCTCTACGGCATCGTCAACCCGAAGGTGAGGCCGCAGTGACCGCCGCAACCATCGGCGAGAAGCCCCCGGGCACCGAGGGTGCCGCACCGGGTCGGGCGCGCCGCAAGCAGGCCGGCGTCCTCAGCCGGACCGTCCGACAGCCGATCGCCGTCATCTGTCTCGCGCTGTTGCTGATCCAGGTGCTGGTGGCCCTGACCGCTGGCTTCGTCGCCCCGCACGACCCCATCCAGCCCGATGTCTCCAACCGCTTCCAGGGCCCGAGCGCCGAGCACCTCCTCGGCACCGACGACCTGGGACGCGACATCCTCTCCCGGCTGATCTACGGCACCCGCACGGCCCTGATCGCCGCCTTCCAGAGCGTCGGCATCGGTGTGGTCCTCGGCGTCGGCCTCGGCCTGCTCGTCGGCTACCTCGGCGGCTGGTGGGACCGGATCGGGATGCGCATCGCGGACGTCATGCAGGCCATCCCGGCGCTGCTGATGGCCCTGGCGCTGGTCGCGATCATCGGCAACGGCCTGGTCAAGGCCATGTTCGCGGTGGGCCTGGTGTTCGCGGTGAGCTTCATGCGGATCACCCGGGCCGTGGTGCTCGCCGAACGCGAGCGGCTCTACGTGGACGCCGCCCGGGTCTCGGGGCTGCGCACGCCGGCGATCATGCTGCGGCAGATCCTGCCCAACATCGCCGCCCCGGTGATCGTCCAGGCGTCGATCGCCCTGGGCACCGCCCTGTTGATCGAGGCGATGCTGAGCTTCCTCGGCGTCGGCATCGACACCACCCAGGTGAGCTGGGGCGGCATGCTGGACGCCTCCCGCGCCCACTTCGCCGACGAGCCCATGCTCGCGGTGTACCCGGGTGTGGCGATCACCCTGAGCGTGCTGATGTACAACCTGCTGGGCGACTGCCTGCGGGACGCCACGGCCCGGCGCACGCCCTTCACCCGCAAGCACCGCAAGGCGTTCGCCGCGCTCAAGGCGACCCGGGCGGCCCAGGCCGCCGAGGCGAAGGCGACCGCTCCGCTCACCGCGGTGAAGGCGGTCGGCGCGGAAGCTCCGCTGCTGCGGATCGAGGGACTGACCGTCACCGCCATCCAGACCCCCGGCGGCCCCGCGGACCTGGTCTCCGAGGTCAGCTTCGACATCGCCCGCGGCGAGGCGTTCGGCCTGGTCGGCGAGTCCGGCTCGGGCAAGTCGATCACCGCGTCCACGCTCCTCGGCCTGCTGCCGCGGGGGGTGGAGGTCTCCGCCGGCTCGGTGACCCTGGACGGCACCGAACTGGTCGGGCTGAGCGAGCGGGAGTGGGGGGCGATCCGCGGCAAGCGGATCGGCATGGTGTTCCAGGACCCCATGTCCGCGCTCTCCCCCGTGCACACCATCGGGGACCAGCTCGTGGACGGCATCCGCGCACACAGCGACATGTCGCGCGGCCAGGCCAGGGAACGGGCGGCCGAACTGCTCTCGCTGGTCGGCGTGCCCGACCCGCAGCGCCGGCTGGCCGACTACCCGCACCAGTTCTCCGGCGGCATGGCCCAGCGCGTGGTGATCGCCGCGGCGCTGGCCAGCGAGCCCGAACTGCTGGTGGCGGACGAGCCGACGACCGCGCTGGACGTCACCATCCAGGCGCAGGTGCTGGAGCTCCTGTCCGACCTGCGGGAGCGGCTGAACATGTCGCTGCTGATCATCACCCACGACCTGGGCGTGGTCGCCGACGTCTGCGACCGGGTGGGCGTGATGTACGCCGGCCAGGTGGTGGAGGTCCGCGACGTGCGCGGGGCGCTGGGCAAGCCCAAGCACCCCTACACGGAAGCCCTGCTGAGCGCGATGCCGCAGGGCAGCGTGGGGGGCGCCGAGCTGGCGACGATCCCGGGCCGGGTTCCGGCGGCCTGGGAGTGGCCGCAGGGCTGTCGCTTCAACCCGCGCTGCGAGTACGCGACCGCCGCCTGCACTTCGGGGCCGGTGCCGATCACTGACGGGGTCCGTTGCGTGCGGGCCGGGGAACTGCGTCTGGTGGGAACGAAATGAGCGCCAACGAACCACTGTTGTCCGTGGACAACCTCAGCGTCCGGTACGGCCTGGGGCGGGGCATGACGGGCCGACGGCGCTCGTTCACCGCGGTGCGCGACGTCAGCTTCACCATCGGCAGCGGACGCACGCTGGGACTGGTGGGCGAGTCCGGCTCGGGCAAGAGCACCATCGGCCGGGCGATCCTGCGGCTGGCGCCCGTCTCCGAGGGCACGGTCGTCTTCGACGGCCAGGACATCTCGGGGTTCGGCCGACAGACCCCGCTGTCGTACCGCAAGGACGTGCAGGTCGTCTTCCAGGACCCGCTGTCGTCCCTGAACCCCCGGCAGACGGTCGCGACCATCATCGGTCAGACCATCGCCCGGCACCGCCCCCTCTCCCGGGCCGCCCTGGACAAGGAGGTCGCCCGGGCGCTGGACGACGTGGGACTCTCCGCGTTCCACGGCGACCGGATGGCGAGCGAGTTGTCCGGCGGACAGCGCCAGCGGGTGGCGATCGCCCGGGCCCTGTCCGTGCGGCCGAAGCTCATCGTGTGCGACGAGCCGGTCAGCGCGCTGGACGTGAGCACCCAGAGCCAGGTCATCAACCTGCTGATGGAGCTCCAGCGCGAGTACGGCATCAGCTACCTCTTCATCGCCCACGACCTCGACGTGGTCCGTCACGTCAGCCACGACATCGCAGTCCTGTACCTGGGGCGGATGGCGGAGAGCGGTCCGGCGGAGGCGGTGCACGGCGATCCCGGGCACCCCTACACCCACATGTTGATGGCCTCCTCGCTGGTCACCGACCCGGACGAGCAGGCCGAGCGGTCGCGGCTGCGCCGCGAGTTGACCGGCGGCAAGGCGGAACCGCCGAGCCCCCTGGATGACAAGCCGGGCTGCCCCTACCAGAACCGGTGCCGCTGGGCCACGGACCTCTGCCGCACCGAGACCCCACGGCCGGTCTCCCTCCCCCTGCCGCAGGTTCCCGCCGCCGGCTCCGGGGAGCGACTGGTGGCCTGCCACCACGCCGAAGAGGTCCGCGGATCGCGGACCGCTGCCTGACCCCCTCTCCCCCCGCACCTCCTGCGCGGCGGGCCGCTCCCCGCCGCGCAGCTCACCCACCTAGGGCCCTCGGACCCTCGAAAATCGGAGAGCACCATGAGCAAGACCACGCCCGTCTCCTTCACGGGGCGGTCATCACGCCGCAGGAGCCGTCAGGTCTACCCCGCCGTCGGGGTCGCCCTCGCCATCGCCGTCGTCTCCGCCTGCGGTTCGGGCGACAGCAGCAGCAGCGGTGGCGGCGCGAAGGGCACCGGCGGCAAGGGCATGGCCCGCTTCGGCGTGGCCGTCCCGCTCAACGACTGGGAGACCATCGACCGCGCGAACAGCACCTACACCGCCCTCGTCTACGAGGGACTGGTGGGGCTCGCGAAGGACGGCGTCACCATCGAGCCGAAGCTCGCCAAGTCCTGGAAGGAGACGGCGAAGGAGATCACCTTCCAGTTGGAGAAGGGCGTCGTGTTCCAGGACGGCACCCCCTTCGACGCCGCCGCGGCGGTGAAGAACCTCGAACGCATGAAGGCCAGCAAGGGCCAGTGGACCTCGGTGATGGCCCCGGTCACCGCCATCGAGGCGGTGGGCACCGACCAGGTCAAGATCAGCCTCAAGTCCCCGGCGCCCAACCTGGTGCCCAACCTGGCCCGGAGCCAGGGCTACATGATCTCGCCGAAGGCGCTGGACGCCGGCGACTGGGCGAAGAAGCCCTCCGGCACCGGGCCGTTCGTGTACGACGCGGGGGCCTCCGTCGCGGGTTCCAAGGTGGTGGCGAAGGCGTTCGACAAGTACCGCGACGCCAAGGACCTCAAGGTGGGCGGGGTCGAGGTGCACTTCATCAACGACCCCGACTCGCTGATGAACGGACTGCGCAGCGGTCAGCTGGACATCGCCTACACCACGGCGCCCTACGTCGAGCGGGCCAAGCAGAACGACCTGTCCCTGCTGACGTACAAGCAGTCCATCTTCCACCTGCTGATGTACGACACGGAGGGCGTGTTCGCCGAGCCGAAGGTGCGGCAGGCCATCTGCACCGCGATGGACCCGCAGGAGATCGTGGACGCCCAGTTCAACGGCATGTCCAAGGTCCACCAGCAGCGCATGGGCGAGGGGCAGCAGGGCTACAACCCCTCGGTCAAGGGCTACCCGCACGACGTCGAGGCGGCGAAGAAGCTGATGGCCGAGGCGGGCAACCCCAAGGTCAGCTTCACCCTGCCGACCTACGACATCCAGCGCACCGTGGCCGAGCTGTTCCGCGACCAGATGAAGCAGATCGGCGTGGACGTCAAGCTCGACATGATGACGTGGGGCCAGTACTACACGGTCTACAACAACGGCAAGTACCCGGCCGCCATCATGGCGGACTTCGGTGACGCCAGCGTCTACGACTACTACCTGTACAAGTTCGGTCCCAGCGGCGCGGGCAACCCCAAGAAGAACGCGTACCCCGAGCTGGACAGCGCCGTGGAGCGCGCCCTCGCGGCGCCGGACGCGAAGGCCGCGGACAAGGCGTGGCAGGACATGACGAAGACCATCAACGACCAGGCGCTCGACTGCGGTTTCCACGAGGCGCAGTCGTTCTGGGCCTACAACGGCAAGACCGTGGACAACGTGCAGGGCACCCCGACGCTCCCCTCCGTGATCCGGTACTGGGAGCTCGAATCCAAGCGGTAGTCCCCGCCCGTTCCGTCCCACCCCGCTCTTCACCCACAGGAGTTGACACGATGCCGTCGAGCATCCTCATCAAGAACGCGACCGTCGTCACGATGGACCCGCAGATCGGCACCCTGGAGAACGCGGACGTGCTGGTCCGCGACAACCGGATCGAGGCCATCGGCACCGGGCTGGCGGGCCCGGCGGACAAGACCATCGACGCCACCGGGAAGATCGTCATCCCGGGCATGGTGGACACCCACATCCACATGTGGCAGCAGCCGCTGCGCGGCATCGCCTCGGAGCTGTGGACCCACGACATCTACAAGAACGTGGTCTCGCGCGCCCGGGAGGACTTCAGCCCGAAGGACTACGAGACCGCGGTGTACGCCTGCGGCGTCGAGATGATCGACCGGGGCATCACCGGTGCGGTCGACTTCGCGCACGGGCTGCTCACCCGGGAGCACGCCGAGTCGGTGTTCGCCGCGCACCACCGCACCGGGCAGCGGGTGCTCATGGGGTACGGACTCACCCTCGGCTACGCGCTGGACGGCCAGCGCTACCCCGAGCGCGACCTCGACGAGAAGTTCGAGCACATCGCGGAGTTGAGCAAGACCGTGGTGACCGGCGAGGACGCCCTGGTCCAGCTCGGGGTCGGCCTCTCGGAGATCGAGGCCGTCGGCATGGAGCGCTTCAAGCGCGAGGTCGAGTTCGCCCGTTCGCTGGGGCTGCGCTCCACGCTGCACCAGAACGCCCCGCACCAGCTGCGCGACATGCGGGACGAGGGGCTGCTGGGCAGCGACCTCATCCCGGTGCACGTGAACGCCGCCTCGGACGAGGAACTCGCCATGGTCGCCGAGGCGGACATCGCGATCTCGGTGACGCCCGAGGTCGAGGTGTCGGTGGGGCGCTCGCTGACCGTCCTCAACCGGGCGATCAAGCAGGGCGTCAAGCTCTGCATCGGCACCGACACCCCCGCCCGGGTGCCGCTGGACCTGTTCTCGCAGCTGCGGATCAGCAACACCCTGATGCAGGCCCAGGACGCCCTCCAGGCGCGGGACGGCGGCCGGCTGCCGCTGAACCCGCGGGAGAACCTGGCGACCCTCAAGCCGGGCGAGCTGCTGGCCACCACGACGGTGAACCCGGCGTACGCCTTCGGCCTCGGGGACAGCCTGGGCACGCTCGCCCCGGGCAAGCTGGCGGACCTGGTCGTCATGAACAGCGGTCGCTTCAGCCCGCTGGTCGGGGACCCGGCGGCCTACGCGGTGATCTTCGGTACCTCCGCCGACGTCGAGACGGTCCTGGTGAACGGGGTCGTCCGCAAGGAGGAGGGGCGCCTGGTGGGCGTCGACGAGGAGGCGCTGATGGAGTCGCTGGTCGAGCTCAAGTCCCGGGTCACCGGCTGACGGTGAGGGACTGACCGCGTCGGACGGCCGACGGCTCTTGGGGGGCCGTCGGCCGTTCGGCGCGCCCGGACCGAACGGCCGCACACGCGGGAGCGGGGCGGGGCCCCGGGGGGTGCCGGGCCCCGGCCCCCGGTGCGGGGCGGGCCGAAGAAGTGCCGCGGGGCGGGCCGGGCCCCCGGGGGCGCCGC
>NZ_JBEOWM010000025.1:0-100087 GCF_040296045.1 Streptomyces sp. NPDC002490 | reverse complement strand
CGACCTCCGCCCCGTCGTGCGGGAAGACCAGACGACGATCCTGCGGCTGCTGACCGAGCGACGAGACGACCTGGTCCACGAGCGCACCCGCGTCCCACCGCTTGACCCGGCGCAGCGCGTCCAGCCGCCCCGCCGCCCGGTCGAGCCGGTAGTACAGCCGCGGCGGCAGGTGCGGAAGCAGCGGTGAGTGCCGCTGCCCGAGCAACGCGAACATCTGCTCCGGAGGGAGCGCCAGGTACCGGGGGAGGTCCTCGTACCACCGGGCGCTGTAGCGCGCCGCGCTCTGCGCCGGTACGAGCGCGGTGCGCCGTTCCCGTTCGTAGCGGCGCAGGGCGGTACCCAGCTCGGGCGCGTCGTGCAGGGCGTCGGCCAGTGCCATCGCGTCCTCCAGGGCCAGCGTGGTGCCGGCGCCGATCGAGTAGTGCGTGGTGTGCGCCGCGTCGCCGAGGAGCACGAGGTTGTCCCGGTGCCAGGTGCGGTTGGTCACGGTGCGGAAGGTGAGCCACTGCGCCGGCTCGGCGGAGTGCTCGCGACCGATCAGCGGGTGGCCGTCGAGGGGCTCGGCGAACAGCTTCTCCAGGAGGACCAGCCCCTCGGCGCTGTCGGCGCGGTCCAGCCCCAGCCCGTGCCAGGTGACGGGCGAGCACTCGACGACGCAGGTGCTGCGGGTGGTGCTGAACGGATAGCCGTAGCACCAGATCCAGCCGTGGTCGGTCGCCGCGAAGGCGAAGGTGAACGAGTCGAAGACCCGGGAGGTGCCGAGCCAGGCGTACCGGTTGCGGCCGGTGGTCACCCCGGTGCCGAAGTGGGCGGCGTGCCGCTGCCGCAGGGCGCTGTGCACCCCGTCCGCGGCCACCACCAGATCCGCCTCGGGCGGCTCGGTGACGTTCCGGTCGAAGACGACCCGTACGCCGAGGGCCTCGGCCCGCCGCGCCAGCAGGGTGAGCAGCGCCTGCCGCCCGATGCCGAACCCTTGGTCGCCGGGTTGCACGGTGGTGCGGTCACCCACGTGCGCCACGCCCTGGCGCCAGCTCACCGCGTGCTCCCGGACGGCCCGAGCCGACTCCGGATCGCCCTCCCGCAGCCGGTCCAGCAGCGCGCTCCAGTAGGTCACGCCCCAGCCGTACGTGGATCCCGGGGGATTGCGTTCGTAGACGGTGATGTCATGGGACGGGTCGTGGCGCTTCATCAGAATCGAGAAGTACAGACCGGCGGGCCCGCCGCCGACGCAGGCGACCTTCACGCAGACTCCCCACAGTGACGTCATGTGCACGATGAGTCACACAAGGTAGCAGGGCGGGAGCCGTGCGGCGCCGCCCCGCGCGCAACGGGGGAGGCGGACACCCGGACGGGTCGGGCCCGACCCGCGAGGGGATGCGGATCAGGCGCGCAACCGGTGCCGCTTGCGCCAGGCGACCAGCGCACCGCCGACTCCGGTGACGGCGATGAAAGCCATGGCCACCAGGAACCCCGGCGAGGTGGGGGTCTCCGCCCGGGCGCCCGCGATCACGTAGGCGGCCGTGTTGGGGACGCACCCCACGGCGGTGGCGAGCAGGAAGGGCGACCAGCCCATGCGGGACACCGCCGCACAGTAGTTGGCGGCGATGAACGGGACCCCGGGGAACAGCCGTACCGCCAGCATCGAGCGGAACCCGTGACGGCTCAGTTGCCCGTCCGCGGCCTTCAGCCACCGTCCCCGCAGCAGGGGGCGCAGGGCGTCCTGCCCCAGGACCCGGCCCAGCCCGAAGGCGATCGCCGCCCCGATGACGGTGCCCGCGATCGCCGCCCCCAGCCCGAACTTCGCCCCGAGCAGGGCACCGGCCGCCAGGTTCAACAAGGGGCGGGGCACGAACACCATTGTGCACACGCCGTAGAGCACGGCGAACACCACCGCCGCCGCGGCCCCCTGCAACTGGACCGGCCACCCCTCGTGCGCGAGCAGCCGCTGCGGCTCGAACGCCACCATGCCGAGCGCGGCACCCGCCAACAGGACCGCCAACAGGGACAGTCGCGACCAGGGGGACCAGAGGGCACCCGCCAGGCGGACGGCCGTGGCCGTCGAACGCGCCGGGACGGTCGCGGATATCGGTGCGGGCCGGGTGGCGGTGGTCTCCAGCATCCGGGGAGCGTAACCGACCCGCACATATGATCGTCGTAGGGGCGGCGGTCCCGGCGCCCCGGCCGCACCGGCGGGTCGCGGGCCCGGCGCGATTAATTCGGTCGACGCGCACCGCCGACTGCGCGACGATCTCCCCATGTTCCGGCACGCCTTCCTCCTCGCAGCATCCGCGGTAGCGGATGCCCCGAAGGCTGCCGTCGTCTGCTCGTCCGTGACCGTCGGCGGCGCCCGAAGTTGACCCTTCCCGGATCGTCCGGCGGACCCCGCAGGGGGAGGGTCGGCGACACCGAGGGGTCCCCGGTCCGGAGCGTCGCTCCGGACCCGTCACGCACCTCCACGAGGCGAGGAACTCCCATGGCCAAGACGGCCTACGTCCGCACCAAGCCCCACCTCAACATCGGCACCATGGGCCATGTCGACCACGGCAAGACGACTCTGACCGCGGCGATCACCAAGGTGCTCGCCGAGCGGGGCACCGGCACCTACGTGCCCTTCGACCGCATCGACCGCGCCCCCGAGGAGGCCGCGCGCGGCATCACCATCAACATCGCCCACGTCGAGTACGAGACCGACACCCGGCACTACGCCCACGTCGACATGCCCGGCCACGCCGATTACGTCAAGAACATGGTGACCGGGGCCGCGCAGCTCGACGGGGCGATCCTCGTGGTCTCCGCGCTCGACGGCGTCATGCCGCAGACCGCCGAACACGTGTTGCTGGCCCGGCAGGTCGGCGTCGACCACGTCGTCGTCGCCATCAACAAGGCGGACGCCGGCGACGAGGAGCTGACCGACCTGGTGGAGCTGGAGGTCCGCGAGCTGCTCACCGCGCACGGCTACGGCGGGGACGCCGTGCCGGTGGTGCGGGTGTCCGGGCTGCGGGCGCTGGAGGGCGACCCCCAGTGGACCGAGTCCATCGTGGCGCTGCTCGACGCCGTCGACACCTTCGTACCGGTGCCCGAACGGTACGTCGACGCCCCGTTCCTGCTCTCCGTCGAGAACGTCCTCACCATCACCGGCCGCGGCACCGTCGTGACCGGGGCGGTGGAGCGGGGCACGGTGCGGGTGGGGGACCGGGTGGAGGTGCTCGGCACCGGCCCCGAGGCCCTCACCACGGTGGTCACCGGCGTCGAGACCTTCGGCAAGCCCATGGAGGAGGCGCAGGCCGGGGACAACGTGGCGTTGCTGCTGCGCGGGACCGCCCGGGACGCGGTGCGCCGCGGCCACGTGGTGGCCGCCCCGGGCAGCACCGTGCCGAGCCGGCGCTTCACGGCACGGGTCTACGTGCTCTCCGCGGCCGAGGGCGGTCGGTCCACGCCGCTCACCACCGGGTACCGGCCCCAGTTCTACCTGCGCACCGCCGATGTCGTCGGGGACGTGGACCTCGGGGAGACCGCCGTGGCCCGCCCCGGCGACACCGTCACGGTGACCGTCGAACTGGGACGGGCCGTGCCGCTGGAGCCCGGACTCGGATTCGCGATCCGGGAGGGCGGCCGGACCGTCGGTGCGGGGACCGTGTCCCGGGTCGACTGAGCGAGGGCTCCGGTGCGACCGCCGTCGACGGCGGTCGCACCGGACGCGGGCGGCGACAATGGAGGGGTGGAGCAACCCGAGGAACCCGTACCCGTCGTCCGGGCCGTGGAACACGGCACCGCCCGACTGCTGCCCGACGTCGACCGCCGCCGCGCCTGGCTGCTGACCGTCGACGACGCCCCGCAGTCGTACGTCGACCTCGACGACCCCACCCACCTGGAGTTCGAGTACGCCCGCCGGCTCGGGCACGTCATCGACACCGCCGCCACCGCGGCGCCGGGCCGTGCGCTGGACGTGGTGCACCTCGGCGGCGGGGCGCTCACCCTGCCCCGGTACGCGGCCGCCACCCGCCCGGGTTCCCGACAGCAGGTGGTGGAGGCGGACGGAGGGCTCAGCGCACTGGTCGCCGAGCACCTCCCGCTCGACCCCGGGGAGCCGATCGCGGTGCACCGGGCCGACGCCCGCGCCTGGTTGGCCGCGGCCCCCGCGCGGTCCGCGGACCTCCTGATCGCCGACGTGTTCGGCGGTTCACGGGTCCCGGCCCACCTCACCTCCCTCGACTACGCGCGGGAGACGGGCCGGGTGCTGCGCGAGGACGGCTGCTACGCGGCGAACCTCGCCGACGGCGCGCCCTTCGCCTTCCTCCGTTCCCAACTGGCCGCCTTCGCGGCCGTCTACCCCGAACTGGCGCTGATCGCCGAGCCGGCCGTCCTGCGCGGGCGCCGGTTCGGCAACCTCGTCCTCGTCGCCTCGTACGCCCCGCTGCCGGTGGCCGACCTGGCGCGCCGGGCGGCCGGCGACGCCTTCCCGGCCCGGGTGGAGCACGGCCCTGCGCTGCGTTCCCGCATCGGGGGCGCGACGGCGGTGCGGGACGCCGAGGCGGTGGCCTCGCCCGAGCCGCCGGGCGGAGCCTTCCGGGTCGGTTGAGGGCGTCGGGTCAACGGACGGGGTCGGCCACCGGCGGCTCGGCGGGTTCCACTGCGGGCGCCTCCCGCCGGGTCAGTCGTCGCACGTCGGGGACGAAGAGCACCGCCGCGGTCACCACGACCACCAGCACCGCACAGCCCCACAGGGCGGTCGACCGGCCGAAGGCCCCCTCGGCGGGGCCGGCCAGCGCGGTGAACACCGGGACCAGACCCACCGAGCCGAACCAGTCGTACGCGGAGACCCGGGAGAACTTCTCCTCCGGGACCTCCTGGTGCATGGCGGTGATCCACGAGACGCCGAACACCTCGATGGCGACCCCGCTCACCAACATCACCGCCACCAGGACCGACAGGGGCGCCGCCACCGCGAGGGCGGCGGCCGGCAGGGCCTGCACGAACACGCACAGGGTGCCCACGTACAGCAGTCGGCGCGGCTTCCAGCGCACCATCAACAGCGCCCCGAGGACCGTGCCGACGCCGAAGGCGCCCAGCGCGAACCCCCAGGGAGCCGCGCCGCCCAGCTCGTCCCGGGCCACCAGCGGCCCGTACACGGCCTCCGAGACCCCGATGACGGCGACCACGACGGAGAACTGCGCCACGATCGACCAGAGCCAGGGGCGGCCGATCACCTCCTGCCAGCCGTCCCGCAGGTCCGCCAGCAGTCCCGCCCCGGGCTCCCGGGCCGGTATGTGCCGCACGTCGAGGAACGCCCGCAGGGCACCGGCCAGGGCGAAGGCGGCGGCGTCGATCGCGAGGACCCAGCCGGGCCCCAGGGCGGCGACCATGGCTCCGCCGAGTGCCGCGCCCCCGATGCCCGCCCCGTGCATGGCCATCCGGTACAGGGCGAAGGCGCGGCTGGCCTGTTCACCGGTGACCGAGGACATCAGCATGCCCTCGGAGGCCGGGCTGAAGAACGCCTGCCCGGTGCCGCCGAGGGCGGAGAGCAGCATCATCTGCCAGAGGGTGGCCCCGTCGGTGATGACCAGGGCCGCGAACACCGCCTGGGAGACGCAGTTGAGGGCGTTCGCGGCCACCATCACCCGGTGGCGCGGCACCCGGTCCGCGACCGCCCCGCCGATGAGCAGGAAGAGCACCAGCGGCACGGTGCGCGCCGCCGCCACGAGTCCCACGTCACCGGTGCTGCCGCCCGACTCCATGACGGCGAACGCGGCGGCGATCAGCGCGCCGTGGCTGCCGAGGTTGGTGATCACCGTGGCGGCGGTCAGCAGGACGTAGTTGCGGCCGGCCCAGCGGGGCGACCGGGAGCGCTTGGCGGTGGCGGAGTTCACTCCGGGACTATTGGTCATGAACCGGTCGGGGGCCAACTCGTTTTCCGTCCGCCACCGCCGCGGGGCCGCCGGGGGTCAGTCCGTGGGCTCGCCGTGCAGTCTCACGGTCTTGAGGATCTGGGTGATCAGTGCGTCCGGGACCTCCTCCTTCACGCCCTTGGCGCCGAAGAGGTTCCAGGCGACGTAGTCGCCCTTGGAGTTCTTGAAACCGAAGGCGACCGACTTGCCGTCGGTGATGCACGCGCCCTTCTTGGGCGTGTTCACCGAGTGGGCGCGGGCGATGCTGCCCTTGATGCCGGAGGCGGTGGTGAAGGGGGTGCCCTTCTCGTCGAACCGCATGCTCTTGCGGTCGGGCTGGGTGTAGCCGCCGTAGACCCACCAGGGAGCCTGGCGGACGGCGGCGTCCTCGGCGCTGGTGGCGCCGTTGGCGCCCTTGGTGCCCACGGTGGCCAGGGCGGTCTTGCTGCTGTTGCCGTCCTTGTCGTCGTCGGACGTGCACCACTCGGCCTTGTAGTAGGCGGGGGCCGACATCACGATGAGGGGCTTGATCTTGTCGGACTTGGAGTCCTCGAAGCCGACGGACATCCCGGGCTGGTCGACCTCCCAGTCGGCCGGCACGTCGAAGGCGACCCCGCGCTTGGGGTTGTAGACGACCTTCCACCCGGCGACGGTGGGCTTCAGTTCCTCGCCGCCGCGCGGATTCTCGGTGGCGGAAGGTTCCGCCGGGGCCGCCGGGGCCGAGGGGGACGTGCTCGTGTCAGCGCCCTTGGCGTCCTTCTGCTTCCCGCCCTCGCCCTCCTCGCCGCCCAGCACCAGGTACCCGGTGACACCGGCGGCCACCAGGACCGCGAGCGCGGCTCCGATCGCCACGAACGCGGTCCGCTTCCCGCCGCCCTTGCCGCCGTCGCCGCCCGGGCCCGGCACCACCGGCCCCGCCGGCACGGTGGGCGCGCCCCACGGTGCCTGCTGCCCCGGCTGCTGGGCGTAGGGGTTGGGCTGCTGGTACCCGGGTTGTTGGTACGGGTTGGGCTGCTGGTACCCCGGCTGCTGGTACGGATTCGGTTGCCGCTGGTGCGGGTTCTGCTCGCCCCCGGGCTGCTGCTGTCCTGGCCACATGGGCAGTAACCCTAGTGGTGGCGGGCAACGACCCGGTCACGGGTGTTCGACGGGTTCGTGGTGGTCGGCGCGCCGGGTGGCGAGCGCCGCCCCCGGCACCCGTCCGGCGGCCGAGGTGCCAGCGCGTCCCGTTCGGTGCGCCCCGGCGCACCGAACGGCGCCCGCCACCTGGGACGGCGCGGGAAGTACAGTGCGGTGCACCGCCGTGGCGCCGCGTCGACGGCGCGCCAGCCCAGACCTTGGACGGAACGTGTCGGACCTCGATCAGCTCACCCAGTCCCTCGCCCGCAACCTCAAGCGCTGGCGCGGGGAGCGCGGCTTCACCCTGGACGCCCTCGCCGCCCGCTCCGGCGTCAGCCGCGGCATGATCATCCAGATCGAACAGGCCCGGACCAACCCCAGCGTCGGCACCACGGTGAAGCTCGCGGACGCCCTCGGCATCAGCATCGCGACCCTGCTGGACTACGAACAGGGCCCCCAGGTCCGCCTGGTCGCCGCGGAGCAGGCGGTCCGGATGTGGTCCACCGAGGCCGGCAGCCGCAACTCGCTCCTGGTGGGCACCGAACGCCGCGGCCCCCTGGAGCTGTGGTCGTGGCGGTTGATGCCCGGTGAGGGCAGTGCTTCCGACCCGCACCCCAACGGCACCGTCGAGCTCCTGCACGTCACGGCCGGGGAGATGACCCTCGTCGTGGACGGAACCGCCCATCCGATGCCCGCCGGCACCTCCGCCACCTTCGAGGCCAACGTCCCCCACGCCTACCGCAACGACGGCACCGCCCCCGTCGAGATGACCATGGCGGTGGCCGTTCCACCGGCTCGGTGACCCCGGCGGACTGCTAGCGTTCCGGCATGCCAGCCCCCCTCGACTCCTTCGACGACGTCGCCCCCGCCCTCCACCGCCTGCACGCGCTGCCCGTCCCCGTCGCCGACGCGCTCCGCCACTGGCGGGGGACCGTTCCCGCGGAGGAGGTCCTCCACGTCGAGACGGATCCGCGGTGGGCGGACACCGATGCCTTCGTCGAGCACTACGGGGCGGAACTGCTCCCCTTCTCCGCGAACTGCGTCGTGGTCGCCGGCAAGCGCGGCGGCGAGAGCACCCTCGCGGCCTGCCTGGTCCCGTCCGCCGCCCGGGTCGACGTCAACGGGACCGTCCGCCGTCAACTGGGCGCCCGCAAGGCGTCCTTCGCCGCCATGGACACCGCGACCGGGCTCACCGGCATGGAACACGGCGGCATCACCCCCGTCGGGCTGCCCGCCGACTGGGCGCTGCTCGTCGATCCGCGCCTCCTGGACCTGACGCACGTCCTGCTCGGCAGCGGACTGCGCCGGGGCAAGCTGATCATGCCCGGGAAGGCGCTCGCCGAGCTGCCCGGCGCCGTCCTGGTGGACGGGCTCGGCCGGGCCTGATCCGGACCGTCCGCGGATCACCCCAGCCGGGGCAGTTCGATGGCGGGGCAGCGGTCCATCACCATGTCCAGCCCCGCCGCGCGGGTGCGCTCGTACGCCGCCTCGTCCACCACCCCGAGCTGGAACCACACGGCCCGGGCCCCCTTGGCCACCGCCTCGTCGGCGATCGCGCCGGCGTGCTCCGCGTTGACGAACACGTCCACCACGTCCACGTCGAAGGGCACGTCGGCCAGCGAGGCGTACCCGGTCTCGCCGTGCACCGTCTCCGCCTTCGGGTGCACCGGCACCACCCGCTTCCCGAAGCGCTGGAGGACGCGCGCCACCCCGTACGCCGCCCTCGACTCGTTGTTCGACAGCCCCACCACCGCCCAGGTGTCACCCGACTCCGTGAGGATCCTGCGGACCGTGTCCCGGTCGCCGTACATGTGCCGCCTCCTCGTGCGATCCCGTCCGTTCCGGGCAACGCGACGGGGACCCCCGGGATTCCCGGCCGCTCCCGGTGCCGGCGCGAGGCTCCCGCCGCACACCGCATAGGCTGGGACGATGCAGGACGAGTACCGCACGGTCGCCCGGGAGGGCGTGCACGAGATCGAGATCAACCGCTCGCGCTTCCTGTGCGCGCTCGCACCCGCGGCCACCGAACGGGAGGCACAGGACTTCATCGCGCGCGTCCGCCGGGAGCACGCCGACGCCACCCACAACTGCACCGCCTACGTCATCGGGGCCGACGCCGCCGTCCAGCGCGCGTCCGACGACGGCGAGCCCGGCGGCACCGCCGGCGTGCCGATGCTCCAGATGCTGCTGCGCCGGGACGTGCGGTACGCCGTCGCCGTCGTCACCCGCTACTACGGCGGCGTCAAGCTCGGCGCCGGGGGGCTGATCCGGGCCTACGGGGGCGCCGTCGGCGAAGCCCTGGACGCCCTGGGGACGGTCACCCGCAGACGCTTCAGGATCGCCACCGTCACCGTCGACCACCAGCGCGCGGGCAAGGTGCAGAACGACCTGCGCGCCACCAGACGCCAGGTGCGCGAGGTGCGTTACGGGGAGGCGGTGGCCATCGAGATCGCCCTGCCCGACGCGGACGTCGAGGCGCTGCGCGCCTGGCTCGCGGACACCACCGCGGGCACGGCCGCCCTCGACCTCGGCGGGGAGGCGTACGGCCCCGCCTGAGTGCGGTCCCGCGACCCGCACCGGCACTGTCGGACCCGCCGGCTAGTCTCGGGGCCATGAGGCTCCTGCACACGTCCGACTGGCACCTCGGTCGGTCCTTCCACCGGGTGAACATGCTCGACGCCCAGGCCGAGTTCATCACCCACCTCCTCGCCACCGTCCGCGACCGCGGGGTGGAGGCGGTGGTGGTCTCCGGGGACGTGTACGACCGAGCCGTTCCCCCACTGGCCGCCGTGGAGCTGTTCGACGACACCCTCCACCGGCTCGCCGCCCTCGGCGTGCCCACCGTGATGATCTCCGGCAACCACGACTCGGCCCGCCGGCTGGGCGTCGGCGCCGGGCTGCTCGCGCACGCCGGCGTCCACCTGCGCACCGCCCCCGACGCGGTGGGCACCCCGGTCCTGCTCCCCGACGCCCACGGCGAGGTCGCGTTCTACGGGCTGCCCTACCTGGAGCCCGCACTGGTCGGCGAGGAACTGGGCGTACCCCGGGCCCGCCACGAGAGCGTGCTCCGCGCCGCGATGGACCGGGTCCGGGCCGACCTCGCCGCCCGCCCCGCCGGGACCCGCTCGGTGGTGCTCGCGCACGCCTTCGTCACCGGCGGACAGCCCAGCGACAGCGAACGCGACATCACCGTGGGCGGAGTGGCCTCGGTCCCGCTGGAGGTCTTCGACGGGGTCGACTACACGGCCCTCGGCCACCTCCACGGCTGTCAGACCCTGAGCCCCCGGGTGCGCTACTCGGGCTCCCCGCTCGCCTACTCCTTCTCCGAGGTGCACCACCGCAAGAGCACCTGGCTGGTCGACCTCGACGCCACCGGCGGGGTGCGTGCCGAACGCCTCGACTGCCCCGTCCCCCGCCCGCTGGCCCGCCTCCGCGGACACCTCGACGACCTGCTCGCGGACCCCGCGCTCACCCCCCACGAGGACGCCTGGATCGAAGCCGCCCTCACCGACCCGGTCCGCCCCGAGGACCCCATGGCCCGGCTGTCGGCCCGCTTCCCGCACACCCTGAGCCTGGTCTTCGACCCGGAGCGGCCCGCCGGGGACGGGCACGCCTCCTACGCCCGACGCCTCGCCGGCCGCACCGACCAGCAGATCGCCGAGGACTTCGTCACCCACGTCCGCGGCGCCGCACCCGACCACCACGAACGGACCGTCCTGCGCACCGCCCTCGACGAGGTCCGCGCCGCCGACACCCTGCACGAGGCCGCCCGATGAGACTCCACGAGCTGCGCCTCACGGCGTTCGGGCCCTTCGGCACCACCCAACGGATCGACTTCGACGACCTCTCCCGCGCCGGTCTCTTCCTGCTGCACGGCCCCACCGGCGCGGGCAAGACCTCCGTCCTGGACGCGGTCTGCTACGCCCTGTACGGATCGGTGCCGGGCGCCCGGCACAGCCCCCAGGGGGCCAACCTGCGCAGCGACCACGCCGACCCCGGCACGGTCACCGAGGTCAGCCTCGACCTCACCGTCGCCGGACGCCGACTGGAGGTGACCCGCCGACCCTCCTGGGCCCGCCCCAAGAAGCGCGGCTCCGGCACCACCACCGAGAAGGCGTACAGCGCCCTGCGCGCGCACCAGGACGGCGCCTGGAAGGACCTCAGCCGCTCCCACCAGGAGATCGGCGAGGAGATCGGCCAACTCCTCGGCATGAGCAAGGAACAGTTCTGCCAGGTGGTCCTGCTCCCGCAGGGGGACTTCGCCCGGTTCCTGCGCGCCGACGCCGAGACCCGCGGCCGGCTCCTCGGCCGGCTCTTCGACACCGGCCGCTTCGCCGCGGTGGAACAGCGCCTTGCCGAACGGCGTCGCGCCGGCGAACAGGCCGTCCGCACCGCCGACACCGAACTCCTCGCCCTCGCCAACCAGATGGTCACCGCCGCCGGGGACGCGGTGGAGTCTCCGCTGCCCGAGCTGTCGCCCGGCGACCCCGGCCTCGGCACCGCCCTCCTCGGCTGGGCCGCCGTGGCCCGCAGCACCGCGCTCGAACGCCTCGCCCACACCGAGTGCGCCCTCACCACGGCCGAGTCCGCCCTGCGCGCCGCCCGCTCCGCGCTGGACGGGGCCGGCGAACGGCACCGGCTCCAGACCCGGTTCGCCCGGGCGCGGGAACGGGCGGCGGCCCTCGCCGAGCGGACCGCGGAACACCGCGCGGACCTGCTCCGCATCGAGTCGGCCCGCCGGGCCGACACCGTGGCCCCCGCCCGGGAACTGCGCGACGAGGCCGAGACCCGCCGACAGCGGGCGGCCGGTGCCGAAGCCGCCGCCCGCACGGCCGCCGGCGACCCGGACACCCCGGTCCCCCTCGACGCCGACGGTCTGCACACCGCGGCCCGCCGGGCCGCCGAGGAACTCGGCGCCCTCGAATCGGCCCGCCGCGCCGAGCGCCGAGCGGCCGAACTCGCCGGGGAACGGGACCGGTGGCAACGGGAGGAGGCCGCCGACCGGGAACTGCTGCACGACACCACCAGCTGGCTCGACGACTGGGACACCACCCGTACCGCGCTGCGCGACGCGATCGACACCGCGCAGCAGGGCCTCGCCCGGGCCGAAGCGCTGGCCGGACGGCTGGAGTCCGCCGAGGGCCGCCACGCCGCGGCGCTCCAGCGCGACCTGCTCGCCGCCGCGGCCGTCGAGGCCGAACAGGAGCTGCGGACGGCCCACACCCGTGCCAACCGCGCCCGCCACGACTGGCTGGACCTGAGGGAACAGCGGTTGAACGGGATCGCCGCCGAACTCGCCGCCACCCTGACCAGCGGGGAACCCTGCGGCGTCTGCGGCGCCACCGAACACCCCCACCCCGCCCGCAAGGGCCCGGGCCACGTCGACCGGGGAGCCGAGGAGGCCGCGCACACGGCGTACCGGCAGGCCGACGCCGCGCACACCGCGGCCGGCGAGCGCTGCGCCCGGATCGAGGGGGAGCGCGCCGCGGCGACGGCCGCCGCCGGTGACGCCCCCGTCGAAGGGTTCGCCGACGCCGTCGCCGCACTGCGCACCGAGCTCGCGACGGCCCGGCGCACGGCCTGGGGACTGCACGCCGCCCGGGAGGCCCTCGACCGGGCCGAGGCCGAACACGCCCGGCGCGTCACCGCCCAACAGGAGGCCGCCCGCCGGTCGGCCTCACGAGCCGCCCGGCGGGAGGCGTGGGAACGCGAGGCGGCAACCGTCGAAGCGGAGCTGACCGAGGCCCGCGGCGAGGCCCTCAGCGTCGCCGCCCGGGCCGAGGCACTGCAACGGCGGGTGGACGCGCTGCACACCGCGGCCGAGGCGGCGCGGACCGCGGCCGAAGCCGCCCGGCAGCTCAAGGAGGCCGACGCGCGGCTGTCCGACGCCGCCTACCGCGCCGGTTTCGACACCCCCGACGCCGCTGCCGCAGCCCTGCTCGACGGTCCTGCGCACCGGGCGCTCCAGCAGCGGATCGACGCCTGGCAGCAGACGGAGGCCGAGGTCCGGGCGGTCCTCACCGACGCCGAGGCGCTCACCGCCGCCGGCCTGCCGCCCGTGGACCTCCCCGCCGTCGAACACGCCGCCGACCGGGCCGAGCAACGGCTGCGGGACGCCGCCTCCCGGCACGCCGCGGCCGTCCGCGACCGCGAGGACCTGACACGGCTCTCCGCCCGGATCACCGCGGCCGTCCGGGCGCTCGGCCCCCGGCGCGCGGAGCACGACCGGGTCGCCCGGCTCGCCTCGCTCACCGCCGGCACCTCCGCCGCGAACGAACGCCGGATGCGCCTGGAGTCCTACGTCCTGGCCGCCCGACTGGAACAGGTGGCCGCCGCGGCAACGGCCCGGCTCGCCCGGATGTCCCAGGGCCGCTACACCCTGGTGCACTCCGACGACCGCTCGGGCCGGGGCCGTTCGGGCCTCGGACTGCACGTGGTGGACGCCTGGACCGGCCGCGCCCGGGACACCTCGACCCTCTCCGGGGGCGAGACCTTCTTCGCCTCCCTGGCCCTGGCGCTGGGCCTCGCCGACGTGGTGACCGACGAGGCCGGCGGGGTGCGCTTGGACACCCTCTTCATCGACGAGGGCTTCGGCAGCCTCGACGACCAGAGCCTGGACGAGGTGCTGGACGTCCTCGACTCGCTGCGCGAACGCGACCGTTCGGTGGGCATCGTGAGCC
This sequence comes from Streptomyces sp. NPDC002490, assembly GCF_040296045.1. Taxonomy (NCBI): domain Bacteria; kingdom Bacillati; phylum Actinomycetota; class Actinomycetes; order Kitasatosporales; family Streptomycetaceae; genus Streptomyces; species Streptomyces sp. NPDC002490. The sequence continues at coordinate 86,403 of NZ_JBEOWM010000025.1, read as the reverse complement.
ACGTCCCCGACCTCCGCCGCCGGGTGCACGCACAGCTGGAGGTCGTGAAGGGACGCGGCGGATCACGGGTGCGCCAGCGGGCCGGCGGTCGCTGACCGGCGCGGCGCACCCGTGATCCGCTCAGAGCCGGGACAACTCGTCCACCAGGTCGTCCAGGCCCAGGGACCCCTGCGAGAGCGCGGCCATGTGCCACGCCTTCGCGTCGAAGGCGTCCCCGTGCCGGGCCCGGGCCCGTTCGCGACCCGTCAACCACGCCCGCTCGCCCAGCTTGTAGCCGATGGCCTGGCCGGGGATCGACAGATAGCGGGTCATCTCGCTCGCCACGTAGTCCGCCGGGCGGCTGCTGTGCGTGCCGAAGAACTCCTCCGCCGCAGCGGGCGTCCACCGCTCGCCGGGCCTGAACGGCGAGTCGGCCGGGATCTCCAGCTCCAGGTGCACCCCGATGTCGATGATCACCCGCACCGCCCGCAGCATCTGCGCGTCCAGGTAGCCGAGCCGGTACTCGGGGTCGGTGAGGAAGCCCAACTCGTCCATCAGCCGCTCCGCGTACAGGGCCCAGCCCTCGCAGTTGGCGCTCACCGCGCCCACGCCCGCCTGGTAGCGGGACAGGTCCGCACCCACGTGGGCCCACTGCGCCAGCTGGAGGTGGTGGCCCGGAACCCCCTCGTGGTACCAGGTGGACACCAGGTCGTAGGTGGGGAAGCTGTGCTCGCCCATGGTCGGCAGCCAGGTGCGCCCCGGACGGGAGAAGTCCTCGGAGGGAGCGGTGTAGTACGGGGCGGCTGCGCTGCCGGGCGGAGCGATCCGGGACTCCACCACCCGGACCCGGTCGGCGAGTTCGAAGTGGGTGCCGTCCAACTCGGCGATCGCACGGTCCATCAGCTCCTGGAGCCAGACCCGCACCTCCTCCACGCCCTCGACGCGGTGCCCGTGCGCATCGAGGTGGGCGAGCGCCGTCCAGGGCGTTGCGGCGCCCGGCAGGACCTTCTCCGCCTCCGCCCGCATCTCGGCGAGCAGCCGGTGGTACTCGGCCCAGCCGTAGGCGTACGCCTCGGCCAGATCGAGGTCCGTGCCGTTGTAGTAGCGGGCCCAGCGGGCGTACCGCTCGGCACCCACCGCGTTCGGCGCGCCGGCGATCCTCGGGGCGTAGGTACCGGTCATCCAGTCGTGCAGCGCCGCGAACGCGGCCCGGGCCGCCTCCGCGGCCTCGGTGAGGCCGGCGTGCAGCGACGACGGGGCCGGGGCCACGAAGTGGTGGAACCAGGAGAGGCCGTCCGCGTCCCGTGCGGTCCACTCGGCGAGCTGGTCGACGAAGGTGGCGGTGGGCCGCGGGCCCGCGTACCGCTCGCGTTCCAGACCCAGGGCGAGCGACTCCCGGTAGCCGGCCAGGGCGGCGGGCACCGCGCGCAGCCGTGCCTCGACCGCGGCCCAGTCCTCCGCCGTCTCCGTGGGGGTGAGGGTGAACACCTCCCGTACGGCGTGCGCCGGGGTCTCCATGTTGCCGACCGCGCGCAGGTGTTCCCCGGCGTCGTGGACGGCCAACTCGGCGGTGAGCCGTTCGCGCAGCAACCGGCCGCACCGGCGCTCCCGCTCGTCCTCGGCGCCCGGCCGCGCCTCGGCGGCCGTCAGACGGTCCAGGGTCCGGCGGGCGAGGTCGGCCAGGGCCGCCCGCCCCGGCGGTGAGTAGTCGGGCAGTGCGCGGTGGCTCTCCCGCACCCCGAGGTAGGTGCCGGTGACCGGATCGAGGGCGACGAGGGCGTCGACGTAGGCGTCGGCGACCTCACGGGGGAGCGGGTCGTTCTTCTCTGACATGCGGACATCCTCGTACGGGGACCCCCGCCCCGTCACGGCGGCGGCCCGTACGGGCACCGGTCCCGGCCACGGCTTCCCCGCCGGTCGCCGGCGGGATCGGGCCGCCGCCGACCGGGAACGCGGCGCAGCTGCTCGGATCGCACCTCGACGGCCCCCGGAACGCGTCCGTGACGTGTACCTTCGCCCCGAGCGCCACGATGGGGACGGGACGGGCGCTTTCGGACGTACCTGGGGGCGGGGCGGTGTCGCAGAAGCCGACCGGATTGACCGTGTGGCAGTGGGGTGCCCTGACCGTGGTGGGCGCCCTGCTGGTGGGCCTGACGCTGCTCCTCGGGCTGAACCGGATGCTGGGGGGCCTGCTGCTGGACGAGGACGACTGCCTGGGCACCCAGGCCCGGGCGGAGGAGATCTCCTCGGTGCCCTTGCTGGGCACCCCGCCGCAGGGGGCCCGGATCTCCGAGGGCTGGTACGTCCTGGAGGTGGGCTGCCTCGACGACCACGACGAGGAACTGCTGTCGGCGACCCGCAGTTACGAGTTCGACGGTGGCCACGACGCCGTCCGGGACCACTACCGCACCCTGGCCGAGGCGGACGGCTGGACGTGGGTGGCGTCCCGGAACGGGCCGGAACCGCGGGGGCTCCCGGGTGACGTCTGCTACGAGAAGGAACTGTCGGGTGCCCCGGTGCTCTTGCGGCTCACGTTCGACCCGGGGGCGTTCCGGGTGGGCACCGAGTCGGCGCTCGACGAGGACGACGGGGTCTCCTGCTGAGCAGAACCGCCCCGGGCGGACCGGTCCGCCTCCGGCCCGCCCAGTGCGGCGGTGACGACGAGGACGCCGTCGTCGGCCAGGTAGTCCAGGGGGCGGCCCAGTCCGCGCAGCGCCGCGATCATCGCCGTGTTGGACGGTCCGGTCACCGCGTGGACGTCGCGGCAGCCCGCCTCCTCGGCCAGTCGCACCAGCCGGCCCAGCAGTTCTCCCCCGATGCCCCGCCCCTGCCAGGCGTCCTCCACGAGCAGCGCCACCTCCGTCTCGTCGCCGTCCCACAACAGGTGGCCCAGCGCCACGATCCGTCCGGAAGCGGTGCAGACGGCCAGGGTGCGCCCGTACGCGGGGTGCAGCAGATGGGGCAGCCGACGGTCCGTGTCCCGGGACGAGCCGTGGTACCGCTGCCGTAGCGTCCGCGGCGAACAACGCTCGTGCAGCGCCGTCGCCGCCGCGAGGTCCGCCGGGGACGCCCGGCGCACCGTCACCGCGGCGCCGGAGCCCAGTTCCAGGACCGACCGCTCCTCGGGCACCCGGGGGCCGAGCCGCCCGTCCAACTCCACCAGGGCGCGGGCCCGCGCGAACTCGGTGGGGGTGAAGGGCAGGTGCGGGCGCTCCACGGTGAGGAGGCCGCCGTCCCGGGTGCGCAACCGCAGCACGGTGCCGTGCACCCCCTCGTCGTCGTCGACGGGCGCGGGGTGGGGGCGGACGGTGCAGCGGCCGAGGAGCCGGCGCAGCGCCGGGGGCAGTTCGGCCGGATCCAGCGCGGTCCGGGTGGCCAGGGCCAGCACCCGGGTCGGCGCGTCCACCAGGTCGTGGGCGTCGGCGCGTTCGATCCAGTGGTCCGTGCCCCCGGCCCGGTCGGCGGCCCGGGTGACCTCGGTCGGGGACAGCCCGGCCGGTACCCGCAGCAGGAACTCGTCGACGGTGCCCTCGGCCAACGGATGGGTCTGGAGGCTGAGGATGTCCACGCCGTGCGAGGCCAGGGCCGTGCACAGCGCCGCGAGGGACCCGGGGGCGTCGCGGACCGTGGTCCGCAGCCGCCACACGCCGGTGGTCGGTGCGTCGGCCGGTGGTGTGCCCGGCCGCCCCGGCCGCCCGGCGGTCCGGAGCGGGCGAGCGGGGCGGCGGTGCCGGTGGGCCCACCAGGCGTGGAACGCCGCGGTGGCCAGCAGGACCACCGCCGAGACGGCCAGCAGTTCGGGGCCGTCCGGGCCGTGGCCGATCAGATGGGCCACCGTGTCCGCGACGGCCACCGCCGTGAACAGGGCGGCCAGTTCCACGGCATCGCGCCGCCAGTGCGGACGCCGGGGGTGGTCAGATGTGTCCGGGCTCATGCGACCACCGTGGCGGGGCGGTGTTGCGGATGCGCGAACCGGCCGTGACCGGCGGGTAACAGCCCCCGCGGTCACGGTCGCCCCCGCTGCTCCGGTCAGCCGTCGGCGTCCGCCCCGGTCAGGGCCTTCAGCCGGCGGGCCTGACTCACCAACCGCGAACCACCGCCGCGTTCCGCCAACGACTCCAGGTGCGGTACGCCGGAGCCCGCCCCGCAGCGCTCCACGCAGTCCGCCGCGGTGGCCAGCAGGTCCGCCAGCCCCCGCGCGCCCTTGCCCGACCGGACGGCGTCCTCCAGCAGGGGCGGGAGCGCTTCGCGGAGCACCGCCCACACGGTGGCGTACGCGCCGGTCGTCGCCGCGGTGCTCATGCTGTCCACCAGCCGGCTCGCCTTCACCGTGCCGCCGGCCGCCAGGGTGCCCAGGAGGCCGCCCAACCGTGCGGCGTCGAGGTCGCCCCGGGCGGCGAGCACCAGCAGGGCGTCCACCGCTGCCGTCCGGTCCTCGCCGGCGCGGGCGCCCAGCCCGTACGCCACGGACAGGTGGACCGCGACCCCGGCGGGCCCCGGTGCCTCGGCGAGCAGGGGGAGGTAGGCGACGTCACCGCGGGCGTCCACCGTGGCGACGTGCGACACCTGGTCCACGATGCGGGCCGCCACCATTTCGCGTCGCCCCGGCAGGGCGGCCAACCGGTGGGCCTCGCCGGCGGCGGACCAGTGGTCGCAGCTCCAGGGGCGGCGGCCGTGGAAGGCGGGCAGCCCCAACCCCCGGAACACCTCGGGCCACTCCTCCTGGGACCCGGGTATCCCGCCCACGTTGACGAGCAGGTAGTGCGGGTCCCTCAGGGGAGCCGTCAAGGTCACCTCCGGCGCGGCCTCCTCGGTGGTCAGCCAGCGGGCGAGGCGCTCGCCCTCCGGGGTGCCGAGCGCGCTCGCCGCGGCGGCCCGGGCGCCCCCGTCCCGCTCCACCCGCAACAGTGCCTGCGCGAAGTCCGCCTCCGCCGGCCGGACGCCCCGGTCCCGGTACTCGGCGAGCCGCGCCACCAGGTCCTCGGCGGCCAGCAGCCCGGACGTCCAGGTGGGGGTGGCCAACAGGAACGGCGGGGGGTCGGTGCGCACCAGGTGCGCGGCCTCCCACAGCCGGGCCCGGCGGGGCCGGTTCAGCCAGGAGTGCGGGCACTCCCTCTCCTCGCCGGCCCCGTTGCGCTGCGTCGCCCGGTGCAGGGTGTCCGTCCCGACGGCGTCGAACAGGGCGGCCAGGACCACGTCGATCCCGAAGGTGCTCGTCGCGAACCTCTTGTCGGGGGTCAGGTGGGGGTGCTTCCCCGGGTACCACCAGCGGCGTGCGACGACCGGCCGCACCGCCTCGACCAGGGCCGCACGGTCCGCGTGGGCGTGGCGCACCAGACCGTCCAGCACCCGCTCGAAGACGGCCACCTCCTCGCGCCCGGACACCAGGGCGCTGACCTCCTCGGCCAGTTCCGCCACGGAGCCGATCGGCGGGGCCAGCCGCACCGGCTCGGGCACCGGCGGCAGGTACTCCTCGTGGGGTCCGGCGTCCAGGGGCTCCAGGGCCGCGGGGGCGAAGCCCAGGGCCGCGGCGGCACGGGGCCGCAGCACCGTGCTCAGCTGCTCGGCGACCCCGAGGAGGTCCGCCCGCACTCCTTCGTCCGCCCGTCGCGCGTGCTTCTCCAGCAGCTTGACCGCCCGCTCCTGGACGTCGGTGTCCGGGTGACCGAAGGCGTCCGCCACGGCGGGCAGCAGCTCCGACGCCGCACCCGGCGAGGCGGTGAGCACCTTGCCGAGCAGGACGAGCTGGGCGCGCACCAGCTTCTTCTCCGGGCGGAACAGCGCCCCGCGCGAGGCCTCCGCCACCTGGCGGGCCGTCAGCTGCCCGTCCAGCGCCAGCCTGCCCAGGACCTTCTGGGCGTGCGCGGCGACCGGACCCACCGCGTCCGCCAGCAGGGCCGTCCAGTCGGCGATCCGCTCCCGCTCCTCCTCCCGGGTCGGTGACAGGGAGGTGAGCACCCCCAGGAACGCCCGCTGGTCATGGGGCTTGCCCCCGCGCAGCAGCCGTGCCACGCAGGCGGCCACCATCGTGGCGCGGTCCAGGACCCCGGCGGCGGTGAGTTCCGTCAGGGCGGGCGTCCAGCCGTGGTCGGCGTCGTTGCCGTAGGTCCATTCGAGCTGCCAACCGACGTCGTCCTGGGCGAACAGGGCGGCGACCATGCGGACCAGGTGGGGATCGGCCGCGAGCCGGTCCTGGAACTTCGGTCCGCGGGACCCGCCGCTGCGGCTCAGGTGCTCCATCCACCCCCGGACGTACGCCTCGGTGGTGGGCGGTTCGCACCCCGCGCGCTGCACCAGCCCGGACATCAGCTCGTAGGGGATGCGGGAGACCAGCGGGCGGTCCGCCAACCGCCGGGCCACCTCCGCCTGCCACTCGGGGGTGCGGTCCGAGAGCAGGTCCAGCAGGTGCCGGGACTTCGCCCCGGACCAGCGCATGTCGGCCCCGGCGAGCCAGGTCGCGGTGGCCGCGGCCCCGGACTGGCAGCCGGCGCCCGCCGCGTGCAGCGCCGGATAGGCGGCACGGGCCGGGTCGTTCCAGCGGGCCCCGCGCAGTTCCTTGCGCAGTTCCTTCAGCGCCGGGAGCGCCGCCCGCCGTTCGGCTGCGTCCATGTCGCGCACCAAGGCGACCACCACGGCCGTCTTCCCGGTGCGCACGGCCGCCACCAGGTCCTGCGGGGTACCGGGCGCCGAACCGGTCGCCCCTGTCCGCACCGCCGTGCCGGCCGTGGCCGTCGTGTTCGTCATCCTCGTGCCTCTCCCGCGTTCCCACCGACGGCGACCGTCGTGTCCTCGCCCGCACCGGGCCCGTTCCCGTCCGCCCCGGGGGCGTCCGCCGCGCCCCGGCGGGCCATCCGCACGGCCAGGGCGTGCTTGCAGGGGCCCCGCCCGCCCCGGTACTCCGCCCACCACTGGCAGGTGCAGCTCAGCCGCCCGCGGTCCTCGCGCACCCGGTGCACGTGGCCGTCCGCGGCGGTCACCGTGCCCAGCTCGCCCGCCAGGGCGACCGCGCCGGCCCGCAGCAGGGCGAGAGCCGACCGCAACCGCGGGTTGTGCCGCTCCACGCGGTGCGCGTCGTAGGGCAGCTCGCGGTGGAAGTACGCGGCCTCGGCCGTGTCGTACCCCACCCGACCCGAGGTGCCCAGCCGGACCAGTGCGGCCCGGACGCGCTCCGGGGGGAGGCCGGAGGAGGCGGCCAGATCGGCGACGTCGATCCGCGGCTCCCAGGCGAGGAGCACCGAGATCAGGTCGGCGTCCTCACCCGCCTCGTCCGTCGCCAGGGCCTCCAACACCCCGCCCTCGCCGGAGAACCCGCGGGACGCCTCCGGGGACAGGGTGAGCGTCAGCCGCATGCCGGGCAGCACGACCTCCCAGGCGGCGGAGGCGGGCTCCTGCCCGACCGCGGCCGGACCGTAGATCCGCAGGGCGGTGGCGTGCCGGAGCACCCGCTGGAGCGCGACCAGCCGCTCCGGACCGGGCAGGCACACCGCGCCCGGCACCGGTCGGGTGGTCTGCCGCAGGCCGCGCCCGGCGGGCACCACCCACAGCGGGGGCCGGCCCCGGCCGGCCCTGGGCAAGGCCCGCAGGAAGCGCACCGCCTCGGCGGCCGGCAGTTCGGCCCGCAGCTCGAAGCCCGCCGCGATCACCTGGGCCTCGGCGAAGCCCCGCAGCCAACGGTCCGGCAACGGCACCTTCTTCTCCACGACGGGACCGTCCAGCGTGGTGACCGCCAGTTCGTCGGGGCCGACCCGCAGGTGCAGCGGATCGTCCGTGCCCAGCCGGGACAGCGCCTCGCGCAGCGGGTTGTTCACGTCCACGTTGGTCGTGCCGTGCCCGATCTCCCCGCCGTCCAGGCCCGCCGCCAGGACGTCGAGCCGGGCGTACACGCCGCCGCACCCGGAGAAGGACTCGAAGCGCAGACGGTCGCCGTTGCCCGTCACCACCGGGTCCAGCGAGGCCCGCAACTGCGGCTGGTAGTACCGGGCCGCCGCCACGTCGGCCACCGCGAGCAGCGCGGCCGAAGCGATCTGCGGGGAGGTGAGGAAACCGGCGAAGAACCGGGGGTGGTCCTGCCGTCCGGTCGGCGTCGCGCCCTGCGAGGTCTCCAGACCGAGCCGTCGTCCGTCCGGCGCGCTCTCCAGAGCGGACGGTCGTGCATAGGCCAGGGCGTGTAGTGATCGGGTCATGGGCACACCGTAGGGGCACCCACTGACAACGGGTTCCACCTGCACGGACGTTGAACGAACCGGGAAGCGCGCCGTCGCATTCGCGCCATCGGTCGACCGGGAGGGCCCGGGCTCGACGGCCGCACGGCGGGTCAACCGTCCACGGCGGCGACGAGCCGGCGCACGCCCGCCGCGATCCGGGCGGGGGACAGGTGGGCGTACCCCAGGACCAGCCGCACCGCGCCGTCCTCGGACGGCGCGGTGCGGCCGTCGGCCCGGTAGGCCGACAGCGGGCGGATCTCCACGGACGCCTCCCGGGCCCGGTGCAGGAACCGCGCCTCGGGGCCGTACCGCGCGGGGAGCGCCGCGATCAGGTGCAGCCCGGCGGAGATCCCCGTCACCTCGGCACCAGGGAACCCCTCCCGCACCGCCGTGACCAGGGCGTCCCGCCGCTCCCGGTAGGCCCGCCCGCACCGCCGCAACTGACGTTCGTAGCCGCCGCCCTCCACGAACCCCGCCAACACCTCCTGTCCCAGGACCGGGTTGCCCAGGTCCATGGTCCGCTTGCGCGCCACGATCGCGTCCACCCACCCGGTCGGGGCCAGCAACCAGCCGAGCCGCAGCCCCGGGGCCAGCGACTTGCTCACCGACCCCGTGTAGAACACCCGCTCCGGGTCGAGTCCCTGGAGGGCGCCCACGGGGGAGCGGTCGTACCGGAAGTCGCCGTCGTAGTCGTCCTCCACGACCAGCCCGTCCACCTCCCGCGCCCAGTCCAGCAGCGCGGCCCGGCGTGCGGCGGAGTACCCGATGCCGAGCGGGAACTGGTGGGCCGGCGTGGTCACCACGCACCGGGCCCCGGACGAGCCGAGCGGACCGAGCGCCACCCCCTCGTCGTCCAGGGGCAGCGCGACGGTCCGCAGCCCGACCGCCCGGAACAGTTCCGCGTGCGGGGGGCTGCCGGGGTCCTCGACCCCCACCGTTCGCCCGCCCCGCGCGTGCAGCGCGCCCCCGACCAGGGTCAACGCCTGGGCGACTCCGGAGCAGACCACCAACCGCTGGGGGTCGGCGACCACCCCGCGGCGTCGGGCCAGCATCTGTGCCAGGGCGGTGCGGAGCCGGGGCAGCCCTCCGGGATCCGGATAGCCCAGTCCGTCGTGCGCCAGGTCGGCCAGGGCCGTCCGGTGCGCGGCCGTCCACCCGGCGCGCGGGAACAGCGACAGGTCGGGGGTGCCGGGCAGGAAGTCGACGGCCGCGCCGTGCCGCCCCGGTGCGCGGTCCCGTGCGCCGGGGCTCGCGGCCCGAGCGGCGTCGCCCACCCAGGTGCCCGCGCCCCGGTCGCTGCGCAGATAGCCCTCCGCGGCCAGCTGCTCGTACGCCTCCGTCACCAGTCCGCGGGACACCCCGAGGTCGGCGGCCAGATCACGGCTCGACGGCAGTCGGGTCCCGGGGGCGAGCCGCCCGCTGCGGGCGGCCGCGCGCAACGCCGACTGGAGGGCGCGGCCCCGACGGCGGACCGGAGCGGTCACGGCGGGCCTCAGCAACTCCCACACCGGAGTGCCGGGCCCCGCGTCCCGTCCCCGTGCACCGCCATCGGAAGTGGTCCCCGATACGCTCATGGAAGTGGACCTTAAACCGGTCCACCACCGCCCCTAACGTCGCCCCCATGAACGCGAACCCGGTGCTCGGCGCGCTCTCCGCCGCCTTCGCCTGCCTCCTGGTCGGCGGCTCCTTCACGGCCAACAGCCTCCTCGGCGACTACCCCTACGCGGGTGGGCTGTTCCTGCGCTACGGGCTCGCCTTCCTGCTGTTGCTGCCCCTGCTGCCCGCCGGGTCGCTGACCGCGGTCCGAGCCCTGGCGGCCCGTCAGTGGACGCGCCTGCTCCTGCTCGCCGCCCTCGGCATGGTCGGCTTCAACACCGCCGTCCTCGCGGCCGAGCGCACCGCGGAGCCCGCGGTGCCCGGGGTCCTCGTCGGCTGCGCCCCGGTCGTCGTGGCCGTGCTGGTGCCGCTGCTCGCCGGCCGTCGCCCGGGCCGGGCCGTGCTGCACGGCGCCCTGCTGGTGGCCGCGGGGGCCTTCACGGTCCAGGGCTGGGGGCGTACCGATGCGATGGGGCTGGTGTTCTCGGTGGGGGCCCTGGTGGGCGAGGTGGGCTTCGCCGTGCTGGCGGTGCCCGTGCTGCGCCCGCTGGGGCCGGTGCTGTTGTCGGCGGTGGTCTGCGCGTTGGCGGCGGTGGAGTCCGCGGTGGTCGGGCTGGTCGCGGTCGGTGCGGCGGGCGGGACCTGGCTCCGGCCGCCCGACACCACCGAGGCGCTGGCCCTGGGGTGGATGGCCGTGGTGGTCACCGTCGTCGGATTCGTCTGCTGGTACGCCGGCGTGCAGCGGATCGGCGCCGAACGGGCCACGCTGTTCTCCGGGCTGATCCCGGTCGCCGCCGCGGGCACCGCGCCGCTGGTCGGGGCGGGGACCTACGGGGTGCCCCAGGCGGTCGGCAGCGCCCTGGTCGCGGCCGGCGTGGCCCTCGGGGCCGGCCTGCTCGGGGCCCGCGGCGCAGGCTCGCCACCGCCGCCCTCCGCCCCGGAGTCGGCGCCCGTCCGGGCGGCGCGGACGGACGACCGCCGGGGCTGAGCTTCCCCGCGGCGCGGGTTGGACAGCCGCCGCGGGCAGGGGTGGGATGGGGACATGGCCACCGACACCGCGACCGAGGTCTTCGAAGAACACCGTCCCGTCCTGATGGGCGTGGCCTACCGGATGCTGGGCCGGGTGGCCGACGCCGAGGACGTGGTGCAGGAGACCTGGCTGCGGTGGTCGGCCGCCGAGCGGCACGAGGTGCGCGCACCGCGCGGCTTCCTGGTGCGGATCACCACCCGGCTCGCCCTCGACCGGCTCCGCCAGCTGCGGGCCCGCCGCGAGTCCTACGTCGGCCCCTGGCTGCCCGAGCCCCTGATGACCGACTTCGGGCCGGTCCTCCCCGACGGTGCCGAACGGGCCGCGCTGGCGGAGTCCGTGTCGTTCGCCGTGCTGGTGGTGCTGGAGTCGTTGTCCCCGCTGGAGCGCGCGGTGTTCGTGCTGCGCGAGGCGTTCGGCTACCCGTACGCGGAGATCGCTCGGATCCTCGACCGCGGGGAGGCGGCCGTCCGGCAACTCGCCGCCCGGGCCCGGCGGCACGTCGAGGAGCGGCGTCCGCGCTACGAGGTCGATCCCGCCCAGCGCCGTGACCTCACCGAGCGCTTCCTCGCCGCGGCGACCGGCGGGGACTTCGCCGCCTTGTTGTCGTTGCTCGCTCCGGACGCGACCCTGGTCGGCGACAGCGGGGGCAAGAGCCGGGCCCCGCTGCGGGTGATCGCTTCGGCCGACAAGGTGGCCCGTTTCCTGTGGGGGGCGGCCCGCAAGAGCGCGGACGACGGCCTGACCTTCGAGTTCCTCGAACTCAACGGAGGGACCGCGATCCTGGTCCGCAGCGGCGGCGCACCCGATACGGTGTTCCAACTGGACGTTGCCGCTGGTCGCGTCCAGCGCGTCTACATCGTGCGCAACCCGGACAAACTCACCGCCCTGACGTGAGGCGATCCGATGCCGATCCGCCGGGGCGTCCGGGCGGGTGACCGTCGCGGGCATTCGGCGGAAAGTAAAGATTTCGTCATGTGACGGGCCCTGTACGCTATGTGACAGTGGCCTTACGGACGTGTGGGCATCGCTAACACCTCATGAATGTTGTCCGGGCGGAGCCGGGATCGGCACCGCGCCGTTTCAGAATTGGTCTTGACCAAGGGGTGTCTCGGCTCTATCGTCACAGGCATAGTGCAGGAACCTTTAATAAACAAGGGCGCTAAAACGCTTCTGGGACACGGCGATTGCGGAGGACAGGGTGGGGACCACGCAACTGGAGACGGTGCCGGAGCCCAAGTACTGGCACCTGAAGACCGTGCTCACCGAGGCACTCGACTCGGAGTTCACGGTGGGCGAGATCCTGCCCAACGAACGTGAGCTGGCCGCCCGCTTCGGGGTGGCCCGCGCGACCCTCCGGCAGGCGCTGGAGCAGCTCGAACTCGAAGGACGGCTGCAACGCCGCCGGGGCGTCGGCACCACCGTCGCACCGCCGCGGGTCGGGGTGGCCGTGGGCTCCCCCGTCCAGGACTGGCCGGGTGCGCTCGGCGACACCTGGCAGACCGCGGGCGGGGAGACGGACGCACCGCCCCCCGCGATCGCCCGGATGCTGGAGACCCCCGAGGGCGAGGCCGTGCACGTCGTGCGGCGCACCCGGGTCTCCCACGGGCAGCCCGTCGCCGCGGAACTGCTCTACGTCCCCGCCGCGTCCGTTCCGGACCTCTCCGGCATCGACAGCCCGTCCGGCACCGCCCGGGCCCGGGCCGTGCTGCGGGAGCTCCAGCGGCTGGGGCTGGAAGGCCAGGACCGGGCGGTCGAGTTGGGCTCGGCCCGCGCCGACGACGCCCGCGAACTCGACCGGCTGCCCGGCTCCCCGGTGCTCGTGGTCACCACCCGGTTCTTCGCCGCCGGCCGCACCGCCGCGGTCTCCGTGGCCACCTACCGGGCCGACACCTGCCGCCTCACCTTCGGTGACTCGGGCGGCGTCGAAATACACCACGGACCCGAGCGCCAGGCCTCCTGAACGTCCGCGACCGCCGGGACGCCCCACCGTGAAGGGGGGAAAGTCCCGGCGGTTTCGGCTGTCCGGGGCCGACCGGCGCGGTCTCGGCGACCTCCTCATCGGCGTGCGGTGACCGTGCCCTCCACGGCGAACAACTGCTCCTCGACGTGATCGAGCGCCAGCCGCAACGCCCCCGTCGCCACCGCGGCCTCGCCCAGGATCGACAGGGCCACCTTCGGCGCCCGCAGACAGTACCGCTCCAACTCCTGCCGCAACGGCTCCAGGACGTCGTCCAGCCCCGTCGCCCAGCCGCCGACCACCACCATCTCGGGGTCGAGGGCCAGCACCAGGGCGGCCACGTGGTGCACCAGCCGGCGCATGAAGCGGTCGACGGCGGCCCGGGCGCTCGCATCGCCCCGCCGGGCCAGGGCGAAGACCTCCGCCACGGCCTGCTCGTTCAACGGCTCCAGGGGCTTGTCCGTGGTGGACAGCAGCGTCTCGGGCGTCGACTCCCGGCCCAGCAGGTGCAGCGCCCCGATCTCGCCCGCCGCACCACCGAAGCCCCGGTGCAGCCGTCCGCCGATCAGCGCGCCGGCGCCGGGGCTGAGGCCCGCGAGGACGAAGACCATGTCGTCCGAGTCCTTGGCGGCCCCTTTCCAGTGCTCCGCCACCGCCGCCGTGTTCGCGTCGTTCTCCACCAGCACCGGGCACTTGAACGACCTGCGCAGCCGCTCGCCGAGTTGGAGCCCGGTCCAGTCCGGCAGTGCCGTGCCCAGCCGCACCGTTCCGTCCGCCTCGATGATGCCCGGCGTGCCGACCCCGACCGCCCACAGGGAACTGCGGGCCACCCCGGTGCGGCGCAGGGTGTCGGCGACGGTCATGCGCAGGCGTTCCAACCGCTCGTCGGCGGGCGCCTCGACGGTGACCTCCTTGACCCCGGTGCCCAACACCCGGCCGTCCAGGTCGGCCAGGACCACGGCGACCCGGTGCGGGCCGAGTTCCAGGCCCAACAGATGGCCCGCCTCGGAACGGAAACGGAACCTCCGGGCCGGTCGCCCCTGCTTGCGGGTGGTCCCCTCCTCGGCGGCCGTCTCGACCGCCAGGCCCGCCTCGATGAGGCCCTCGACCACACCCTCGACCGTCGGCCGTGACAGACCCGTCCCCCGGGTCACCTCGGTGAGTGTCGCGGAACCCGCCGCACGCAACGCGTGCAACACCACGGCGGAGTTGATCCGCCGCAGGAGAGAGGGGTCTCCGCCGGTCAGCTGCCCCAACGTGTGTCCTCTCAGCTCGTGCTCGTCTGGCCGGATCGTACTCGTCACCGCACGACCACGGCGAGCATCGATGCACTCCCGCAACCTGGTCGGTACGATTTTCTTCCTTCCGCCCGCTCGCACGAGCCGGCGAACACTCCCTACCGGTGCCGCCCGCCGGTGTCCGTCAGCCCGGCGAGACGAACCCCGACTCGTAGGCCGTGATCACCGCCTGGGTGCGGTCCCGCGCCCCCAGCTTCGCCAACACCGCGCTCACGTGCGACTTCACGGTCTCGGTGCCGACCGTCAAGCGGCCGGCGATCTCCGCATTGGACAGCCCCCGCGCCATCAGCCGCAACACCTCCTCCTCCCGGGCGGTCAGCGCCGCGGCACTGAACGCGCGACGTGCGCCGACGGTCCCGTACTCCCGGCCGTGCTCCGCGGCGAGCCGTCTGATCGCGGCCGGGAAGGGCAACGAATCGCCCTCGGCGACGAGCCGGACGGCGTGCACGATCTCCTCCGGGCGCGCCCGCTTCAACAGGAAGCCGTCCGCGCCCACCCGCAGTGCCCCGTACACGTACTCGTCGTTCTCGAACGTCGTCACCATGATGATCTTCGGTGGTTCGGGAACCGTCCGCAAGACCGCGCGCGTGGCTTCGATCCCGTCCATCAACGGCATCCGGACGTCCATGGCCACCACATCGGGGCGAAGCGTGCGCACCAGTGGGATCACGGCGGCCCCGTCACCCGCCTCGCCGACCACCTCGATGTCCGGCTGCGCCTCCAACACCGCGCGCAGACCGGCACGCACCAGCGGCTCGTCATCGACGAGCAGGACCTTCAGGGGCATGCACTCACCCTACGGGCCCGCCACCCCCGCCGAACCACCGGGGACGACCCGACGGGGCCGGCGGACCCGTACCGGCCACGGAGCCCGTGGCTCGGTCACCCGCGGGCCCCCGCAGGGGCAGGCGGGCTCCCACCCGCCACTCCCCGCCCACCGGGCCGGTCTCCGCCCGGCCGCCGAGCAGCGCCGCCCGCTCCCTGATCCCGCGCAGACCGCTGCCGCCCCGCTCGCCGAGGGATCCGCCGCCGTCGCCCGCCGGCAGCGGATTGACCACCTCCAGTTCCACCCGGTCGTCGAGCACCGCGATCCGGACCCGCACCGGGACCGGCCCGGCGTGGCGCACCACGTTCGTCAACGACTCCTGGAGCATCCGGTAGCACTCGCGCGACACCGGGCCCGGCAACCGGTCCACCGCGCCGGTCACCGAGGCGTCGACCGGCGCGCCGGCCGCCCGGGCGGAGGCGAGCAGGCGCTCGGCCTCGGTCAGGGCGGGACGGGCGCTGGCCGGCCGCTCGGGCTCCCGCAGGATCAGCAACACCCGCTCCAGGTCCTCCAGCGCGGCCCGGCCGGTCTCCTCGATGGCGGCCAGCGCCCGCTCCGTGAACCCCGGGTCCCCGGCCGTCCGGGCGGCACCCGCCTGCACCACCGCCACCGACAGCGCATGGCCGATCGAGTCGTGCAGTTCGTGGGCGATCCTGCTGCGCTCCAGCAGGCGCTCGGTGCGCTCCTCCAATTCGGCGAGCCGCTGCGCCGGCGAGGGGCCCAGCAACCGCCCGGCCGCCGCCGCGACCCCCGCCCCGAGCACGATCACCCCGCCGAACAGCACCACCAGCGGCACCGGGAGCAGCAGCAGCGCCCGCCACCTCCCCTCGGGCTCCCACAGCAGCGGTGCGCCCTCGTCGGCGGAGCCCCCGCCGGCCACCGCCACCAGCGAGATGAACTGGGGCAGGCACAGCAGCGACAGCGTGGCCGTGAGGCAGCCCGCCTCCAGCCGCACCACCACCCACAGGGAGGTACGCGCCCGCTCCGCCCACGAAGCCGACGGCGCGGCGCTGATCCGCGGTGCCCGCGCGGTCCTCCCGCCCCCGCGGGCATGGGGCCCGGGGAACAGCATCAGCTGTGCCTGGAGCCCCTCCACCCGACGCATCAGCGGGATCAGCCCGATCGCCGCCGCCGGCACCGTCGGGATGAGCACCGCCTGGAGCCACGTGGTCCACGTCATGTCGGTGTAGCCCGGCAGCACGAACCCCGACACCACCGCGAACGCCGCACCGAGCAACAGGTGCAACCAGCGGGTGTACGTGACGGCCCGCCCGAGCGGACGCGCCGTCGTCCGCGCCGCCCGCCCGACCCGTCGCAGGAGCCGGGGGACGGAACGGACGGAGCGTCGGGAGGACATGCCGGCATCGTGCCAGCCGGCCCCGGGCGCCGAATCCCCCGGGCGGGGGAGCCGGACTCCTCCCGCGGGGGAGGCACCGCACCCCTCGGGCGGGCCAGGCTGGCGCCATGAACAGCATCGACGTGCGTGACCTCACCAAGGTCCACGGAGGGAAACGGGCCGTGGACGGTCTGACGTTCTCGGTCCGGCCCGGCAAGGTCACCGGCTTCCTCGGCCCCAACGGTTCGGGGAAGTCGACGACCCTGCGCCTGATGCTCGGGCTGGACCGGCCCACCCGGGGCACCGCCACCATCGCCGGCACCCCCTACGCAGCGCTGGACGATCCGCTGCGCCGGGTGGGCGCCCACCTCGACCCCCAGAGCGCGCACGGCTCGCGCACCGCCCGGAACCACCTGCTGACCCTCGCGGTGAGCAACCGACTGCCCGCCAGCCGGGTCGACGAGGTGCTGTCCCGCACCGGGCTCGCCAGCGTCGCCCGGCGGCGGGTGCGGACCTTCTCGCTCGGCATGCGCCAGCGCCTCGGCATCGCCGCCGCCCTGCTCGGCGATCCGGCCGTGGTGGTCCTGGACGAGCCGGCCAACGGCCTCGATCCCGAAGGGATCATCTGGATCCGCGAGTTGATGCGTCACCTGGCCGGCGAGGGGCGCACGGTCCTGGTCTCCAGCCATCTGATGACCGAGACCGCCGGCTTCGCCGACCACCTGATCGTGCTGGGCGGCGGCAGGCTGCTGGCCGACGCACCGTTGGGGGAACTCCTCGCCGGCGGCGCCCCGCGCACCCGGGTGCGCACCGACCACCCCGCCCGGCTCGCCGAGCTGCTCGCCGCGGCGGGCCACCGCATGGTCCGCGCACAGGAGGACGGCTGGACCGTCGAAGGAGTCGAGGCCGCCCGGGTCGGGGCGCTGGCCGCGGACGGGGGAGTGGCCCTGCTGTCCCTCGCCGACGAGAAACCCTCCCTGGAGGAGGCGTACCTCGCCCTCACCGCCGACAGCGCCGAGTACACCGCCCTCGCCGACCCCCGCCAGGAGGTATGACATGTCGCCCACCGCCGTCCTGCACGCGGAGTGGATCAAGATCCGTTCCCTCCGCGCCAGCCTCGGCTCCCTGCTGGCGCTGGCCGTGGTCACCCTGGTGATCACGGCGCTCGTCCTCGGGTCCCTGGACCCCACCGACGGATCACCCGTGCACGACGACCCCCTGCTGCGGGCCTTCTACGCCCTCAACTTCGCCCAGGTCGCGGCGCTCGCCTTCGGCACCACGGCGATGTCCTGCGAGTACGCCCACCACGCGCTGCGCCTCTCCCTCACCGCGGTGCCGCGCAGGGACCTCTTCTACCTGGCCAAGGCCGCCGTCATCGGGGCCGCCGCCCTGTTGGTGGGGGCGGTGACCGTGTTCGGGAGCTTCTTCCTCGGCCAGGCGCTGCTGGGGGAACACGGCATCGGCATCGGCGACCCCGGTGCGCTGCGCGCCTGCCTCGGGGGCGCGGTCGGCCTCGCCCTGACCGCCCTGCTGGCCACCGGGGTGACGACACTGCTGCGCAGTGGCATCGCCACCCTCAGCATCCTCATCCCGCTGTTCCTGATCCTGTCGTTCGTGATCGGCGACACCGCCGGGGGCGCCGCCGAGTTCCTGCCCGACCGGGCGGGCCGCCAGATCCTGCACACCGATCCCGAGGGTGCGCTCGGCCCGTGGTCCGGCCTCGGGGTGCTGGCCCTGTGGGCGCTCGCGGCCCTGTGCGCCGGATGGTGGTCGCTGCGCCGGCGGGACGCCTGACGCGCCGCCGACCGGGGCCTCAGTCTTCGGCGGCCTCGCGCAAGCGGCCGTACTCCCCGGCCATGGCGGCGGCCGTCCAGCGCGCGTTCAGCCCGCCGGGATTGGGCAGCACCCACACCCGGCTGCCGACGGTGGCGGCCTCCTGCGGTCCGATCGCGGCCCGCCGGTCACCGAAGGCGGCGCGGTAGGCGGTGACCCCGACCACGGCCAGCCAGGAGGCCGCAGCCGGGCCACCTCCGCCGTCAGACGGGCGGGCAATCCCTTCTGAGGGGCGGTGGCGCACAGGCCCGACCGGCGGGCCTGTGCGTTCAGGCAGTGTGCTTGCCCGAACGGTCCTTCTTGGGCGGACGGGCTAACGCCGCGCTCCGTAGTGGGTGCAAGCTGGGGGCGAGTCGACGCCAGTGGGAGGACCTCGTGCGGGCGCAGCACAACGAAAAGAAGACCGGGCAGGCGCCCGCAGGCCCCACGGGCGCCGGGCACCGACCGGTTCAGGGGCCCGTTCCGCTCGGCTTGTCGGCGCAGCGCCTGCTCGCCCTGCAAGCCACCGTCGGCAACGCCGCGGTGGTCCAACTGCTGCGCCGAGCTGGACGAGCCGGCCAGGGTGGTCACGAGGACCCGCACCAGCACGGTGCCGGCTGCGGCCACCAGCAGGCCGAACAGGCCGCCGTCCAACGCTCCGCCGTGCACCGCGTGCTGCGCAGCGGCGGCCGGCCGCTCGACGCCGCCACCCGCAGCGACATGGAGAGCCGCCTCGGCGCCGACTTCGCCAACGTCCGGATCCACGACGACAGCGCGGCCAGGGCCTCCGCCGCCGAAATCGGTGCCCGGGCCTACACCTCCGGGAACCACATCGTGATCGGCAACGGAGGCGCCGACCGGCACACCCTCGCCCACGAGCTCACTCACGTCATTCAGCAGCGACAGGGGCCGGTGGCCGGCACTGACAACGGCGCGGGCCTCAAGGTCTCCGACCCCTCGGACCGCTACGAGCGGGAGGCAGAGGCCAATGCCACCCGGGTGCTGGCCGGCGGCCCGGCGGTGGTGCAGGGCTCCGGGCAGCACGTTCCGGCGGCGGGTGCGGAGGCCGTCCAGCGGGTCACGATGCAGGACGAGCCGGCCGTCCTCAGCAGTTTCACCCCTTCCAAGGCCGGCACTTCCGCCCTGCACGGGGTGCCGATCCAACGCCCGACGAAGGTGACCGGCCGGATCAGGCGGACCGGGACGGCGGGCCGCCCCGGCGCGCCCAACCCGCTCGCGGTCACGAGTCTGCACGCCCAGTACCGCCAGGCGGTGGCCGCCGGCCAGGCCACCGGCTCGCTGGCCGAGGCCGAGGTCTGGGCCGAGCTCTTCGGCGGCGCGGGGTACGACCGCGGTCACGTCATGGGCCTGGAAGTCGGCGGGCTGGACGTCTCCGAGAACATCGTGCCGCAGTGGTCCCTCAACCAGCAGTCCGGCGCCTGGCGGAAGATCGAGAAGGACATGACGGCCGCAAGCAACGGAGACGACGTCGAGTTCAACGTCACCTACGCATCGGCCACCGGCCACTATCAGACCGTCATGGTGCCCAAGGAGATCTCGGCCCGGGTCACCTCCCGGGCGACCGGCCAGTCGGGCAGCCTGACCTGGGACAACGGGCCGGACGACAACGACCTGTTCAGGGCCGGTGCCAGCCCGGACGATCGGCGCAGCGCGTTCAACGAGACGAAGGCCAAGCTCGGGCTCGCCACGAGCTCGGTGCTGACCGAAGCCCAGATGGACGAGTTCGCACTCAAGATGATCACCTACCCCAAGGCACTCGAACGATCGTACCGGGACTACGAACGGGCCCACACGAGCGGAGTCCCGCAGAAGCCCAGCCAACTCGCCGTCTACTGGGACGAGTACACGAAGTCGGACGTGCCGAAGAAGAACCGCACCAAGTTCATCCAGGAACTCGTGAACGCCAAGCTGGTCGCCAAGGGTCAGGGCAGTTACCAGCTCCTCCAGTAACCGTCAGCAGCCGTGCCGGGGACCGGTGCGCAGGTGAGGGTCCGTCATGTCCGGATGTGACGGCAGGCGTCATTGCCCGCGCCGGAACACCCGGGCCAGGGACGGACGCGTGTCCAGCATCCGCCACGTGATCGTCGCGGGTCAGTTCCTCCACCGCCCTCATCTTGTCCTTCGGCTCGACCTGAGGGTGAAGTGCAGAGAAGCAGCACCGGCCAGAACCGGTTGCCGGGACGGGCGAAGCGGTGGCCCGTCGCGGCCGTCAGCAGCCCCGGGTTGATGCCGCAGAACAGCAACCGGAGGCCGTCCGCGGTCACGTCGGGGACGAGACGGTCGCGGGCGGCCTCCAACTCGGCGGGGGACGGGAGGGTCAGAGGATCGCCCCGGGGGCGTAGCCGGCGGCCTCGGGGAACCGCTTGGCGACCTCGTCCACCCGGGACACCACGGCGGCGACCTGCTGGCCGGCGGCGCCGGTGAAGGACAGCTTGTCGGCCATCAGCGCGTCCAGCGCGGCACGGTCCAGCGGGAGGCGGTCGTCGGCGGCGAGCTTGTCCAACAGCTCGTTGCGCTCGGCGCCGCCCTCGCGCATCGCCAGCGCCGAGGCCACCGCGTTCTCCTTGATCGCCTCGTGCGCCAACTCCCGGCCCACCCCGGCCCGCACGGCGCCCATCAGCACCTTCGTCGTGGCGAGGAACGGCAGGTAGCGGTCCAGCTCGCGCGCCACCACCGCGGGGAACGCGCCGAACTCGTCCAGCACGGTCAGGAAGGTCTCCAGGAGCCCGTCCAGGGCGAAGAACGCGTCCGGCAGCGCGACCCGGCGCACCACCGAGCACGACACGTCGCCCTCGTTCCACTGGTCGCCCGCCAGCTCGCCCGTCATGGACGCGTAGCCGCGCAGGATCACCATCAGGCCGTTGACCCGCTCGCAGGAACGGGTGTTCATCTTGTGCGGCATCGCCGAGGAACCGACCTGGCCCGGCTTGAACCCTTCGGTGACCAGCTCGTGCCCGGCCATCAGCCGGATCGTCTTCGCCAGCGAGGACGGGGCCGCCGCGAGCTGCACCAGCGCGGTGACGACCTCGTAGTCCAGGGAACGCGGGTAGACCTGGCCCACCGAGGTGAACGCGTGCGAGAAGCCGAGGTGCGCGGCGACCCGCTGCTCCAGTTCGTCCAGCTTGGCGCTGTCCCCGCCCAGCAGGTCCAGCATGTCCTGGGCGGTGCCCACCGGGCCCTTGACTCCGCGCAGCGGATAGCGGGTCAGCAGCTCCTCGACCCGGGCGAACGCCACCAGCTGCTCGTCGGCGGCGGTCGCGAAGCGCTTGCCGAGGGTGGTGGCCTGCGCGGCCACGTTGTGCGACCGGCCCGCCATCACCAGCTCGGCGTACTCCCCGGCCAGCTTGCCGAGGCGGGTCAGCACCGCGACCGAACGGTCCCGGACCAGCTCCAGCGAGAGCCGGATCTGGAGCTGCTCCACGTTCTCGGTCAGGTCCCGGGAGGTCATGCCCTTGTGGACGTGCTCGTGTCCGGCGAGCGCGTTGAACTCCTCGATCCGGGCCTTCACGTCGTGCCGGGTGACCCGCTCGCGCTCCGCGATCGACGCCAGGTCCACCTGGTCGAGGACCCGCTCGTAGTCGGCGAGGGCTTCGTCCGGGACGGCGATGCCCAGGTCCTTCTGGGCCCGCAGCACGGCCAGCCAGAGCTGTCGTTCCAATCGCACCTTCCGCTCGGGGGACCAGAGGTCCGCCAGTTCCGCGGAGGCGTAGCGTCCGGCGAGGACGTTGGGGATACGGGGCTTCGAAGGCGCAGCAGTCACGTGGAGGGAGTCTACTGGGCGAAACCTCTCGGCCGACGCCCCGGTGGCCCTCGGAGGAAGCTACGAACCCGCGGTGCGCCCCTCGTAGGGCAGCAGGTCGGGGCGCTTGGGCGGTCGACCGTCCCCGGAGGAGCGGCCGGTGAGGCGGCGACCGATCCACGGGGCCAGGTGTCGACGGGCGAACCGCAGGTCCGCCGCCCGGCGGGCGCCCCAGGGGACCGGGGCGGCCGGGGGCAGCGGGGTGCGCCAGTCGAACGAGGCCGGGAGGCCGAGGGCCTCGCCGACCGCCTCCGCGGTCCTGCGGTGGCCCTCCGCGGTGAGGTGCAGCCGGTCCGGGTCCCACATCCGCGGATCGGAGAGGACCGGCGCCCCGTAGAGGTCCACGACCGTCGCGCCGTACCGGGCCGCGAGGTCGTCGACGACGGTGAACAGCTCCTCCATCCGGGGCCGGAACCGTTCCAGCACCGGTCCGCGGCGACCGGGGCTGCGCATCAGCACCAGCCGGCCGCAGTGCGGTGCGAGCCGGGCCACCGCCTCCTCCAGGTGGCCGCGGATCCGCCCCATGTCGCACGAGGGCCTGAGGGCGTCGTTCAGACCGCCCACGAGGGTCACCACATCGGCGCGCATGCCGGCCGCCGCCTCGACCTGCTCGGCGACGATCTGACCGATCAACTTGCCCCGCACTGCGAGGTTCGCGTACCGGAATTCGGAGTTCCGAAGGGCCAGCCGGGCGGCCAGGAGATCGGCCCACCCCCGGTAGGAGCCGTCGGGCAGCCGGTCCGACATGCCCTCGGTGAAGCTGTCCCCGACGGCGACGAAACTGGTGTAGGCGGGGGTCGTGTCCATAGCGCTGCGATGGTAACGCGCCGGTGGGGTGCCGCCCGGCGCACCGGACGGCACCCCACCGGGCGGTCACGCGGGCTGGCCGAACAGCTCCCGCAGCACGTCCTCCATCGTCACCAGACCCGCCATCTTCCCGTCCGCGCCGAGCACGGCCGCCAGATGGGTGCGGCTGCGCCGCATCGCGGTCAGCACGTCGTCCAGCGGGGTCGTCGCCCGCACCCGGGCGATCGACCGCATGTCCTTGACCTGGAAGGGAAGGTCACGGGGGGTGACGTCGAGGGCGTCCTTGACGTGCAGGTAGCCCACGATCCGACGGTTGTCGTCCACCACCGGGAACCGGGAGAAACCCGAGTGGGAGGACAGCTCCTCCAACTGTTCCGGAGTGACCCCGAGGTGGGCGTAGACCACCCGTTCCAAGGGGAGCACCACGTCGTTCACCGGGCGGCGCCCCAGCTCCAGGGCGTCGTGCAGCCGTTCCTGGGCGCGGTCGTCGATCAGTCCCGCGTTCCCGGAGTCCTTCACCATCCTGGCCAGCTCGGTGTCCGAGAACGAGGCCGTGACCTCGTCCTTGACCTCCACCCGCATCAGGGTGAGCAGGGCGTTGGCGAAGGCGTTGATGGTGAAGATCACCGGGCGCAGGGCGCGGGCGACGGCCACCAACGGCGGACCGAGGAGCAGCGCGCTGCGCACCGGCTCGGCGAGCGCGATGTTCTTCGGGATCATCTCGCCCAGCAACATGTGCAGGTACGTGGCCACGGTCAGCGCGATCACGAAGGCGATCGGGTGCACCAGCCCGTGCGGCACCCCCACCGCGTCGAAGACCGGTTCGAGCAGATGGGCGATGGCGGGCTCGGCGACGATGCCGAGGACCAGGGTGCACAGCGTGATGCCCAGCTGCGCCGCCGCCATCAGCGCCGACACGTGCCGCAACCCCCACAGCACGCTCCGTGCGCGGCGGTCGCCCTCCTCGGCGTGCGGTTCGATCTGGCTGCGGCGCACCGAGATCAGGGCGAACTCGGCGCCGACGAAGAAGGCGTTCGCCACCAGGGTGGCCAGGCCGATCAGCAACTGGACGACGGTCATCGTCGGCCTCCCTCGTAGGGCTCGTCCCGGTCGGCGCCCGTGCCGGTGTCGGGGGGCGCGTGCATCAGCAGGCGCGCGGCCCGGCGTCCGGAGGCGTCGAGCACGTCGAGCCGCCAACCGGCGACCTCGACCCGGTCCCCGGCGGCGGGGATGCGGCCCAGCTCGGTGGCGACCAGACCGGCGAGCGTCTCGTAGGGCCCGTCCGGGGCGCGCAGCCCGACCCGGGCGAGCTGGTCGGTGCGGGCCGAGCCGTCGGCGGTGTACAGCACCCGGCCGTCCTCGTCCTCACCGGCCGGCGCGAGGTCGGGCGTCTCGTCCGGGTCGTGCTCGTCGTGCACCTCGCCCACCACCTCCTCGACGATGTCCTCCAGGGTGGCGACCCCGGCCGTACCGCCGTACTCGTCGATGACGACGGCCATGGTCCGCTTGCCCGACAACCGGTCCAGGAGGCGGTTCACGGTCAGTGACTCGGGGACCAGCAGCGGTTCGCGCATCAGCGCCGAGACGGGCTCCCGCGGGCGCCGCTCGGCGGGGATCGCGAGGACGTCCTTGATGTGCACGACCCCGACCACCGTGTCGAGGTTGCCCCGGTAGACCGGGAACCGGGACAGCCCGGTGGCGCGGGTCGCGTTGGCGACGTCCTCGCAGGTGGCCTGCGCCTCCAGGGCCATGACCTGGACCCGCGGGGTCATCACGTTCTCCGCCGTGAGGTCCGCGAGGTTCAGCGTGCGGACGAACAGCTCGGCCGTGTCGGCCTCCAGCCGTCCCTCCTTCGCGGAGTGCCGGGCCAGGGCCACCAGCTCCTGCGGGCCGCGCGCGGACGCCAGCTCCTCGGTGGGCTCCATGCCCAGGCGCCGCACCACGCGGTTGGCGGTGTTGTTCAGGTGGGTGATGAGCGGGCGGAACGCGGCACTGAACACGCGCTGCGGGGTGGCCACCCACTTGGCGATGGCCAAGGGGGACGAGATCGCCCAGTTCTTGGGGACCAGCTCGCCGACCACCATCAGGAACACGGTCGACAGGGCGGTGCCCAGGACCAGGGCCAGGGAGGAGGCGACCGATGCGGAGATCCCGATGCCGCGCAGCGGGCCGGAGATCAGCTTGGCGATGGACGGCTCCGAGAGCATGCCCACGATGAGGTTGGTGACGGTGATGCCGAGTTGGGCGCCGGAGAGCTGGAAGGTCAGGTTCTTGACGGCCTTCAGGGCGCTGGCGGCCCCGCGCTCACCGCGCTCCACGGCCTGTTCCAGCTCGCCGCGCTCCACCGTGGTCAGGGAGAACTCCGCCGCGACGAAGGCGCCACAGGCGAACGACAGCAGGATCGCCACCCCGAGCAGGAGCACTTCGGTCATCGGGTCACCTCCGTCCCATGATCGGGCAGGAGCGGGGGAAACGCGCGATGTCTACTACTGGGAGGCTCGCCCATGGGCGGACGCTCACACCTTTCTGATCAGGGGGTGGGCCACCCACCTATACGGGTGGCACCCCTCATCGTAAAGGGTGCGCAAAGCCCCGTTCCGTCCCGCGCACGACGAATCGGTGCGCGACGGTCCCGACCGGGCGCGCCGCGCCCGTGGTGCGGCAACCGTCCCGACGCCGGCGCGCGCCGGATCAACCGTCGAGATTTCCCGTGCGCGCACCCCGCCGCACGGCTAGGGTGTGCGGCATGAAGCGCGCTGCCATGACGACGACGCCGGAGAGTGTCCCGGCGCGCTGACCACTGTCTGAGTCCGAAGCCCCGGGGCGAGTGCCCCGGGGCTTCGGCTTGCGGTCGCTCGCCCGGTGAACCGCGAGGAGACCGCCGTGCACGACCACCGCAAGCTCGGCCGCGAGCTGGGCCTGTTCGACACCGACCCGTTGATCGGTGCGGGACTGCCCTACTGGCCGCCCGCCGGCGCTGCCGTACGGCACGCCCTGGAGGAGTACGTCCGTACCGCCGAGCAACGGGCCGGCTACCAGCACGTGTACTCGCCGGTGCTCGGCAAGCGGGAGCTGTACGAGCTCTCGGGCCACTGGGCGCACTACAGCGACGACATGTTCCCGCCGATGCGCCTCGGCGGCGAGCAGGTCGTGCTCCGGCCGAGCCTGTGCCCCCATCACGCGCTGATCTACCGCTCCCGGTCCCGCAGCTACCGCGAACTGCCCCTGCGCCTGGCCGAACTGGGCGGCATGTACCGTTCCGAACTCTCCGGCGTCCTCGGCGGACTGACCCGGGTGCGGGCCATCACCCTCAACGACGCGCACGTCTTCTGCACCCCGGACCAGGTCGCCGCGGAAGCACGGGCGGCGCTGGAGATGATCCGCCGGGCGTACCGGGCCCTCGGCATCACCCCGACCCGCTACCGGCTCTCCCTGCCCGGACCCGGCGGCAAGTACGTGGCCGCGCCCGAGAAGTGGGAGCGTTCCGTCGCCCTGCTGATCGAGGTGCTGGACGCCTCCGGACTGCCCTACGAGGCGGCTGAGGGCGAGGCCGCCTTCTACGGCCCCAAGATCGACGTCCAGGTGGCCGACGGCTCCGGTCGGGAGTCCACCCTGTCCACCGTCCAGGTCGACTTCCACCAGCCCGAGCGGTTCGACCTCCACTACATCGGCGCGGACGGGGCCGAACACCGTCCGGTCATGGTCCACCGCAGCATCGTCGGCAGCGTCGAACGGGCCGTGGCACACCTCGTGGAACAGCACGGCGGCGCGCTCCCCGCCTGGCTGGCCCCCGTCCACCTGGTGGTCCTGCCGGTCTCCGACGCCGAGGCGCCGCACGCCGAGGCGTTCGCCCGGCGGTGCGCGGAGCGGGGACTGCGGGTCGAGGTGGCGGGAGCGGACCGGGGGAGTCTGGGGGCCCGGATCCGGACCGCCCGGCTGGTCCCCTACCAGGCCGTCATCGGCGCCCGGGAGGCCGCCGCCGGTCGGGTCGCCCTGCGGCTGCGCGACGGCCGTCGGATCGACCCCGGGCCGATCGACGACGCCCTCGCCCGGATCGGTGCGCTCGTCGACGCCCGCACCACCGGGTTGTGGGAGGACGCCACCGAACGGGCGGCGTAGCGGTGGCGCCGGCCGCCGGCGGTCAGCCCGCGGTCGGCGCCAGCCCGGACGGCGCCGGCCAGCGGGCGGTGAAGGCCGCCGCGTCCCAGACACCGTCCAAGCGGGGCGCCAGCCAGTGCGCAGCCGCGCTCCGGAAGGCGGCCGGCTGCCACCCGCCGACCCCCGCCGGCACCGCGCCCAACAGCGGGGCGCCCGCCGCCTCCGGCAGGTCGCCGAGGTTGCAGCGCGCGGCGAGGTCCGCCTCCGCGGGCCAACTGCCCACCACCACGCCCAGCGGCTCCACGCCGCGCACCCGCAGCGCCTCCGCGGTGAGCGCGGTGCTGTTCAGCGTGCCGAGCCCCGCCGGGGCCACGACCAGCACGGGCGCGTCCAACAGCCGGGCGGCGTCGGCCAGGGTGTCGCCCGCGTCGTCGAAGCGGACGAGCAACCCGCCGGCGCCCTCCACCAGGACCAGGTCGTGGTGGAGGGCGAGGTGCCGGGCGGCCCGGGCCGTCGCCCGGGCCCCGACCGGGGCGGCCCCGGCCCGTCGGGCGGCCGTCGCCGGGGCCAAGGGCTCCGGATAGCGAGCGAGTTCACGCGCCGTCACCGGGCCGGCCAGCCGCGCCGCCTCGGCGGCGTCCCCCGGTTCCCCGGGCAGCACTCCCGTCTGGGCGGGCTTGAGGACGGCGACCGACCGCCCGGCGGCCACCGCCGCCGCCGCGACCGCCGCCGTGGTGACCGTCTTGCCGACCTCCGTGCCCGTTCCCGTCACGACCAGGATCGCCATGCCCCGCTCCCATCCGCAGTTCGTCCGTGTGGCCCGCTCCCGTCCGGGACGGGGCCTGCGTCAGCCCGCCCGGGCCGCCGCGCACACCGCCCGCCCGATCCGGGCCAGGTCCTCGTCGCCGGTCACGTACGGCGGCATCGTGTAGACCAGGTCGCGGAAGGGCCGTAGCCACACGCCCTCGCGCACCGCCGACCGGGTCGCCGCGGCCAGGTCGACGGGACGGTCCAACTGCACCACCCCGATCGCGCCCCGCACCCGCACGTCCCGCACCCCGGGCAGCGCCCGCGCCGGGGCCAGTGCCTGGTGCAGGCCCGACTCGATGCGCTTGACCGTGGTCCGCCAGTCCTGGGCGAGCAGCAGGTCGATGGAGGCGGAGGCGATCGCCGAGGCGAGGGGATTGCCCATGAAGGTGGGGCCGTGGGCCAGCACCGGGACCTCGCCGCGGGAGATCCCCCGGGCCACCCGCGAGGTGCACAGCGTCGCCGCCATGGACAGGTAGCCGCCGGTCAACGCCTTGCCCAGGCAGAGCACGTCCGGGGTGACCCCCGCGTGGTCGGCGGCGAACAGTTCGCCCGTGCGACCGAAACCGGTGGCTATCTCGTCGAACACCAGCAGCACGCCGTGTTCGTCGCACGCCTCCCGCAGCACCCGTAGGTACCGCGGGGGGTGGAAGCGCATGCCGCCCGCTCCCTGGACCACCGGCTCCACGATCACCGCGGCCACCTCGTCGGCGTGCCGGGAGACCAGCGCCCGCAGGTGGTCGGCGTACCCCTCGTCGTACTCGGCGGGGGGAGCGTCCGCGAAGACCTGACGGGGCAGCACCCCCGACCACAGGGAGTGCATGCCGCCGTCCGGGTCGCACACGGCCATCGGCTGCCAGGTGTCCCCGTGGTACCCGCCGCGCCAGGTCAACAACCGCTGCTTCGCGGGGCGACCGAGGGAACGCCAGTACTGGAGGCACATCTTGACCGCGACCTCCACCGACACCGAGCCGGAGTCGGACAGGAACACGTGCTCCAGGCCTGCGGGGGTGAGGTCGACGAGTTGCTTCGCCAGGCGCACCGCCGGCTCGTGGGTGAGCCCGCCGAACATCACATGGCTCATCCGTCCGAGCTGTTCGTGCGCCGCCCGGTCGAGGACCGGGTGCCGGTAGCCGTGGATCGCCGACCACCAGGACGACATCGCGTCCACCAGCACGTCGGGGCCGCCCAGCCGCCGGCCGCACCCTTCGGCGAGCCGCAGCCGCACCCCCTCCGCCTCCACCACCACCAGCGGTTCCTGCTCGCCCGGCATCGGAGCGTACGGGTGCCAGACGTGCCGACGGTCCAGCTCCACGAGCTCCCGCACCGAGCCCGGCAGGGCGCCCGGCTCAGGCATTGGGGGCCAGGTCGGTGCCGGGGCCCCGGCGGCGCACCGCCACCAGGTCGGGCCGGGCGGCCTGCGGTTCCGCCTCGGGGCCGGCGGGCTCCGCACGTCCGCAGGGGCCGCAGCCGCCGGCCGTCGCCGGGTCGGCAGCGGCCCGGGGACCGGCCTCCTCGGCCGACCCGCAGCCACCGCCGCGCGAGCCGCAGCCGCCGCCCGCAGGCGCCGCCCGGTGCTCGGGCAACGTCACCCGGTCCGCGCCCTCCACCTCGAACCCGGCGTCGGCGATCATGTCCAGGTCGGCCTTGCCGGCCTGGCCCTCGCTGGTCAGGTAGTCGCCCAGGAAGATCGAGTTGGCCAGGTGCAGCGCCAGCGGCTGGAGGCTGCGCAGGTGCACCTCCCGGCCGCCCGCGATGCGCACCTCCACGTCGGGGCAGACGAACCGGGCCATCGCCAGGATGCGCAGGCACCGCTGCGGCGTGAGGTTCCACTCCTTCGCCAGTGGGGTCCCCTCGAACGGGATCAGGAAGTTCACCGGCACCGAGTCCGGGTCCAGCGCGCGCAGCGCGAACACCACGTCGACCAGGTCGGCGTCGCTCTCGCCCATCCCGGCGATGAGCCCCGAGCACGCGGAGAGGCCCGCCGCGTGGGCCTTGCGGACGGTGTCCACCCGGTCCGCGTAGGTGTGGGTGGAGGTGATCCGTTCGTAGGTCCCCTCCGAGGTGTTGAGGTTGTGGTTGTAGGCGTCGGCACCGGCCTCCCGCAACCGCTCCGCCTGACCGTCCGACAGCAGCCCGAGGCAGGCGCACACCTCGACGTCCTCGTGCCGGTCCTTGATCGCCCGGATGGTGTCCGAGACCCGGTCCACGTCCCGGTCGGTCGGACCGCGTCCGCTCGCCACCAGACAGACCCGCTTGGCCCCGCCGGCGAGCCCGGCCGTTGCCGCCTCGGTCGCCTGCTCGGGCTTCAGCCAGGTGTACTTGAGGATGCCGGCGGTCGACCCGAGCCGCTGGGAGCAGTAGGAGCAGTCCTCGGGACACAGCCCGGACTTCAGGTTGACCAGGTAGTTGAGTTTCACCCGTCGGCCGAACCAGTGACGGCGCACCCTCCCGGCCGCGGCCACCACGTCGAGCACCTCGTCGTCGGACGTCGCCAGTACCGCGAGCGCCTCGTCCCGGGTCGGCAGTTCGCGCCGCAGTCCCTTGTCCACCAGCGTGTTCAACAGGTCCATGGTGCCGATCCTGGCCTACGCCACCCCACGCGGCCAAGGAGGCATCTGACAACCCTGGCGCATCGATGTGTGGGTATCACCACATGCTGGCGCGGGGATTGGGCCGTTAGGGTCTGTGCACTGCCTACAAAACCACCGTCCGCCCGGACCCGGCTCCGTCGGGGCGCCCCGACGCGGGCGCACCCCACCGCCGGAGGCCGTAGATGAGGGCATCGCCGTTCGACTGGCTCGACGCCCAGGCCGACCGGCGGCGGGCCGCCGGGCTGGTGCGGGTGCTGCGCCCCCGGCCCCTCGACTCGCCGCTGCTGGACCTCGCGGGCAACGACTACCTGGGGCTGACCCGGCACCCCGGGGTGACCGCCGCCGCCGCGGAGGCGGCCCGGTGCTGGGGCGCCGGCGCCACCGGTTCCCGGTTGGTCAGCGGCACCACCGCCCTGCACGCCGAACTGGAGGACGAACTCGCGGCCTTCTGCGGCTTCGAGGCCGCGTTGGTGCTGTCCTCCGGTTACGCGGCGAACCTGGCCGCGCTCACCGCCCTGGCCCCGGCCGGCACCCTGATCGTCTCCGACGCGGCCAACCACGCCTCGCTGATCGACGGCTGCCGGCTGGCGCGCGGCACCACCCGGATCGTCGCGCACGCCTCGCCGGACGCGGTGCGCACCGCGCTCGCCGAAGGCCCCGGACCCGCCCTCGCCGTCACCGACTCGGTGTTCTCGGTGGACGGGGAGGCCGCCCCGCTCCGCGAACTGTCCGCCGTCTGCCGGGCGGCGGGCGCCGGGTTGCTGGTGGACGACGCGCACGGCCTCGGGGTCCTCGGCTCCGGCGGTCGGGGCGCCCTGCACGCGGCGGGGCTCGCCGGCGCAGAGGACGTCGTCGCCACGGTGACCCTGTCCAAGGCGCTCGGCAGCCAGGGCGGGGCGGTCCTCGGGCCCGCCCGGGTCATCGCCCATCTGGTCAACACGGCCCGTACGTTCATCTTCGACACCGGCCTCGCCCCCGCTGCGGCGGGGGCCGCCCTGGCCGCCCTGCGCGTGCTGCGCGCCGAGCCCGACCGGCCGGCCCGGGCCCGCGCGGTCGCGGGCCTGCTGCACGACCTGCTGTCCGGGGCGGGGTGCGCCGTGGCGCGCCTCGATGCGGCGGTGGTGTCCGTGCGCGCCCCGTCGCCCGAGGCGGCGGTCCGCTGGGCGGCCGAGTGCCGTGCCGAGGGGCTGGCCGTGGGGTGCTTCCGTCCGCCCTCGGTACCGGACGGCGTCTCCCGGCTGAGGTTGACCGCCCGTGCCGACCTCACGGACGCCCAGGTGCGCCGGGCGGTGCGGGTGGTGGTGGAGCGGGCTCCGGCGGGCGCGCTGGCGTGAGCAGACGCGCCTGGGCGCTCACTGCCGCTCGGGCGCCGCTCCGTGCCGCAGTCGGTGCCTGAGCACCCGCCAGGGCAGGACCAGCCACAGCCCCGTGCAGACCAGCAGGGTGCCCGCGCCGGCGGCCACCCCGCCGGCCCGGCCCACCGCCACGTCGACGGAGAGCAGGACCGAACCGGTGAGCGCCAGGGACAGCACGCCCAGACCGAGTTCGGTGATGCGGGACGACACCCGCACGATGTCGGGCTTGGCGCCGCGGTGGAAGAGGTAGCGGTGGATGGCGGCGGGGGCCGTGAACAGGGCCGCCGCGAGGACGGCCAGGCACAGGGAGACCACGTAGGCGGTGCGCTGGACGGTGTCCAGCGTGGGGAAGCGGGGGGTGAACGCCAGGGTCAGGAGGAAGGCGAAGAGGATCTGCACCCCGGTCTGGGTGACCCTGAGTTCCTGGAGGAGTTCGCCGAAGTTCCGATTGGTCCGCTGGATCGGGGTCTCGGAGGGCGGAGCGCCGGGCCGGTCGTCAGTCATGTCTCATGGGTAACCGGAAGCGCACCCGCCCAGCGGGGCCCGAAGGGGTGGGGGACGCACCGGTGCGTCCCCCACCCCTTCGGGCGGTCGGCACACGCCTCAGCGTATGCACCGCTCAGTTCGTGGCATCGCTCACCGCACCCGTCCGTACTTGACGCTCTTGGTCCAGATCTTGGAGAGGCGTACCACGTCGCCGGTTTTCGGCGAGTGCCAGATCTTGCCGCTGCCGGCGTAGATGCCGACGTGGTAGACGTTCCGGCCCGAGTAGAAGAAGACCAGGTCGCCCTTGGCGCGGTTGCCCGCGCTCACGCGCTTGGTCTTGTTGTACTGGGCCGCTGCGGTACGGGGCAGGGTCTTGCCCGCCTTCTTGTACGAGTACATCGTGAGCCCGGAGCAGTCGAACCTGTAGGGCCCCGTCGCGCCGTACCGGTAGGGAGCGCCCTTCTTCGAGGCGGCCACCTTGAGTGCCTTGGTCGCGGGCGTCGCGGCGGACGCCTCCGTGGCGCCGCCGGGGGCCACTATGGTCCCTCCCACGGCGGCGAGGGTGAGTGCCGAGGCCGCGGAGGCCATGGTCAGCAGCGACGGAACACGATTGAGCGCAGTCATTGCGCAACCCTTCGTCAGCCGCCTGTGAAGGATGACCTGTCGGGTTCGGGCAGGCGAAGATGCCCGGCCGCTGACGCGGCTTCACCCCAAGGGCCGTCCGGATCGCTCCGACGGCCCGGCTTGCTCGGGTCCTCCACTCCTGCCGTCCACTCCTGTCGACCTGGCGTCCGGGCGGCGGCAGGACTCGGCGTCCGCCCGGACCGCCCCGCCGCTGTGGCGGGGGCTTGTCGTCGGAAGGGATCTTCACGCATGACCATCGGAAAAACCGAACGTTACCGCTGGTTTGTGAGTCTCCTCACCCCTGGCCCGTTCGGGTGGACAGTCGTCCCGCAAGAGCGGGTGACGGGTGCCTGACGACCCCGGTACCAGCGGCGAAACGTCGATTGCCCACTATGGAGTGGACGAACCGCGCAAGTCGGGCCCTTGGAAACGTCTACTCCGGGATCCGCTGTTCGTGGTACCCCGTTTGGGCCGTTTCCGGCTCTGCCCGGACGCCGGGTCAGTTCTGCTCCGGTGGGAGCCCGACGCGTGCCGCCCGGCGCACCCCGTCCAGGGTGCGCAGCGCACGGGCCAGCGTGTCGGCGCACAGCCGGCTCTCGCCGCGCTGGTGCATCAGCGCCAGCGCGTCCCGCAGCACCACGGCCGTGCTGACCAGCGCCTGCGCGGCGCGCAGGCCGCGATAGGTGTCGTCGCCGCGCGCCGGATTGATCCGCCCGAGGAGGTCGACCGCCTCCAGGTAGCGGTCGATCACCTCCCCCTCGGCCCGGGTGAGGGCCGGCAAGGGCGGGAGGTCGGGAAGCACGACCGCCTACCGGGCGGGCGGGGCGGGCGGCGTGCTGCCGGCGCGGGTGGTGACGATCCGGTCCACGAGGCCGTACTCCAGGGCCTGGGCGGCGTCGAGGAACCGGTTCCGTTCGAGGTCGGCCGCCACCCGTGCGCGGCTGCGTCCGGTGTGCCGCACCAGCAGTTCCTCCATCAGATCGCGTCGGCGCCGGAGTTCCCGGGCCTGGATCGCCAGGTCGTCGACCTGGCCCCGTAGCGGTTCCGGCAGCGCGGGTTGATGGATCGTCGCCCGCGCCCCGGGCAGCGCCAGCCGTTTGCCGGGGGTGCCCGCCGAGAGGAGGACCGCCGCGGCGGACACGGCCTGCCCCAGGCAGATGGTCTCCACGTCGCAGCTGAGGTAGCGCAGGGTGTCGTAGATCGCGGTCATGGCGGTGAACGAGCCGCCGGGCGAATTGATGTACAGCGAGACGTCCCGCTCGGGGGCCGCGTGCTCCAGGTGCATGAACTGGGCGATCACGTCGTTCGCGGCGGCGTCGTCGATGGGGGTGCCCAGGACGACGATGCGCTCTTCCAGCAGCTTTCCGTACGGGTCGAGGGTGCGCCGGCCGCCGGGGGCGCGCTCGGTGAACCGGGGGAGGACGTGACGGGCGCGGGGGCGCGCGGAAGCCGTGGCCACGAGCGGGCACCTCTCTGTAAAAAATGTACAGGATGTACATGTCGTTAGAATGGGAGCATGGCTCACGAGATCCCGGTCACGCAAGCACGTGCCGAACTGGCCGACCTGATCAACCGCGTGGTGTACGGCGGCGAGACGGTGGTGCTCACCCGGCACGGCAAACCGCTCGTCGCCCTGGTGTCGGCGGATGACCTGCGCACACTCGATGAGTTCCGGGAGCGGGAGGACGGGGCGGCGGTCAGCACCGTCACCCCGCTGTCCCCGCTGCCGTCCGCTCCCGGCGAACGCCAGCGCTTCGGGATCACGGCCGAGTACCGGGGCCCCGAGACCCAGTAGCGCGTCTACGCGCCCCCTGGCAAGACTTCGCGCCCGCGCACACCAAATCGTGTCGTGGGCGCGTTCGTGTGCGGAGGGCCGTGCGTCGCCCTCCCGGTCGGGCCACCCGTTCGGGGGGAGGGGGGCGTGCGCCGGGGCGCACCGAGGGAAACCGACCGCACGGTCCGTTCCGTCGGCGAGAGCGGACGGGCCCGGAGGCTCCGGCTCTCCTGCACGACGGCGGGAACGGCGGTGACCGGCGCGCCGATCGGACCGCGCGGCGGCTCGGGGCTGCGGAGGCCCGCATCGGGCCCGTTCCCGGGAACCGGTGAACGGTATCCGATGTCCCGGTTATCGGATTGGCAAAGAACCCCGACCTCGTCTTTTGTCAGGGACCCCACAGGCGGCAGGATCACGCTGCATTCATTCGAATCTGCGTACGGGAGGTCCCAGTTGAGACGGACACGGACGAGCCGGGCAACCGCCCTCGGCTCCGCGGGCACGATGATCGCCGCCACGCTGATGGTGGGCGTGCTGACCACGCCCACCGCGAGCGCGCACGACCGGACCGGCGACCTGGTGCGCGGTCAGGAACGGGAGCAGGTCGGCGCCTCCATCGCCGCCAACCGTGCCGCGAGGGCCGGCATCGAGTGGAAGGACTGTCCCGCCGACTGGGGGCTGGCCAAGCCCATCCAGTGCGGCTGGGTGACGGTCCCGCTCGACTACGCCAAGCCGTTCGGCAAGCAGATCAAGCTGGCCGTCGACCGGATCGGCCACACCGGCACCCCCGAGGAGCGCCAGGGCGCCCTCGTCTACAACCCGGGCGGCCCCGGCGGCTCGGGCATGCGCTTCCCGGTCCGCGTCACCGCCAAGAACCCGCTGTGGGCCAAGACCGCCAAGGCGTACGACTTCGTCGGCTTCGACCCGCGCGGGGTCGGGCACTCCACCCCCATCTCCTGCATCGACCCGCAGGAGTTCGTGAAGGCGCCCAAGCTCGACCCCGTGCCCGACGGCGAGGCCGACAAGCGGGTGCAGCGCGGGCTCGCCGCCGCGTACGCGGACGGCTGCGCCGAGCGCAGCGGCGAGATGCTGCCGCACATGACCACGCCCAACACCGCGCGCGACCTCGACGTCATCCGCGCGGCCCTCGGCGAGGAGAAGCTCAACTTCCTCGGCGTCTCCTACGGCACCTACCTGGGCGCCGTCTACGGCACCCTCTTCCCCGACCACGTGCGCCGCCTGGTCGCCGACAGCGTGGTCAACCCGTCCCGCAAGAAGATCTGGTACCAGGCCAACCTGGACCAGGACGTCGCCTTCCAGATGCGCTGGAACGACTGGCTGACCTGGGTGGCCCAGCACGACGCCACCTTCCACCTGGGCACCACCCGCGCCGCGGTGGAGCAGCGCTGGAACGCCCTGCGGGCCGCCGCCAAGAAGAACCCGATCGGCGGCCTGGTCGGCCCCGCCGAGCTGATCGGCTTCTTCCAGGCCGCCCCCTACTACGACTCCCGCTGGGTGCCCGTCGCCCGGGCGTGGAGCCAGTACGAGGCCGGCAACACCCAGGCCCTGGTGGACGCCGCCGCCCCCGACCTCACGGACACCGAGGGCAACGCCGCCGCCGAGAACGGCAACGCCGTCTACACCGCGGTCGAGTGCGCGGACGCCAGGTGGCCCCGCGACTGGCGCACCTGGGACCGGGACAACACCCGGCTGCACCAGAAGTACCCCTTCCTCACCTGGTCCAACGCCTGGATGAACCTTCCCTGCGCGACCTGGAAGTCCAAGCAGCACACGCCCGTCGAGGTGACCACCCGCAAGGGCCTGCCGCCGGTCCTGATCGTCCAGGCGACCCGGGACGCGGCCACCCCCTACGCGGGCGCGCTCGAACTGCACAAGCGGTTCAAGGGCTCCCGACTGATCACCGAGGAGAACGCCGGTTCGCACGGCGTCACCGGGATCGTCAACCCGTGCGTCAACGACCGCGTGGACAGGTACCTGCTGACCGGTGAGCTCGACGGCAAGAACGTGAGCTGCGCGCCGCACGCCACGCCCAAGCCGTGACCGCCCGGCGCGCCCGGCCCGGTACCGGGCGCGCCGCACGACGCGCACCGGGCCCGCACCCCGCTCGCAGGGGCGCGGGCCCGGTGCGCGTTCCGGCTCCCGGCCCTCAACGACGGGGCCGGCCGGGGAACCTCCGCGGCCGCTTCGCGGGCGGCGCCCCGGCGTCCTCCTCGGCCTTCACCACGGCGGCGTAGCGGTCCACGTACTCCTGGCCCGACAGCGTCATGACCGCGTACATGATCTCGTCGGTGACCGCGCGCAGCACCGCCTTCTCGTCCTCCAGCCCCGCGTAGCGGGAGAAGTCCAGGGGGGCGCCGAACCGGATCGTCACCGGCCGGGGCCGGGGGAGCAGCCGGCCCGGCGGCTGGGCCTCGAAGGTGCCGATCATGGCGCAGGGCACGACCGGCACGCCCGCGGTGAGCGCCATCGTCGCCACCCCCACCTTGCCCTTGTAGAGGCGGCCGTCGTGGGAGCGGGTGCCCTCCGGGTAGATGCCGAGCAGTTCGCCCCGGGCGAGCACCCCGAGCCCCTCGCGGATCGCGGCGGCCCCCGCCTCCCGCCCCGAACGGTCCACGGGGATCTGCCCGGCGCTGCGGAAGAACGCGGCGACGATTCGGCCGCGCAGACCGGGGCCCGTGAAGTACTCCGCCTTCGCGAGGAAGGTGATCCGCCGGTGCAGGACCGCCGGCATCAGGAAGTGGTCCGCGAACGAGAGGTGGTTCCCGGCGACGATCCCCGCGCCCCCGTCCGGCACGTGGTGCAGCCCCTCGATCCGGGGGCGGAACAACAACCGCAACAGGGGACCCAGGAGCACGTACTTCAGCGCGTGGTAGAACACGGCGTTCCTCCCGACTCCACGCCCGGCCGGCCGGTCCCGCTCCGACGCGTGCCGTCGTGGATCACTCGGCACAGGATGACAGGCGCGGATCGCCGCGTACGGACGTTCCCGCGGCCGGGCCCCGGGCCCGCCCGGCCGCTCCGGGTCCGTCACCCGGTCAGGCGTCGCGCGCCACGATCATGCCGAGGGTGATCAGGACCAGCAGCACCCAGCCGAACCACAGCCAGCCGTTGCTGCCGAGCGCCACCGAGTAGGCCGAGACGGCCACCAGCGCTCCGACGGTGAGCATTCCCATGGTCCTGGTCGACCGGGGGGTCGTTCCGGGCATCGCGCACCCTCCTCACGGCCGCCCGGACTCCTCGGCCGGGTCACGGCCTCCCGCCCATCGTCACCCCGGGACCGGGCCGTGCGCCAGGCGTCGGTACGGGCCGACCGCCCGGGCCGACGCCTTCGCGCAGCTCAGCGACCGCGGGAGTGCAGCGAGGCGAGGTAGGCGTTGTACTCCGCCAGCTCCTTGTCCCCGTCCCGGTCGGCGGCACGGTCCTGACGCCGGGCCTGACGCTGGTCGGAGGCGTACCACTGGAACACCAGGGCGATCAGCACCAGCACCGAGGGCACCTCGCTGAACGCCCAGGCGATGCCGCCGGCCGCGGTCTGGTCGGCCAGGGCGTCGATCCCCAGCGATGCGGGCGGGTCCTGGTACGGGCCGATCATCGGGGTGCTCGCCATCATCAGCGCGATGCCGAAGAAAGCGTGGAACGGCATGCCCGCGAACAGTTCCAACATCCGCATCACGTACCCGGGCCGGTGCGGCCCCGGGTCCACGCCCATGATCGGCCAGAAGAACACCAGCCCCGTCGCCAGGAAGTGCACCATCATCGCCAGGTGGCCCGGCGTGGACCCCATCAGGAACTCGAACAGCGGCGTGAAGTACAGGCCGTACAGGCTCGCGATGAACAGCGGAATGGTGAACCCCGGGTGCGTGATCACCTTCAGGTACCGGCTGTGCAGCAGGCCCAGCAGCAGTTCGCGCGGCCCTCTGCGGCCCCGACCCGCGACCGGCAGCGCCCGCAGCGCCAGGGTGATCGGCGCCCCCAGCAGCAGCATGATCGGCGACAGCATGCTGATCACCATGTGCTGCACCATGTGCACGCTGAACATGACCATGCCGTAGTCGTTGAGCGCGGTGCACATCACCAGCATCACCGACAGCACGCCCAGCACGAACGACACCGTCCGGCCCACCGGCCAGGCGTCGCCGCGGCGCACCAGGCGCGCCACGCCCCAGCCGTACAGGGCCAGCGCCAGCAGACAGCCGATCAGGAAGAACGGCTCGGGGGACCACTCAAGACCTCGCCCCAGCGTGAACGGCGGCAGGTCCGTGGTCGTGCCGTGCCCGCTGTGATCCATCCGCCGGCTCCTGTTTCGTGGGGGATTCGCTCTGTCCGTCCGCACCAGACTAGAACCGCCCCCGACCGCGCTCGCGGTCGGGGGCGGTCGAAGCGCCGAACGGGTCGGGCCCGCTCGTGCAAGGGGCCTACAGCACGACGCCGGCCTCGGCGTACCGCGCGTCGGGCACCGTCTTCAACGACTCCACGGCATCGCTCAGCGGCACCGTGACGATCTCCGTGCCGCGCAGCGCGGTCATCCGCCCGAACTCGCCCCGGTGCACGGCCTCCACCGCGTGCCAACCGAAGCGGGTGGCCAACACCCGGTCGTACGCGGTGGGCGTGCCGCCGCGCTGGACGTGCCCCAGGATCACCGGCCGCGCCTCCTTGCCCAGGCGCTGCTCCAGCTCGATCGACAGCTGCCGGGCGATCCCCGCGAAGCGCTCGTGGCCGTAGACGTCCTTGCCGCCCTCGTCGAACTCCATGGAACCCGGTCGGGGCTTGGCGCCCTCGGCGGCCACCACGATCGCGAACTTCTTGCCGGCCGAGAACCGCTCCCCGACCCGCGAGGCCAGCTCCGCCACGTCGAACGGACGCTCCGGGACCACGATGGCGTGGGCGCCCGCGGCCATCCCCGAGTGCAGGGCGATCCACCCGGTGTGCCTCCCCATGACCTCGACGATCAGCACCCGCTGGTGCGACTCGGCGGTGGTCTTGAGCCGGTCCAGGGCCTCGGTCGCCACGCCCACGGCGGTGTCGAAGCCGAAGGTGACGTCCGTCGCGGCGATGTCGTTGTCGATGGTCTTCGGCACGCCCACGATCGGCAGCCCGTTGTCCGAGAGCAACCGGGCCGCCTTCAGGGTGCCCTCGCCGCCGATCGGGATGATCGCGTCCAGCCCCAACTCCGCGACGTGGCCCTTGGCGCGCTCCACCCCGTCCACCAGATGGGCGGGCTGCACCCGGGACGAGCCGAGGATGGTCCCGCCCAGGGCGAGGATGCCGCCGACCGCGTCCAGGTCGAGCTTGCGGTAGTCGCACTCCAACAGGCCCTTCCAGCCGTCGTTGAAGCCGACCACCTCGTCGCCGTGATCGACGACGGCACGGTGGACGACGGACCGGATGACGGCGTTCAGGCCAGGGCAGTCACCGCCGGAGGTGAGGACACCAAGACGCATGGCTCGGAAACCTTTGCAACGTGGACGTGCGACCGGACCACGCCGTCCGGTGGGACGCCGCCACCCTACCGGCGCGGTCGGCCTGCGCCGAACGCCGCGTCCGCCTTCTGGACACCCCTGCACACCTGAGCGCGGGCCCCGTCAGACGGGGCCCGCGCTCAGGTGTGCGACGGGTCGCACGGCTGCTTCAGGCGGGCTGTTGGGCCGCCGCGATCCGCTCGCTGCGCAGCGCCTCGTACCAGCGGTCGTCGGTCGGCGGCAGTGCGTTCACGTCCAGGGCCAGCTTCAGCAGCAGATCGGCCACCAGCGGGTTGCGGGCCAGCACCGGACCGTGCATGTACGTGCCGAACACGGTGTCGTTGTACGCCCCCTCGGTACCGTCCCCGGTGCCGTTGCCCCGGCCGATCCGCACCCGGGCGAAGGGACGGGCGGACGGCCCCAGGTACGTCACGCCCTGGTGGTTCTCGAAGCCGGTGAGCGGCGGCAGCCCCAACCGGGAGTCGATGTCCCCGAGCACGTCGCCCACGCAGCGCTCGCCCTCGCCGCGCACCGTCTTGACGTCCAACAGGCCCAGACCCGGCTCGCGTTGGCCGAGGTCGTTGATGAACTCGTGCCCGAGGATCTGGTAGCCGGCGCACACCGCGAAAACGATCGCCCCGTTCTCCACCGCCCGCGGCAGACCGGCGTCCCGGCGCAGCCGCTCCGCGGCCAACCGCTGCGGACGGTCCTCGCCCCCGCCGATCAGGTAGATGTCCCCCGAGGTCGGGATCGGCTGGTCGCTGCGGACGTCGATCCGGGTGACGTCGAGCCGCCGCTGACGGGCCCGACGCTCCACGACCAGGGCGTTTCCCTGGTCGCCGTAGGTGCTGAGCAGGTCCGGGTAGATCCAGACCAGACGCAGACTGCTTTCGCTCATCCTCAAAATCCTTGGCTCAAAGGCCCATCGTGCGGGGCGGGCGTGCGGGAACGCGGCTCGGTCGGCCGGTCAGTTGCCGATGCGGCGGCGCAGGTCCTGGAACGCGGTGTAGTTCGCGATGACCTCGATCCGACCAGGCGGGGCCATCTGCACCGCCTGGTCGACCGTGTCGCAGACCTGGAAGCTCTGGCCCGCCACCTCCAGCCGCACCGCGAGGTCCAGCTTGCGGTCGCCGATGACGAAGATCGGGTGCCCGGTCAGCCGCGTGTAGTCGACGTCCCACAGCCAGGAGGTGTCGGTGCCGTCGGCGCCGCGCGCGTTCACGGAGAGGATCACCGGCGTCGGCGGCGGGTCGATCAGCGAGAAGGTCTCCAACCAGCCGGCCGGGTTCTTCGCCAGCAGCAACCGCAGGTCCCGACCCGCGAACTGCACCACGTCGTAACGGCCGGCGACGGCCTGCACCTGGTACATCCGCTCCAGCGCCACCTGCGGCGGCACCCCGAAGACCGCGACGACCGCGGCCGAGGTCGCCGCGTTGGCCTTGTTGGCGCGGCCCGGCAACTGGAGGTGGATCGGCCAGGCCGAACCGTGCGGGTCGAGCACGTAGTCGCCCTGGAGCACCCAGCTGGGAGCGGGCCGGCGGAAGCCGCACTCGCCGCAGTACCAGTCGTCGCCGGGGCGCTGCATCACCCCGCCGCAGGACGGGCAGGACCAGGCGTCGTCCTTCCACATCTGCCCCGCCGCCACCCAGATCACGTTCGGCGAGGAGGACGCCGCCCACACCACCAGCGGGTCGTCGGCGTTCGCGATCACCACGGCCTTGGTGCCGGCCAGCCCCTCGCGCCAGTGCTCGGCCAACATGCGGGTCTCGGCGGCCCGGTCCAACTGGTCCCGGGAGAGGTTCAGCAACGCGATCGCCTTCGGCTCCACGTCACGGGCCACCCCGGACAGGTACTTCTCGTCCACCTCGATCACGCCGTACCGGGCGTCCGAGCCGCCCGCGAGCGCCGAGGTGATCCCGGCGGGCATGTTCGCGCCGAGCGCGTTCGACACCACGGGCCCCGCGGCGCGCAGCGCCTCCGCGATGAGTCGGGTCGTCGTCGTCTTGCCGTTGGTGGCCGAGACCAGTACCACGTCCAGGTGCTGGGCGAGGCGGCCCAGCAGCTCCGGGTCGAGTTTGAGTGCCACCCGGCCGCCGATGACCGATCCACTGCCACGGCCCGCCGCGCGCGAGACCGCCGCGGCTGCCTTGCCCGCCGTCACGGCCAGCTTGGCTCGTGGCGACAGCGGGTCCGGGGTTGCTGCCATCGTTCTGCGTCCTCCTTGCGTACGGCGCCGCGCCTGCACCGGCCTCGATGCCCTCAGCCTATCGAGATGTGGTCACCTGCCCGAACCACGGCACCGCCCGGGAATGGGCGGGTGTGGTGAACGTACCCTTGCCGGCATGCCGCACCGCACCATCCCGGGAGCCTCCGGGCGCGTACGCCCCCTCGTCCTGCACGGCGATGCCGTGCTGCGCGCCCGCTGCGCGGAGGTGACCGACTTCGGGCCGTCCCTGGCCCGGTTGGTCGACGACCTGTTCGCGACGATGTACGCGGCGCGCGGGGTGGGCCTCGCCGCCAACCAGGTCGGCGAGGCGCTGCGGGTGTTCGTCTTCGACTGCCCCGACGACGAGGACGAACGGCACCTGGGACATGTGGTGAACCCCACGCTCGTCACCGCCGACGGAGTCACGGTCAGGGGGCCCGAGGGCTGCCTGTCCCTGCCCGGACTGGAAGCGGGCACCGAGCGGTTCGACCACGCCGTGGTGGAGGGGGTCGACGTGCGGGGCGAGCCCGTGCGCATCGACGGCACCGGGTTCTTCGCCCGCTGCCTCCAGCACGAGAGCGACCACCTCGACGGCGGGCTCTACGTGGACCGGGTCACCGGTTGGCGGGCCCACCGGGTGCGGCGTGCGGTGGCGCGCGGGCCGGTGGCGCGGTGAGCCGCCGTCGCCCCCCGGCGTCAGAAGCCCGGGCCGGCGACCCGGTCGCCGGCGGCGGCCAGCCGACCCCACAACAGGTCCGCCAGGGACTTGACCAACTCGGCGCGGGAGCAGGGGTGTTCGCTGAGCCACCAGTCCCCTGCGGTGTGCATCATGCCGATGATGCCGTGTCCCCACACCCGGGCCAGCCGCTCCCCGTCGGGGCCCAGGTCGAGCCGCTCCTCGATCACCCGGGCCAGTTCCTCGCCGAGGCTGTTCAACAGGGGGGCCCGGTGGCCGCCGGCCACCGGGCCGCTCTTCCCCGGGTGCATCAGGAACCGGTACACCTGGGGACGGGACTCGATCGCGTGGAGGTAGGCGTCCAGGGTCGCCTCGATCCGCTCCCGGCGCCCCACCGGAGCGTCCAGGGCGGCCCGCAGCGAGGCGAGCAGCCCGTCCGTGTGCCGCTCGGCCAGCGCCGCGTACAGCCCGCCCTTGTCGCCGAAGTGGCGGTACAGGATCGGCTTGGTGATGCCGGCCTCGGCGGCGATCGCGTTCATCGAGGCCCCGGGGCCGTCCCGGAGCACCACCCGGTCCGCGGCCTCCAGCAGCTCGTACCGCCGCCGCTCGGCCGACCGTTGCAGATCGCCCCGATGCGTGGTCTCCATGACCCTTGCTCCCCACCCCGTTGGACTCCTTGACGCCAGCGAAAACTAACACCCCCGGCGGGGCGGGCCGCCGGGTTCCGCGGCCCGGGCGGGGCGGGTGCCCGGGCGAGGTCACCCGCCCGGCACCTCGTGCCGGCCGTGCCGCAGCGGCGTCAGCTGTTCGATGTCGTAGCGGGCCCGCAGGTCCGCGATGGCCGCGACGTCGGGGGTGCCGCCGGTCGAGAGGATCTCCAACAGCTCCTCGAAGTACCGCTCGTGGTCGGGGGGCGGGGAGGACTGGAAGAACATCCTCGCCGGGGTGTCGGTCGGATTGGCGAAGGCGTGCGGACACCCCGGCGGCACCACGATCACGGTGCCCGGCTCGGCCCGCACCACCCGCCGCCCGCCGGGGGACTCCCACCGCTGCCAGCGGTCGGCGGTGCGCACCTTCGGCTCGAAGGCCAGCACCTCCAGCTCGCCCTCCAGCACGTAGAACAACTCCTCGCTGCGGGAGTGCACATGGGCGCCCACGTCGAAGCCGGGCGGCACCACCACCTCGAAGGTCGACGCCACCTGCGAGTGCTCCCCGGTCACCTTGAACGTGACGTCCTGGGCCGGGGTCAGCACCCGCTTGCCGTGGCCGGGCGGGACCAGCAGGCCCTCCGGCGGGATCAGCGCGGTCATCGGTGTTCCTCCCGCCGGCTCACCAGGCCACCGGGAGCGCCTCGGGCCCCCGGATCAGGGCGCCCTTGCGCCACGGCACCTCGTCGGGCGGCACGGCGAGGTGCAGCCCGGGCAACCGGTCGACCAGCGTGGACACCATCAGCTCGGCCTCCATCTTCGCCAGGATGCCGCCCACGCAGTAGTGCGGGCCGTGCCCGAAGGACACGTGCGGATTGGGGCTGCGGTCGAAGTCGATCCGGTCCGGTTCGGGGAACACCTCGGGATCGCGGTTGGCCGCCAGGTACGACACGTACACCGGCTCGCCCCGGCGGATCAGCACCCCGCCGACCTCCACGTCCTCCAGTGCGATCCGGGACAGTCCGACCGCGCTGCGGTGCGGGATGTACCGGATCAGT
Organism: Streptomyces sp. NPDC002490; assembly: GCF_040296045.1. Classification (NCBI taxonomy): domain Bacteria; kingdom Bacillati; phylum Actinomycetota; class Actinomycetes; order Kitasatosporales; family Streptomycetaceae; genus Streptomyces; species Streptomyces sp. NPDC002490. The sequence goes on along the minus strand of NZ_JBEOWM010000025.1, from coordinate 41,933 downwards.
TCGTCGATCGCCTGCGAGCGCACCGCGGGCTCCTCCCGCAGCCGTCGCCACAGCTCCGGCCTGGTCAGCAGCAGGTAGAACAACTGTCCGGTGTTGTTGGTGACCGCCTCGCCGCCGATCTGCACCAGCACCGCGAGGCCCACCGCCTCCTCCTCGCTCAACTCGCCCCGCCCCACCGCCGCGCCCAGCAGCCCGACGACGTCCTCCGAGGTGCTGCCCCGCCCGGCCCGCACCAACGCGGTGAACTGGGCCACCATCGCGTCCTTCGCCCGCTCGCTGACCTCCGCGCCGTTGGACGAGGACAGGATGAGCTGGGTCCAGGTGTGCATCCGCTCCCGGTCCTGCGCCGGCACCCCCATCACCTCGCAGATCACCGCGATCGGGAACGGGGCCAGCACCCGTTCGGTGAGGTCCGCAGGGGGGCCGTCCCGCAGCAGCCCGTCCACCATCGCGTCCAGGGTCCGCTGGGCGTGCTCCCGGATGCGTTGCACGCCCCGGGCGGTGAAGGCCGCGGTGACGGCGCGCCGCAGCCGGGTGTGGTCCGGGGGGTCCGCGAAGCCGACCGCGCCGGGCACCGGGATGAAGTGCGGTGCCAGCCGGGTCACCTGGCGCCCCACCACCTCGGCGCGGCTGAACCGGGCGTCGTTGGTCACGGCCCGGACGTCGTCGTAGCGGGTCACCAACCACGCCCAGCCCTCGCCGTTGGGGAGTCGGATGCGGTTGACGGGGCCCTCGCGCATCAGCTCCGCCAGGACCGGGTCGAAGTCCACCGCGGTCAGGTCCAGCGCGGGCCAGAACCGTACGGGGGGCAGGGTGGTGGTGGTCGTCTCGTCGGTCATGCCGATGGCCCTCGTCTGTGGTGTGTGGGGGTCTGTGGGGACGGTGGTCCGTGTCGCGGCCCGGCGCGCACGCGCGCCGGGCCGTCCGGCCGGAGGGGAGGCGCCGCTCAGGCGAGGGCCTCCCGGGGCACCTGGACCGTGGAGGCCAGCGGTTCCTTGGCGCTCACCCAACGGCCGAGCGCCATCTCGGCGGTGATCCCCGGCCCGAAGCCCGCGAGCAGCCCCCGGGCCCGGTGGGTGGCGCCGCCCTCGTCGAACAGGCGGCGCAGCGCGTCGAGCACCACCGCACTGGCGATGTTGCCGTACTCGGTGAGCGTGGCCCGACTGAACCGGAACGCGTCCGAGGGCACCTGGAGGAACTTGCTCAGGTCGTCCAGGATGCGGGGCCCGCCCGCGTGGACGATGTAGAAGTCCAGGTCGGTGGCGTCCCAACCGTGGACGTCCGCGAGTTGCTTGAGCGCCGGGGCCAGGGGCTCCATCGTCGCCGGCACCCGCTTGTCCAACAGGAAGTGGAATCCGGTGGCCCGGACGTCGTACGCGATCCAGTCCTCGGTCTTCGGGATCAGGTACGAGCCGTTGCGCTCCAGGGTGACCCCGGTGCCGCCCCTGCCGCGGACCACGGCCGCGGCGACCCCGTCGCCGAAGAGGCCGTTGGACAGCAGGGAGCCGATCCCCAGGTCGGTCGGCTGGTAGCAGAGCGAGCAGAACTCGCACGCCACGATCAGCGCGTTCGCCTCCGGGTAGGCGGTGCAGAAGTCGTGCGCCCGGTTGATGGCGGCACCTCCCGCCGCGCAACCGAGTTGGGCGATCGGTATCTGCCGGGTCTCGCTGGAGAACGACATCTCGTTGATCAGCCACGCGGTCAGCGAGGGCATCATGAAGCCCGTGCACGACACGTAGATGATGACGTCGATGTCACCGGCGCGGAGTTCGGCGTCGTCCAGCGCGCGCCGCACCACGGCCGGCACCCGCGCCTTGGCCTCCGCCTCGTACAGCTTGTTGCGGTCCTCGAACCCCGGGTGCTTCAGGGTCTCCTCGATGGGCTGGACGATGTGGCGGGTTCGGACGCCGGTGTTCCGGATCAGTCGCAGCGCCAGGGGGAGCTGCGGGTGGTCGGCGTGGCGACTGCTCGCCAGCGCCAGCGTCTCCTCCATCGTGATGATGTGCTCGGGAACGGATACAGCGGGTCTGCACAGGGTCGCCATGGCGTGCCTTCTCTCGCCCCCTCCGGACGGAGGGTGGTCCATCCACGATGACCCGCGGCGGCGGGGATATCGCGTCGGACTACTCCAGACCGGGGGTGGCGGCACGGCGGGGACGGGGACGGGACCGGCCCCGGGCGCCCGGCGGGTTCAGGAGGCCGTGCTCGTCTGGTGGGCGATGCAGGCCACGTCGATGCGGTCGGCGAGCTTGGCCAACTCGATGGCCAGCGCGGCCACCGTGTCCTCGTCCAGTTCGGGTCCGCCCCGCTCCACCAGGTGGAGCCAGTGCGCCCCGATCCCGCGCAGCAGCCTGCTGACGTCCGCCGCGGCCACGTGCAGGCTGCCGTGACTGTCGATGATCACGGGGGGCGTGACTTCCCGGCCCACTGGTTCCTCCCGGGGACGACGACGCGGGGATCGTAACCGCCCGTGCCGCCCTGCCCGCCGCGCCCGCGCTCGTCCGGCAGCGAAGTTAGGCCGGTCAGGGGCCCTGCCACACCGTCGTGATGTTGCAGAACTCGTGCATGCCGTGCCCGGACAGCTCGCGACCGTACCCGGAGCGCTTGACGCCTCCGAAGGGGAGGGCGGGGTGCGAGGCCGTCATCCCGTTGACGAACACCCCGCCGGCCCGCAGGTCGCGGGTGAACCGGTCGACCTCCGCGGCGTCCCGGGTCCACACGTTGGAGCTCAACCCGAACGGCGTGTCGTTCGCCAGGGCCACCGCCGCGTCGAGGTCCGCCACCCGGTACAGGGTCGCGACCGGCCCGAACGCCTCCTCGTGGTGGATGCGCATCCGCGGCGTCACGTCGGCCAGCACGGTCGGCTCGTAGAACCAGCCGGCCGTGAGCGCGGGCGGACGGCGCCCGCCGCACAGCACGGTGGCACCGCTCTCCACGGCCTCGTCCACCAACTCCTCCAGGTCCGCCCGGCCGCGTTCGGTGGCCAACGGACCGACGTCGGTGGCCTCGTCCAGCGGGTCGCCCACCCGCAGCGCCCGCATGCCCTCGACGAACCGCTCGGCGAAGGCGTCGAAGACCTCCTCGTGGACCAGGAACCGCTTGGCCGCGATGCAGGACTGGCCGTTGTTCTGCACCCGGGCCGTGACCGCGACCCGGGCGGCCCGCTCCAGCTCCGCCGAGGGCATGACCACGAACGGATCGCTGCCGCCCAGCTCCAACACCGTCTTCTTGACCTCGTCCCCGGCGACGGCCGCCACCGCCCGGCCGGCCGGCTCGCTCCCGGTGAGCGTCGCGGCGGCCACCCGCGGATCGCGCAGCACGCCCTCCACGGCGTCCGAGCCGATCAGCAGGGTCTGGAAGCACCCTTGCGGATAGCCGGCCCGACGGAACAGGTCCTCCAGGTACAGCGCCGTCCGGGGCACGTTCGAGGCGTGCTTGAGCAGCCCCACGTTCCCGGCCATCAGGGCCGGCGCGGCGAACCGCACGACCTGCCAGAGCGGGAAGTTCCACGGCATCACCGCGAGCACCACCCCCAGCGGGCGGTACACCACCCGGGCGCTCGCGGCCCCCGCATCGGCCACGTCCACCCCGTCCGGCACCTCGTCGGCCAGCAGCCCGTCCGCGCGCTCCGCGTACCAGCGCATGGCCTTGGCGCACTTGGCGGCCTCCGCCCGGGCCTGCCCGATCGGCTTGCCCATCTCCACCGTCAGCACCCGGGCGATCTCGGGCCCGTCGTGGTCCAGCAGGTCGGCGGCGCTGTGCAGCAGTCGGGCCCGCTCGTACAGCGGCAGCAGCCGGAACCGCTCGAACGCCTCGGCGGCGGCGGCGAGCTTGGCCTCGACGCCCTCCGCGCCCAGCACCTCGAAGGCCGCCACCTCCTCGCCGGTGGCCGGATTGACCGTCGTCAGCCGCTTGGGGGACATGGGGGACCTCCTGGTGGGGGAGCGGTCCTTCGACCTTCCCCCGGCCCCCTCGGCCCCGCAACGCGGCACGGGTGCGGTTCAGCCCTCCCACGCGGCGGCCAACCGGTCGACGAACGCCCGCTGCCCCTTCACCAGGGCCGCCCGAGCGGCATCGAGACCGAACCAGGCGACGCGGTCCAGCTCCGGGAAGGTGCCGGTCCGGCCGGAGCGGGGCGGCCACTCCATGGTGAACGTACCGGGCACCACGTCCGCGGGGTCCAGATCGGCCTCGACGGCCCACACCGTGACCACCTTTCCGCCGGCCTGGACGGTCTCGCCGAGCGCCACCGCGGTACCGGCGGGCGGCGCCAGCCCCAGCTCCTCCCGGAACTCCCGGCGGGCCGCCTGCCACGCCTCCTCCGGCGGTGCGTACTCGCCCTTCGGCACGCTCCACGCACCGGCGTCCCTGCCCACCCACCACGGGCCGCCCATGTGCCCGAGGAGCACCTCGGGGCCGGTGGGGCGGCGGCGGAAGAGCAGCAGCCCCGCGCTGCGTCTGGTCATGCGCCCAGTGTCTCCACGATCGGCGCCCGCGGCCAGGCGCGCCCGCCCGGGCGGCTACGGCGACCCGGCCGTCCCGTGCGGGGCACCGAGGGCGAGCACCGCCTCCACCGTGTCGGCCTCCCGCGCCGTCTTGTCCTCCCGGTAGCGCACCACCCGGGCGAACCGCAGGGTCACCCCGGCCGGGTACCGGGTCGACCGCTGGAGCCCGTCGAAGGCGATCTCCACCACCAACTCGGGCCGCACCCGCACCAGGTGTCCGTCGTCGCTCACGGCGAGCCCCCGCAGCCGTTCGGTCTGCCAGGCCAGCACGGCGTCGGTGAGCCCCTTGAACGTCTTGCCCAGCATGGCGAAGGTCCCGTCCGGGCGGCGCGCCCCCAGGTGCAGGTTGGACAGGGTGCCGGTGCGCCTGCCGTGCCCCCACTCGGCGGCCAGCACCACCAGGTCCAGGGTGTGCACGGGCTTCACCTTCCACCAGGAGGCACCCCGCCGACCCGCGCTGTACGGGGCGGCCAGCGACTTCACCACCACGCCCTCGTGCCCCCGCGCGAGCGCCGCCGCGAAGAACGCCTCCGCCGCGTCCCGGGCGGCTCCCGCATCGGCGCCCGGGTCCACCACCGTGCGGCGGACCCGGGCCTCGGCGGGCACCAGACGGGCCAACTCCGCGTGCCGCCGCTCCAGCGGCAGGTCCAACAGATCGCGGTCGTCCACCACCAGGACGTCGAAGAACACCGGGGTCAGCGGGACCGAGCGGGCCGCGGACGCCACGTCGGACCGTGCGCCCACCCGGCCCGCCGTCTCCTGGAAGGCCCGTGGCCGGCCCGCGTCGTCCAGGGCGATCAACTCGCCGTCCAGGACGCACCGCTCACCGGGAAGCTCCCGCACCCGGGCGACGAGTTCGGGGAGCCGCGGAGTGATCTCGTCCAGCGTCCGGGTGAAGACCCGCACCCGCTCGCCGTCCCGGTGCACCTGGATCCGGATGCCGTCCAGCTTCTCCTCCACCGCGCACGGGCCCGCGACCCGGTCGACCGCCTCCCCCGCCGAGGGCGCACTCGCCGCCAGCATCGGCCGCACCGGCCGCCCCACCGCCACCCGGAACGACGCCAGCGCGGCGGGTCCTTCGGCGAGCAGCACCCGGGCCACCTCCGGCAGCGAACCGGCGAGCATCACGGCCCGGCGCACCTCCTCCGCCGGTGCCCCGGCCGCCCGGGCCAGGGCCTCGCCGGCGAGGGCGTCGAGGGCGCCCTGCCGCACCTCGCCCGTCAACACGGCGCGCAGGAAGTCCTGTTCCGGTGCGGTCGCCGCTGCGAAGAGTGCGGTGACCTGCCGGGCCCGTGCGGCGCGCGCGCCGGGCCCGGACACCCCGGCCAGGGAGGTCAGCGCCGCATCCACGTCCCGCACGGTCAGGGACGCCGTGACGGCGGGCTCCACCGGATGCCGCAGCAGGCTCCACCCCACCCCGATCCGGCCCTGCGGCAACCGCCCCGAGAGGTGGCCGATGACCACCGGAACGTCCGCGGGCCCCGCCTGAGCGAACAACTCCGCGAGCAGCGCGACCTTGCGGGACCGGGCCGAGACCGCCGCGACCTCCCGCGAGGCCTGGGCCAGCCGGGCGAACAGCATGCGGCCATCCTCCGACCGGCGCCCGCCGCACGCCAGTCGGGGCCCGGGGAGCGCCCGGCCCGGCTACCAGTCGCCGTCCGCGACGGGTCGGCCGGGGCGCGGATCGCCGAGCGGGTGGACCTGCGGGGGCGCCGGCGGCTGCCAGGGGGCCTGGTCGTCGCCGAGCCAGTCACCGACCGGCCGGACCGCGCCGAGCGCGTCCGAGGGCGTCAGATCGACCCCGTCCTCGTCGTAGTGGTCGAACCAGGGCAGCCCGGCAGCGGTGTACGCGGCCCGGTCCACCGGGGAGGGCGGCGGTGCCTCCCCGGTGATCCGCTGCCATAGGGACGCCGGCACCAGATGGACGAAGGTCCGCGCCGCGGGGCGGGACGCCCAGTCCGACGGCGGCCGGTCGTCCCGGAACACCTGCTGGCGCATCGACCCGCCGACCCCGACCCCCATGGCGGCGGCCGGCGTGCCCCGCATCGACGCGGCCCGGGCCGCGGGGGCCGCTCCGGGAGCCGGCGGTGCGCCGCCCGCGGCGCCGCCGAACGCCATCGGGGGTGCCTCCCGCCACGCCCGCCGCCACGTCCGCCGGGCCTGCTCACCGAGCCCGAACGCCTGGAGTTGGACGCCGCCCACCGTCTCCTCGCCGGTCACCTGGCCCTCGACCGTGGCCCCCGATCCCATCGGCACGGCCACGAACTGACGGACCGTGCCCCGACCGGAATTGATGCCGTCCAACCAGGGCTGCCGCGGCAGCACCAGGTAGTTCTGCGGGCTCCGGTCCAAGCGGTCGCTCCAGGGCTGCCCGGACACCGCGCACACCTTGCCCACCCCGACCTGGAGGGCCGAGGGCTCCACCGTGCCGGAGAAGCTGAGCCACATCGCCTCGCGCAGGTGCACCGGGAGCATCACCCCGCCCTTGGCCAGCCACGCGGCCGGCACCGCCTCGGAGTGGTCCTCGACGCGGCGGAGGGGGAAGTGGCCCAACCCGGGCGGCAGCGGATGGGTGCCCTGCTCGGGCAGCCGCAGGGTGCGGACGAACCGCACCCGGACCCCTCCCAACACCAGTGCGTCCCCGTCGATCCGGGCGGTGCTCGTGCCCACGCCGGCTCCCTCCTGCTCGTTCGCCCCGTCCGCTGCGGTGGACGGGGTCCCCGCGGGTACCACGAACGGGCGGCGCGCCCGGTTCCGCCCGCGTCGGTGGGGCCACGGCCTCAGCGGTACGTGCCGCGCCCGTCTTTGAACCGGCCGACCTGCATCCGCTCGCCGTCGGGCAGCTCCGGTTTCAGGTCGACCTGGACCTGATGGGTCACCTGACGGTCCACCGCGCCCCCCAACTCGGCGGTCACCACGCCGATGCGGACACCGCCGCCGGCGGTGCCCGAACGGTGGATCTGGACGGTGAAGGTCAGGTTCACGTTCTCCACGGTGAAGCCGACTTCCTGGCCGCGGGCCTGCGCCCGGGCCTCCTCCAGTTCGCCACGGATCTGGCGGATGACCTCGGCTAGTCCCACGAACCCCAGTTCTTCCGCCAACTCTGGTTCCTCCCAGGCTTGTTGATTCTTTTCGACAACAAGTATGCGGCAGTGGGAGGCGCCCGTATAGTGTCGATATGGCTGCTGGCGGGGGAGTCCGGGCCGCCTCGTTGATGGAGACGCCCAGGTGGGCGGTTCGGCTCCGGAGGGCGAACGGCGACATCGTGGGGACCGGCATTCTGCTGAGCCCGGACCGGGTCCTGACCTGCGCTCACGTGGTGGATTCGGCGAACGGGCCGATCACCGCGGAGTTCGTCGGCGCGGCGGCGCCCGACGTTCCCTCGGTCCCGGCGCGGGTGGACGAGGGCGCCTACGTGCAGGAGGACCGGGACCTCGACGGCGATCCCGGTGGCGACCTGGCGTTGCTGGAGTTGGAACGGCCCAGACCGGCGGCGGACGCGGTGCGGCTGCACCGGCTCTCCTCCCGCCGCGAGGTGCGGATGTACGGCTTCCCCCGCGGACACAACGGCGGCATCTGGTTCCGGGCCCTGGCCGTCGGCGGCTGCGGCCGCGACGGACAGGTCCAACTCGCCCCGACCGTCCCCGGCGAGGTGGCCGGCCCCGGATTCAGCGGCGCCGGGGTCGCGGACGGCACGACCGGTGAGGTCTTCGGCATGGTGCTGAACCGCCACCGGGACGGGCACTGCTTCATGGCCCCGGCCGAGACCATCGTCAGGCACCTGCCCCAGGTCCAGGCGTTCACGGTGGGCCCGACCGCGGTCGACGACCGGCTCAGGTCCACCGGCGACGACGTCTCGGCGGACCTGCTGGACGAGCCGTTCGCCCAACGCCTCGCCGAGTGGCTGCGCGACGACGGGCGACAGGTGAAGATCAGCGTGGTCGGCCCCGACGACCGGGCCCGGGCCGCCACCCTGCGCCGTGCCGTCTCCCTCGCCGACCGGGAGCGCCCGGCCGCAGCCGCGGCCCGTTCCTCCTGGGGACCGCCCGCCACGGTCCCCTCGATCGGCGGCTACGACCTGGCGGTGGACGCCGCCGGACTGGAGTGCGCCGAGATCGCCGGACGGATCGCCGGCCGCCTGGGACTGCCCCCGTGCCCGGAGGGCTCCGTCAGCGCGGCGCTGCGGGCCGCCCGCAGCACCCTGGACCTCGTGGTCGTCGGCGTGGACGAGGCGGTGGACCCGCCGGACCTCCTCGACCTGCTGGAGGTGCTGCGCGCCGGCGGCAGCCGGTTGCTGCTGGTCTTCCGCACGGCCGGCGTCCCGTACCTCCGGGCCCGGGAGGAACTGGTCGTCCGGCCCGCGCGGGAGCGCCGGGCACGACTCGTCGAGCGGCTGGAGGAGGTCACCGGCCCGCTCGCCCGCGCCCTGCACCAGCGACGGGCCGAGGTGCTGCCCCACGGCCTCCGGTCGGTCGACGCCTACCTGGTGGCCGCCCACGCGGCCCTCGCCGACCTCACCCGGACCCCGGACGACCCGGCCCGGCTCCCGGACCTGGCCCGCTACGAGCGGCTGGCCGAACGGGCCGCCGCCGGGCTGAGCGCGTACGCCGAACGCCTCGACCTGCTCCGGGAACGCTGCGACGAACTCGGAGGACGCCTCCGCGGCTACCGCGTGCTGCACCAGCACGCGGCCCAGGGCGTGGAGGACCCCGCGGTGGACGCCCTCTACCTGCGGGCGCACGCCCTGCTCCAGACCAGGCCCTGCGACCTCCGGGAGGCCGAGGCCGCCGTCGCCGCCTACACGCACCGGGTGGACGGCACCGACGCGTCCGCCCGGGACCGGGGCGGGGCGCCCCGGTGAACGGCGGCGCGCCCTGCGCCAGATCCGGGTGCCGCGGCGGGCACCTGATGGTGACCGGGTTCTGCGACACCTGCCACCGCCGACCCGCCGCTCCCCGAGGGCGGGGCGCCCCTGAAGCCCCGGCTCCCCGGCGACCCCGGCAGCCCCCGCACCACCCGCAGCCCTCGCGGGCCGCCCCGGCTCCGGCCGGCGGCGCCCTGGACCGCGACGGCCTGCCGGTGCTGCCCCGGTTGGACCCGCCCGGCGTGTCGGAGGCGGCCGACACCACCGCCCGGCGGCACACCGGTGGCCGGCGGTGCGGCGTGGACAACTGCGTCGGCACCATCGGGGTCTCCTACGACCAGGACCCGGCCCCGGACCGCGGATTCTGCCCGCAGTGCGGTACGGAGTACTCGTTCCGGCCGAAGCTGCGGCCGGGCGACCTGGTCGGCGGCCACTACGAGGTGCTCGGGTACCTCGCGGTGGGCGGCCACGGCTGGATCTACCTGGCCGGGGACACCCGGGTGCCGGGTCTCCACGTGGTGCTGAAGGGACTGATCAACAACGGCGACGCGGCGGCCCGCCGGGCCGCCGTCGAGGAGCGCCGTTCCCTCACCACGCTGCACCACCCCGACATCGTCCGCATCATCACCCACGTGTGGCACCGGGGACCCGGGGACCGCGAGGACACCGGCTACATCGTGATGGAGTACGTCGGCGGGCGGTCGCTCGCCTGGCTCAGGGACGCCTCGGCCGGGGAGGTGGCCCGGGTGCTCGGCGGGCCCCTGGAGTTCGGGCACCTCGTCACCTACGGCTGCATGATCATCGGGGCCCTGGAGTACCTCCACGACCAGGGCCTGCTGTACTGCGACATGAAGCCCGAGAACGTCATCCACTACGGACGGCGGATCAAGGTCATCGACCTCGGGGCCGTCCGCCGGCTCGGGGACCGCACCTCCACCCTGACGTACACGCACGGCTACCCGCCCGACCGCAAGGAGCTGGACGAGCGCGGTTTCCACGTCGACAGCGACCTGTTCACCGTGGCCAGGACCCTCAGCTCCCTCGCCGCGCGCGCCACCCCGCCCGTCGGCCTCGCCGCCCGCTCCTTCGACGTGCTGATCCGTCGGGCCACCCACCCGGACCCGGGGGCCCGCTTCGGTTCGGCCGCCGAGATGTCCCGGCAACTGTGGGAGGTGCTGCGCGAGCACCTGGCGTTGAGCGGCCACGAAGCGTACCCGGAGAGGTCGACCCGGTTCGAGCCGAGCGCGGTGCTCCTGGGCGCCGACCTCGGCACCGCACCGGAGCTGGGCCACTGGACCCGCCGCCCCCCGTCCCGACTCCCCGAACTGCCCGTCGCGGCACCGGAACCCCGCCGGGCGGCAGCGGCGCTGCCCGTACCCCTGCCCGACCCCGCGGACGAGGCCGCCGCCCTGCTCGACGGTCTCGCCGCCGACACCCCGGACCGGATCGTGGACCGGGCCCGGAGTGACCCGCGGCTGGCCACCGCGGAAGCGGCGCTGTGGCTCTGCCGCGCCTATCTGAGCGTCGAACGGACGGATCAGGCCGCCTGGTGGGTGCGCACGGCCCGGGAGCGCAGCCGCGACTACGACTGGCGGATCTTCTGGCACCGCGGACTCGTCCATCTGACGCGCGGCGAAGTCCGGGCCGCCGAAGGCGAGTTCACCGCCGTCTACCACGCGCTTCCGGGCGAGTGGGCGCCCAAGTTGGCCCTCGGGTACTGCGCGGAGTTCCAGGAGGACACCGGCACCCCGGGCACCGGACCGGGCGGCCCGGGACAGCGGGTCGTCACCGCTGCCGAGTACTACGAGGCGGTCCGCCGACGGGACCCGGCCCAGGGCAGCGCGGTCTTCGGCCTGGCCCGCATCCATCTGCGCCGGGGCGAGCGGAGCCGCGCCCGCGCCGTCCTCGACGAGGTGCCGATGACCGCACGCCACTACGACGCCGCGCGCCTGGCGACGGTCCGGCTGCTGGTCGGCCGGCTGCCGGACGGGTCCGGGCCCGGTGCCGCGGAGCTGACGGAGGCCGACCGGAGGCTGGAGGGGCTGACCCTGGCGGAGGGAACGCGCCGGCGGCTCGTCACCGAACTGCGGGAGCAGGCCGTCGCCGCCCGCCCTCCCGCCGGATGGGGCGCCGACTTCCCCGCCGGTGACCGGTTCGGGCCCGAGGACACCCCGGCCGCCCTGGCCGCCGGACTGTTCCGCTCGTTGCGGGAACTGGCCGACCAGGCGGGCAGCGCGGCCGAGCGCGGTGCCCTGCTGGACCGTGCCTACGCGGTACTCCCCGAACCCTGGGGCCCGCGCCGCCGACGACGCGCTGCGCGCGGGCGAGACGGGCCGGCCCCGGCCCCGGCGGACCGGGGGACCCGTGCGGCCCCGGAGGAGCACGACGACCCGTGAGGACGAGGAGTGTGGTGCCAGTGGACCCCGGAGCGCCCCCGGCGACCGAGCGACCCTCCGTGCGGTTGGCGGTCGACCAGTGGAAGTACCTGTCCGCGACGGAGCCCCACCCCCGGATGCACGTCATCCTCAGCGTCCAGGTCACCGGGACCGGGGGCGATCGGCGCACCCCGCTGCTGGCCCAGGTGCTGGTCGTGGACTGCTCCGGTTCGATGTCGCAGGAGAAGATGCACGCCGCCCAACGGGCGACCGCGGCGGCGATCAGGAAGCTTCCCGACGGCGCCCCCTTCGCGGTGGTCCGGGGCGACGGGGACGCCACCGTGGTCTACCCGGACACCGGGGGCACGGCCCGCGCCGACGACCGCAGCCGCAGGGCCGCGGAACGCGCGGTGCGCCGACTGGTCGCCGGCGGCACCACCTGCATCGGTGCCTGGCTGGACCTGTCCCGTCGGCTCCTGGCCGAGCAGGACGCGCCCATCGGCCACGTCCTGCTGCTCACCGACGGCAAGAACCAGGACGGCGACCGGATGCCGCTGGCAGAGGTACTGGAGGGCTGCGCGGGGCGGTTCGTCTGCGATGCCTGGGGCATCGGCGACGGCTGGGACGGGCGGGAACTGCTGCGCATCACCAGCCGGCTGCACGGCAGTGCCTCGGCCGTCCGCGAGGAGGCGTCCCTGCCGGCGGCGTACGAGGAGCTGATGGACCGTCTGCTCGCCAAGACCGTGCCCCGGCTGGACGTCCTGGTGACCCCGATGACCGGGACCGTCGTGCGGTACCTCAAACAGGTCCACCCCACCGAGGCGTGGCTGCACCCCGAGGGCGGGTCCCACCGGTTCGTGACCCGGGCCTGGGGCGACGAGACCCGCCGCTACCAGCTGTGCCTGGACGTCGACCCCGCGGGCCGACCCCGACGCGAGGACCTCCAACTCGCCGTGGTCGCCCTCGACGCGCCCGGCGTCACCGGGCTGCTCCTGCCGCAGCCGCAGCCCTGCGAGGTGCACTGGACCGAGGACGCCTCGCTCTCCGCGCACACCGACGCCCACGTGGCCCACTTCGAGCAGCACCAGCAGCTCGGCGAGGCGGTCGCCGCCGCGACCGACGCACACCGCCGCGGGCAGCCGGACCGGGCGGCCGAGCACCTCGGCCGCGCGGTCCAGATCGCCGAGGCCATGGGCGCCCGCACCCTCCTGCGGAGGCTGTCCGAACTGGTGGACCCGGGCGCCCCGGCGGGGCCGGTCCGGTTGCGCCCCGGGGTGACGACCGCCGACTTCGAGCACCTGATCACCGCGAGCAGCCGCAGCACCTTCGGACCTCCCTCCGCCGGGGCCACCGCCGTCCCGCAGCTCACCACCGCGGCCCGTACGACCTGCGTCGACTGTGCCCGCCCGGCACCGGCCACCGCGCGGTTCTGCCCCTCGTGCGGCCATCGCTTCCCGGAGCAACGACCATGAGCACCACCGGCCGGGAACTCGTCCGCGGACTGCGGCTGTTGCTGGCGCTCGGCGTCATCACCACCTTGGTCCTCCTCTTCGCCTACCGGGGGGTCCACGACGACACGGTGCCGCTCGCCTCGTCGAGCGCGCCCGGTGTGCTCGCCGTCGACACCGCGCACCACGCGCTCCGCGCGGCGCACCGGGCGATCCGCGACGGCGGGCCGCGGGGCGACCTGAGCTCCGAGTTCCACACCCAGGTCTCCGTCGCCCACCAGAGCCTGGCGGTGGCTGCCTCGAAGAACGTGCTCGGCGTGGCGGGCCGGCACGACCTCCAGACGGTCACGGGCCTGATCTCCGTCTACTCCCACTGGGTGGAGCGGTGGGGCAAGGAGGAGCACGGGGCACTGGGCACCGCGTACCTGCACTACGCGGAACAGGTGCTCGGCTCCCGCCCCGTCCCCGCGGGCGGGGACGTGATGAGCCGTCTCGCGGCCCTGCGCCAGGGACAACTCGACGAGGCGGAGCGCCAGGCCGCGTTCACCCGGCCGCTGCGGCTCGGCTGGGGCGCCGTCGCGGTGCTGTACTGCGCACTGCTCCTCGTGCTCCTGCGCACCCAGAGGTTCCACCGCCGCCGCTTCCGGCGCGCCGTGCAGCCGCAACTGCTCGTCGCCACGGCCCTGTGCGCCCTCGGCGTCCCGGCGCTCGGCTGGATCACCCTGTCCGCGCAGCGGGCGACGGCCGCGGCACTGGAGGAGATCCGGGTCCCCGCGGGGCGCCCGGACGGGGTGCCGCTCGCCGCCGACCGGGTGCAGGACCTCCTGGCGGGGGCGGACCGCTGGCAGTCGCTCTCCGCCGGGGTGTTGTTCGCCGGGGGCGCGGTGGTGGCGCTCGCGGTGTGGGCGCTCTGGCCGCGGATCGCCGAGTACCGGTGGAAGGGGCCCCGATGAGAAGACCCCGCCCGCGCACGCTCGGCATCCTGTGCGCCTGTCTCGCCCTGCTGGGCCCGGCCGTGGTCGCCGAGGTGCGCGGGGCGGTCGGCTGGCGGGGGTCGGTGACGTTGCTCGCCGGTTGGAGCGGTGAGGAGCGCGAGCAGTTCGAGGAGCACGTCGTCGAACCGTTCGAGAGGACCCACCGGATCGACGTCGTCTACCAGGGCAGTTCCGCGTTGAGTCAGGTCCTCGCCGCCGACATGGCGGCCGGCAACCCGCCGGACGTGGTGATCCTGCCCGGGCCGGGCGAACTGCTGAGCTACGCCCTGGACGGCAGGCTCCACCCGGTGGACGACTTGTTCGACGCCGGACACTACGACGACATCTGGGTGCCCGAGGTGAGCGTGCCGGGCCGCCCGGGCCGCCACGCCTTCTGGCTACCGGTCAAGATCGGCCTGAAGAGCATGGTGTGGTACGCGGGCGAGCGGCCCGCCGCGGGGGCGGCGGGCGACCGCGAACGGTGGTGCCTGGGCATGGAGTCCGGCGCGACCTCCGGTTGGCCCGGCACCGACTGGGTCGAGGACGTCCTGCTGCACCAGGCCGGCCCCCGCACCTACGAGAAGTGGGCGAGGGGGGAGCTGGACTGGACCGATCCCGCCGTGCGCAGGGCGTGGACGACCTGGGGCGAACTGGTCGGTGCCGGGGAGGAGCACGTCCGGCCGGCGCTGACGACCGCGTTCGGGAAGGAGTGCCCGGCCGGGAACCCGGAGCACCAGGGGGCCTTCCGCACCGACCACTGGCGACGCAAGGGCGGTGACTTCGTCCACTTCTCCGAGGTGCTCGGCGGGGCCGGCCCCCGCACCAGGGCGTGGAGCGTCTCCGGCGACCTCGCCGCCCTGGTGAACCCGACCGAGGAGGGCCGGCAGCTGATCCGCTACCTCGCCGACCCCGACACCGCGCTGCCCGAGCACCGGGCGAACGAGGAGGCGGCGCCGGAGGGCGACCGGGACGCCACCCGACGGAGGATCGCGGGCATCCTGCGCGGCGCACGGGGCCAGCCCCGCTGCTGGGACGCCTCCGACACGATGTCCCGCGCCCTGCGGGACGCCTTCCACCTGGCGGTCCTGCGTCACCTCGTCGACCCCGCGGAGCTCGACGTCCAACTCAGGCGACTGCAAAGGCTCCAGCAGTTGAGCGGCGGGCACGACCTGCCGGTGTGCAGTCACGACTGACCGCGGCGCCCCGGGGCCGTTCGCCACCCACGGGGCCCCTGGGACCCGAGCGTCCCACCGTGCCCGATGGTGACCTCCGCGCGACCGTGCGTAACCGGTCACTTTCCTGCCCGCCCCGGACGGCGCGCACGTTCCTGGCCAGGGCGGGTATCAGTCAACTCTGCGCACGCCATGACCGTTTCCGGCTGCTTTCGTGGCTGGGCGGTGCACGGCCGTGTGAGCTGGTCCACACTGTTCCCCGTGGTGGGAAGCACTCCTGATGAGTCCACGAGCTTCGTCGGACGTACGTCCGAACTGGCCCGATTGGTCGATGCGTTCGCGGGGCACCGGATCGTGACCCTGACCGGCCCCGGCGGGGTCGGCAAGTCCCGGCTTGCCCTGCACGCCGTGACCACCGGAATCCTCGGCCCTCCCGAGGCGGTGGCCTGGGCGGACCTCTCCCCCCTCCAGGACGAGCGCCTGCTCGCGGCCACCGTCTCCGACGCCTCCGGGCTCGCGGACCACACGCCGCGGATGCCCGCCGACGCGCTGTGCGCCTGGCTGGCCGACAAGCGGATGCTGCTCGTCCTCGACTCCTGCGAACACCTGGTCGACGCCTGTCGGGACCTGGTGGGCGACCTCCTCACGGCCTGCCCCGGCATCACGGTCCTGGCGACCAGCCGTCAACCCATCGGCATCCCGGGCGAACTGCGCTTCGAGGTGGGTCCGCTGCCCCGCGACGGCGACGCGCTCACCCTGTTCGTGGAGCGGGCGCGGGCCGCCGTCCCGGGCATCCGACTGGACGGGCCCGGGGAGGTCGAGGCGGTCGCCGCGATCTGCCGACGCCTCGACGGCATCCCCCTGGCCCTGGAACTGGCCGGCGCCCAACTGCGCGAGGGCAGCGTCGGCGAGGTGGCCGAGCGCCTGCACACCGCGCTCTCCGTGCTGGGCACCGAGGAGCCCGTGCGCCCGGCGCGCCACCAGTCCCTGCGGACCGCCATCGGCTGGAGCCACGAACTGTGCGCCCCGCTCGAACGGCTGCTGTGGGCCCGGCTGTCGGTGCTGCGCGGGACCTTCGACGAGTCCGCCGCCCGCGCCGTGTGCGCCGGCGGCCCCCTGAACGCCGAGGCGGTCGCCCCCGCCCTCGCCGGCCTGGTCGCCAAGTCGGTGGTGTCCCGGCGGGGCAGCGGCTTCCGGATGCTGGACACCGTCCGCGAGTACGGGCGGATGTGGCTGGCCGAACTGGGCGAGGAGAAGGCCGCCGAGGACCGGCACGCCCGCGCCTTCCTCAACCTGGTGCGCCGCGCCGACGACGGGTGGTTGGGTCCGGGCCAGGCCGGCTGGTACCGCAGGCTGGCCGCCGCCCACCCGGACGTGTGCGCCGCCCTCGACCACCTGCTGGCCAACGATCCGCACGCGGCCACCGAGATGGCCTCCCGCGTCGGCTTCTTCTGGGCCTGCTGCGGCCACCTCCACGAGGCCCGCGGCTACCTGGAGTCCGTCCTCGCCCAGTACCGCGTGCCCGGTCCCACCCGGACCAGGGCCCAGTGGGCCCTCGGTTGCTGCGCCCTGCTCCAGGGCGAGCACGCGAAGGCGCAACTGCTGGGGGAGCGGTGCGCCGCGGAGGCGGACCGGGACGACGACCTGGAGGGCCGGCGCTCCGCCGCCTACCTGTTGGGCATCACGCACCTGCTGTCCGGCGAACCTGCCGCCGCGGAGCAGGTGGCAGACCGGGCCCTGGCGACCGCCCCGGACGGACCGTTCGCCTCCGCCTCGGTGCTCCGCTGCCACCTGGTGCGGATCTTCGCCCTGACCGGGGCGGGGAAGCTGGACCGGTCGGCGCGGGAGGCCGAACGCCTGCGCCGGGGGTGCGTGGCCCGCGGGGAGTACTGGGCCCGCAACTACACCTACTACCAACTGTCGTTGATCGCCCTCTTCCAGGACCGCCCCGGGGAGGCCGCGGAGTACGCCCGGGCGATGCTCGACGGCAAACGACGGCTCGGCGACAGCTTCGGCATCGCCCTCGGGCTCGACCTGCTCGCCGCCGCCCTGGCCGCGGGCGGGGAGAACGGCCCGGCCGCCCGCCTCGCGGGCACCGGTCTGGCGTTCTGGCGGGCCGTCGGTCACGCCCAGCGCGGCACCCCGGAACTGGGCCCCATCCGCGAGGAGTGCGAGCGCGCGGCCCGCGCCGCGCTGGGCGACGCGAGCTACGAGCGCGAGTTCCGCTCCGGCATCGAGGAGGACGCCTCGATGGCCCTGGCCCGCGTCGTCCGCGGGGCGGGCTGAGGCCGCCGTCGGGCCGGGCGCGCTCACGGGGGAACGGACGTGCGGTGCCGTGCCGTTCCCCGGCTCCGGCACCCTGCGGTGCCCCTCCGTGCCGTGTGCACTCGGGAACAGTGGTCGCTCACCCGAGCGAGCCGGGACAGTTCGACCGGACGTTAGCCCATGAGGGTGAAAATCAGTTTGACCATAACTCCAGCCGTTTCTCCTGCGTTTCTTCCCATGCGGGTGAGTGCCCGCAGACGATCTGGAAGGCAGGGAACCTATGAAGCGGGTTGCCCGGAATGGCTTGATCGCCGCAGCTGTCGCCGGAAGCGCTGTCGTGGGGGCAGCGCCGGCGTTCGCGGATGCGACGGCTGACGGTGCGGCGGTCGGCTCCCCCGGTGCGGTCTCCGGGAACACGATCCAGCTCCCGGTACACGTCCCCGTCAACGCGTGCGGGAACACCGTGAACGTCGTCGGACTCCTCAACCCGGCGGCGGGCAACACCTGCGCCAACCAGGGTTCGGGCCCGGCGTCCACGGGCTACGGGGAGCAGGCGCCCGGCGGGAACGAGGCCGGCACCAGCACCTCGAACGGAGGCGGAGCCACGGCGGAGGGCGCCGCCGTGGGTTCTCCCGGAGTGGTCTCCGGCAACGGCGTCCAGTTGCCGGTGGACCTCCCGGTCAACGTGAGCGGCAACACGGTCGACGTGGTCGGCGTCGGCAACCCGGTCTTCGGCAACCACGCGGAGAACGTCCCCGCGCCGAAGCCTCCGCAGCCCCCGGTGCGCCCCGAGCGGCCGGTGACCCCGAAGCCCGAGAAGCCCCCGGTCGAGGAGCCGGTGAAGCACGCACCGCACACGGAGGCCAAGCCGCCGGTCGAGATCCCCGAGGAGCGGGAGCAGAAGCCGGCCGAACCCGCGCAGCAGGCCGAGGAGCGGGCTTCGCTCGCCCAGACCGGTGCCGACCCGCTGGCCCTCGCCGCGCCCGCCGCCCTGGCCCTCCTCGGCGGAACGCTGCTGCACCGGCGGTTCCGCCGGCAGCGCGACAACTGAGCCGACCCCCTCGGGCGGCGGGTGGATCCCCTCCTTGATCCGCCCCTCCCCGAGTCACGGGCCCCGCCGCGGCCTTCCTCCGCGGCGGGGCCCGTGGCCGTCGTCCGGCCGGCCGTCAGCCGTCCCCGGCCGACGGCGGGGCCGGGGTGCGCGGGCCGGGCTCCAGGGGAGGGCAGTTGGCGGCCATGTGGGAGCGGCACTGCGGCTTGGGGGCGTCCCGCAACCGGGGCTCCACCGCCCTCGGCGGGATCAGGAGCAGAGCGGTGAGGGAGCCGAGCAGGAAGAGTCCCGCACAGCCGAGGACCGCGCGGTGGAACGAGGTGTTCACGGCGTCCGCCGAGGTGTAGGCGTCCCCGGAGAGGCCCACCGCGAGCGGCAGGGCGGCCACCACCAGGAACTGCGCGATCCGCGCGGCGGTGTTGTTGACCCCGCTGGCCAGCCCCGCCCGCGCCGCCTCGACGGAGGCCAGCACCGTCGCCGTCAGCGGTGCGACGAACAGGCTCATGCCCACGCCCAGCACCACCACCGCGGGGAACACGTCCGCGAGGTACGAGGAACCCGGGCGCACCCGCAGCATCAACAGCACTCCGGCCGCCGCCACCAGCGGGCCGGTCACCAGGGGCAGGGTGGGCCCCACCCGCCGGGTCAGTTCCCCCGCCCGGGCCGAGAGCAGCAGCATCAGCACCGTGATGGGCAGCGTCGCGGTCCCCGCCTCCAGGGCGTTCCAACCGAGCGCGGTCTGCAACTGCACCGGCAACAGGAACAGGATGCCGCCGATCGCCGCGTACAGGCACAGGGTCATGACGTTGGTGGCGGTGAACAGCCGCGACCGGAAGATCGACAACGGCAGCATCGGCGCCGCCCTGACCCGCTCCACCAGGACGAACACCACTCCCGCGACGACCCCGCCCGCGGCGGACAGGGCCACGACCGCCGGGGACGTCCCCCCGGAGGCGTCGATGAGGGCGTAGCTGACACCGGCCAGGCACAGCGCGCCGAGGCCCGCACCCAGCAGGTCGAAGCGTTCCCCCGCGGCACCCGGGTCACGGCTCTCCGGAACCTGCCACAGGGCGAGCGCGATGACCACGACGGCCAGCGGCACGTTGATCAGGAAGATCCACCGCCAGCCCGGGCCGTCGATCAACCAGCCCCCCAGGAAGGGCCCGAGCGCCCCCGCCACCCCGGTCAGCCCCGACCAGGCGCCCACGGCACGGGACTGGTCGTCCGGGTGGTACGTCGAGCGGACCAGCGCCAACGACCCGGGGGTGAGGAGGGCCCCGCCCACCCCCTGGAGCGCCCGGGCGGCGATCAGGGTGGCGTCGTCGGGGGCGATGCCGCACAACACCGAGGCCACCGCGAACCACACCACCCCGATGACCAGCGTCCGCTTGCGGCCGATCCGGTCACCGAGCGCGCCGCCCCACAGGAGCAGGGTCGACAGCGTCAGCATGTAGGCGTTGACCACCCATTGCAGCCCGGACAGGGAGGCGTTCAGGTCGCGGCCCATCCGGGGCAGGGCCACTGTGACCACGGTGCCGTCCAGCATCGCCATCCCGGAGGCGAGGACCACGCACGCCAGCACCCAGCGCCCGCGGGCCGAGGACAACCGGACGCCCGGGCCCTCCGCGGGCGGTTCGACGGCCCCGGGACCGCCCGCCGACGCGCCCCGCCCGCCGGCCCGGACGTCCGGCTCGGGACCCGGTTCCGCCTCCGCACCCATGCCTCGCGCTCCGGCGGGCGGTCAGTCGCTGACCCGGCTCCGGCCGGCGTACAACAGATCCCGGTACTCGGGGTGCCGGGCGATCCAGCCGGAGTAGAACGGACACACCGCGAGCACCGAGGTCCCCGTCGCCCGAGCGGCGTCCAGCGAAGCGCGCACCAGCGCCCCGCCGATGCCGCGCCCCTCGAACCCGGGGTCGACCTCGGTGTGGACGAAGGCGACCAGTTCCGCGGTGCGGATGTACTGCGCGAAACCCGCCAGCACCTCACCGACCCGGGCCTCGTACCGCTGCCGCTCCGGTGCGTCGACGACGGTGACCGTCTCGGCTGACTCGCTCATCGGGTGGCCCTCTCCTCGGATTCCGCGGTGGAACCAGGGTGACCCGTCCGGGCCCGCGGCGCGAGCCGGACGTCCGGACGGGTCGGTGCACCGGACCGGGTCAGCGGGCCCGGTTCAACTGGCGGTCCGCCCCGCCCTGGGTCCCGTGCCACCAGGTCGTCACCGGGTCGTACACCGTGACGCGGTTGGTGCCGCTCACCGTCCGGGCGGTGAAGGACGTGCCCCGGTGCCGCTGCTCCGTGATGACGTGCACGGTCCGCACGGTCCGGGCGAGCGGATCGCCCGGCCGCTTGATGGTGCGGACCTTCGCGTGCGCCTTCGCCCCCGCCGCCAGGGTGTAGGTCCGGCTGGTCGCGGACGACACCGGCTGCGCGGCACCGTCCAGGTTCCCGAAGGTGATCGTCGGCACGCGGTCGATGCGGCAGGCGCGGACGTCGTCGTTGCGGACGGTGAGGCGGAAGACGTGGGGCTTGTCGGTCTTGGCGACCTTCAGCTTCACCTTGGCCTCACGACAGGCGGGAGCCGACTGGGCCTGCTGCGGGGCCGCGGCGGCGAGCGCCGGGGGCAGGGCGAGGGCGAGGGAGGCGGCGACGGCCGAGGCCGCGAGGAGGGAGCGGGCACGCATCTTCTGGTTCCCCTGTTCGTCGTGCGGTGCGTCGGGAGGGGGAGCCGCCGTACGGCGCGCAACGTCCGAGCGCCCCGGTCCGGGCGGCCGGTCCCCTTCGATGTGTGGGGAGACGAGCGGGGCACCGAAACGGTTGCGGCCCGACCGCACCCCGCGCCCCCTCCCGCCGGGCGCCGTGGGGGAGTTGACGTCCGACGGGCCGCGGTTCACCCGCGCGCCGCGCCGCGCCGCCGCCCGTGGACGACGGCCGCCCCCACCAACAGCAGCAACGCCCCGCCGCCGAGCAGCGAACCGGTCGACCAGCCGGGGTCGGCGGACTCCTCCCGCTGCGCCACCGACACGGCCAGCGGGCGGGGCGTGGCCACCGCGGGCAGGGTGGCCGCGGCCGGGGCCGGACGCGGTGGCGGGGCGAGCAGGGAACCCACCGGCCGCACCCGGCCGGCGGCGGCGAACCCCCAGTCGAGCAGGGCCCGCGCCTCCTCGTACACGGCGTGGCCCCCGTCCTGGGGGTTCATCACCGTGGCGATGACGGTCCGCCCCTCGCGTTCCGCCGCTGCGATCAGCGTGTAGCCGGCATTGCTGGTGTAGCCGTTCTTCACCCCGATCAGCCCCCGGTAGGCGGCCACCCCGTCCTCGCCGGTGAGCAGCCGGTTGGTGTTCTGGATGGGGAAGGTCACCCGTCCGCCGGGGAAGTCCGCGAGCCTGGTGGAGCCGTACCGGACGAAGTCGGGGTGGGTGAGCCCCTCGCGCCCGATGACGGCGAGGTCGTAGGCGGAGGACACCTGGCCCTCGGCGTCGTAACCGTCCGGCGACACCACCGTGGTGTCCAGGGCGCCCAGGGAACGGGCCTTGGCCTGCATCTGCCGCACCGTCTCCTCGACGCCGCCGTTCATCGAGGCCAGGGCCCGCACGGCGTCGTTGCCGGAGCTGAGGAACACCCCGCGCCACAGGTCCTCGACCCGGTACCGGTACCCCGGCTCCACGCCCACCAGCGAACTCCCCGACCCGATGTCGGCCAACTCCCCGTCGGTGACCGTGTGGCCGGTGCCCGCGGCGACGCGGGGGAGGACCGTCACGGCGAACAGCGCCTTGAGGGTGGAGGCGGGCGGCAGCTTGCGGTGCGCGTCGTGCGCCGCCAGCACCTCACCGGTGTGTGCGTCCGCGACCAGCCAGGACAGCGCGGACAACCCGGTCGGCGGGGCGGGCGTACCCGGCCCGCCGGGATGGGCCTGGGTGCCCGGCCGTTCGAGCAGGGAGCGGTCGGGCACGGGGCGGGGCTTGGGCGGCTCCGGCTCGCGGGACCTGGCAACGGCCGGAGACACCGGCAGCAGGAGGGCGGCCCCCACGGCGAGTGCCACGGAACGGGCCAGGGCGGCACGCGCCATTCGTCTGATGACCATTCAGTCACCGTAGGAAGGGCCGGCGCGCCGCGCAGATCGGCTTGATCCGGATAGCGGTACGGTCCCGCCGGCGGGGTGGACGCCGGGGCGAACCGGTGTGATCCATCGGAAGAGTCACCCGAACGGGGGAGCCGCGCTGCGATCGCCGGATCGGGAGCGTGGGTCATGATGCGATGGTGTACCGATCACTCAGCGCGTTGGGCGCCTCCACCGTTCTGATCGCTCTCGCCTGCACGGGATGCAGCGCGGGAACCACGGACGGCGCCGCCTCCCCGGCCGCCCCCCGTTCCCCCGCCGCCGGCGCGCCCGGACCCCTCTCGGGTGCCGACGCCCGGGTTTCCGCGGGGGTCAGCGAACAGGCCGGTACCTTCGGCGTCGCCTACCTCGGCGACGGGCGCCGGTTCAACGCCCCGGGATCCGCGGAGGGCGAGGACGAGGAGCCGCAGTACCAGCTCACCGTCACCCCCAAGTCGGTGGTCGTGGGGGCGCTGCCGGCCAAGGGCGGGGGCACCGGACCCGCCGCCGGACAGCACTGGGAGGCCGTGAAGGTCTCCCTCGCCAACACCGGGTGGGACACCTACGAGGGCATCCTGGCCAGGTCCCTGACCGTCCAGGACTCCGAGGGCAGTTCCCACACGGCCCTCACCAAGGTCGAGAAGCTGACCGTGGGGGAGGTCCTGGACGTCGAAGGCGAGCTCCTGTTGGGCGAGCAGGTCACGGGGTGGGTGGTGTTCGCGCTCCCGGACGGCGCCTCCGCCGAGCAGCTCCACTTCCGCTGGGACAACACCAAGACCGTCAACACCCATCGGGGCTGGCGCCTGTGAGCACCACGCACGGGGCGGCCCCCGCGCTCCGCGCGGCGACCGCCCCGTGATCGTGCGGCGCCCCGAGGGGCGCCGCCTCCGCCCGGGCCCACCCCCGTGTGGCCCCGACGGTCCGGCCCCGATCAGTCGGTGACCGGAATCCTCCCCTCGGTTCCGTCCCCGTTCTGCGGCGTGGCGGGCGCCGCCCGCCGGGCCGCGTCCTTGAGGAGCGCTCCGAGGTCCACCCCCGTGGTGGAGCTCAGCAGTTCCAGCCCCTGGGCGACGTTGTCGGTCACGGTGCGCGACAACTGACCGGCCCCGTCGGTGGAGATGACCGTCATCTTGTCCACCGCGGACAGCGGCTCGGACGCCTTGCCGACGACCTCCGGCAGCACCTGGACCAGCATCTGGAGGACCGCCGCCTCCCCGTACTGGGCGAAGGCGTCCGCCTTCTTGTGCATGGCCTCCGCCTCGGCGCTGCCCTTCGCGTGGATCGCGTCGGCCTCCGCCTTGCCCTCGATCCGTACCGCCTCGGCCAGCGCCGCACGCTGCGCCTTCTCGCCCTCACCGGTCAGCCGGGCCCGCTCGGCCGCGGCTTCGGCCTCCTTGACGAGGGCGATCCGCCGGGCCTCCGCCTCCTGTTCGGCCTGGTAGCGGGCGGCGTCCGCGGGCTTGCGGATCTTAGTGTCCAGTTCGCGGTCGGTCAGTGCGGCCTGGCGCGCGGCGACCTTCTCCTGCTCGGCGAGGACCTCCTGGCGCCGTGCCGCCTCGGCGAGCGGGCCGGCGGCGTTGGCCTGGGCCGCGGCCTCGTCGGTCTGCGCCTTGATCTCCGCCTGCTTCAGGTAGAGGGTCCGCTGCGCCACGGCGATCTCCTCCTCCGCCTTGAGTCGTGCCTGCTCGGCGGCCTGCCGGGCGACGGCCTCGGCGATGTCGGCCTCCTGCTTGGCCCGGGCGGCCTCGGGACGGCCCAGGTCCTCCAGGTAGGAGCCTTCGGTGGTGATGTCCTGGATCTGGAAGGCGTCCAGCACCAGGCCCTGGCCGGAGAGGCTCGTCTCCGCCTCCTCGGCCACCTGGCCGGCGAACGCGGCCCGGTCCCGGATGATGTCCTCCACGGACATCCGGCCCACGATCGAGCGGAGCGCGCCCGACAGCACCTCCTGGGTGAAGCCGACGATGCCGTTCTGCTGCTGGAGGAAGCGCTGCGCGGCGGCGCGGATGGAGTCCTCGGTGCCGCCGACCTTGACGATCGCGACCCCTTCGAGGTTGGCCTTCACCCCGCGCAGGGTCACCGCGCCGCGCACCGAGATGGGGATGTGCCGGCTGGACAGGTCGAGCGTGGACTTCTGCTGGACGAACGGCACCACGAACACGCCCCCGCCGACCACGACCTTCTGGCCGCTGTTGTCGGTGAAGACCCGGCCCGTGTCGGGGTCGGTGGACTTCTTGCCGCGGCGTCCGGTGACGATGAACGCCTCGCTGGGCCCGGCGACCTTGTAGCGGGTGATGACCACCAGGCCGAGCAGGACCAGCAGGACGACGACACCGATGACGGAGATGACTACTGGACTCATGGAAGAACCCCCCCTGCCCTCCGGGGACGGCAGTGTTGGACGAGTGGAACCACATCAGTGGGACGACGACGGCGGGGACGACGGTTCGCCCCGAGGGCCGTCCCGGGGACGGACCCGGCAGCCCGAGGGCGAAGGGCCGGTGGATCAGCCCTGGTCGAGGTGGACCGGACGGACGACCACCGAGGTGGCGGTGGGCGCCGACTCGACCCACACCTCGGTGCCCCGGGCGATCGGGACCGAACTGCGCGCCGCGAACTTGGCTGGCTGTCCCGCCAACCGCAGCATGACCTCGCCGTAGCCCTCGACGGGAATCGCGGTGACGACGCTGCCGGTGCTGCCGATCAGGTCGTCGCCCCGGGGCGCGGGCGGGGTGTGTTCCTGCATCAGGGCGCGGCTGAACCTCGCGGTGAGCCAACCCGCCCCGACGCCGGCGACCGTGCCCACGGCGGTCGCCGGGACGGCGCCCAGGCCGGTGGTGCCGAGGACGATGGCCCCGCTGAAGCCGAGCATCGACACGAACCCGGCGATCACCGGTAGGGAGAGCAGTCCGTCGAACGCGCCGAACAGGCCGCCGATGCCGTCGGCGAGCCCTTCCAGGAACCCGTCGAAGACCAGCGCGGCAGCCAGCACCACGAGTCCCGCGATGCCCAGACCGAGAAACCACTGCATGTCCCGGGCCCCCCTCCTGCTGTCATTCCCGTGCCGCCCCTGGTACGTGCTCCCCCGGGCGGCCGGGTCCATCCTCGCACGGATGTGCAGACTTGTTCATTTCCGTATTCCGGCAATCTTTACGCGTTCTTAATGCCCGATCCGGTCGAACCGTCAATCCCGGTCACCCGGAGTCCGGTCGGCCGCGCCCGGCCGACGCCCCAGCAGTTCGGCGAGCCCCTGGCCGGTGGCCGCGAGCACCACCCGGTCGGTCGGACGCAGCACGTACCCGGGGTGCAGGTCCCAGACGAGTCCGCCTGCGGGGCCGCCGGAGCGGTGCGGGGCGATGCCGCCGGTCCGTTCCCGTCCCGGGGGCGCACCGTCCCCCGCCGAGGTGTCCAGGGCGAGCACGCGCCAGGCTCCGGGGCGGAACGCCTCGGCAACGGTGCGCCCTTCCAGCGGGGCGAGCCCGGCGACGATGACGGCCGCGATCAGCAGCACCTTGCGCTCCACGGGCACCGCACCCAGGATCTGGCGCCCCATCATCGCGCCGGCGAAGGCGGGCGCCGCGAGGAAGGACACGCTGCGGCTCCGGGTCACGGCCCGCGGGTGCGCGGTGCGCAGGGTGCGGTACACGGCGGTCGCGTAGTCGTCGTCGTACAGCCGCATCACCACCCGGAGCTCCGGATCGAGGGACCGGGCGTACAGGGCTGCTTCCAGGTTGGTGGTGTCCACGCTGGTCAGCGCGAGCAAGGAGTGCGCCCGGTGGATCTTCGCCGCTTCCAGGACGCCCTCCTCGGTGACGTCCCCGAGCACCACGGGCACCCGCAGCCGGCGGGCCAGGGCCATTCCGCGCGCCTCGGGGTCGGCCTCGACGCAGACGACGGGTATGTCGAGTTCCCGCAGCCGGGCCAGGACCCGGGTGCCCACCTTGCCGAGGCCCAGCAGGACCACGTGGCCCGACAGCCCGCGGGGCGGGCGGCGGGTGACCGCACCGCTGCGGAAGGTGCCGAGCGCTTCCAGCACCGCGGCCAGGAGCACCGGCAGCAGCAGCAAGCCGACCAGGCCGGAGAGGAGTTGGAGGACCTGACGGCTGGTCGACTCCCCGAGGGCGGGTTCGTTGATGGAGAACAGGTCCAGCAGGGTCAGGTAGACCGCGCGGAGCGGATGCTCCCCGGTGGTCCACATGGCGGTGATCGCGAGGGCGACCACCCCGAGGACGAGGCAGACGAACGACCACCGCAGGCGCGGGGAGAGCAGCGAGCCGAGCGGAACGCTGCGGCTGACGGGTTGGACCGGGCCGGAGTAGGACACGGTCTCCAGGACGATCCGGTCCCGCCCCGCCCCCGCGGCCACGGTGCCCTCGTCCGGCAGCAGGTGGGGCAGGGCGGTGGTCGGGCCCTGGGTGTCGGTGGCCGTGTCGGTGAGCAGGGCGAGGGTGCACAACGCCGGGTCGTCGGGGTCGTCCGGCTGGTCGGCCGGACGCTCCGCGGTCCGCAGCAGGACGCCGTGGGCCTGGACGACCTTGCTGCTTCCGGCGACCGCGGCGGCGGTGAGGGCGGGGGCGGCGGTGTCGGCGTCGGACAGGATGGTGGTCGAGGCGTCGAAGGCGTCGGGGGCGACGCCGAGCGAGGAGAGCCTGGCCGCCTGGTCCAGCACGTCCTCCAGGTACTGGCCGAGCCGCCGGTTGTAGAGCCGGATCACCAACCGCAGCCGGGGGTTGAGGCGCCGTGCGGCGAGGGCCGCGCGGATGTTGGTCTCGTCGTCGTCGTGGACCAGGGCCAGCGCGGTGGCCCGCGCCACCCCGGCCTCCGCGAGGACCTCGTCGGTCAGTTCGACGGCCTCCAAGCGGTCGGCGGGGGAGCCGGGTTCGGGGTCGCCGGTGGTCCCCGCCGCGCGTTGGACGGCCGCGGACACCCGGCCGAGCAACTGGGAGGCCCGGACCCGTCCGGGGGAGGGGGACGGGCCCGACCGCCCACCGGGCGGGACCACGAGGGTGACGTGTTCGCCGTACACGCCGCGCAGTTCGGAGGCGAGCCGCCGGGCCAGGGCGTCGTCCCCGCAGACGACCATGTGTCCGGCTGCGGGTGGGGTCGGGTGTGGGGGTGCGACAGACATGGTGCGTAAGACTGCCCTACACCGCACGCGGTTTCACCGCGGGGACGGGACAGGACGGAACGGGAGGGACGCGGACGCCCCCGGGTCAGTCCTTGGGGGCCACCGACCGCAGGGTGGGGCGCCGGGTGGCCCGGGCCGAGGCCAGCAGTACGTGCATGCGCTCGGTGACCTGGGCGAGGTCGTCGGCCGGGCGCTGGAACGGCAGCCGCACGTCCTCGTGGTCGCGCAGCCGTTCCAGACGCAGGGTCAGTCCGTGGCGGTCCAGCGCGAGCGGTTGCACCCGGACCACCTCCGCCAGTTGCTGGGGGTCCAGGAGCCGGGTCAACCACTCCACGGCGTCCGCGTGGGAGTCGGCGAGGTGCGTCAGGAGTCGGGACTCGGCGGTGGCGAGGGGATCGGGCGCGGCCCGGGCGAAGTCGTCGATGTCGATGCCGATGTGGCCGGACGGGACGTGCAGGACGGCGCAGGCGGGATGGAAGACCAGGTGGTCGCCGTCTCGGGTGAACCGCCCCGACAACCACAGCCGGGAACGGATGCGGTCGCGCACCGGGACGGGCGCCGGATCGGAGAACTCCAGGAGCGCCGTCGGTTCCCCGCGCGGAGCGCAGATCGAGGCGGCGGCCAGCCCGCTGTCGGCCGGTACGCACAGGCGCACGGTACCGTCGTCGGCGACGGAGTGGGCGCTGACCAACTCCTCGTGGCAGTGGTCCGTCGTGATGGCGCAGGACCATGCTGCCGCCAGGACGGAGCGGGCCCGTTCCGCCGCGGTGGGCGCGGTCGTGCGAGCCGGACGGACACCCATGGGGAACCTCCACTGTTAGGTAAGCCTTGCCTAACTTAATGGAAAGTCGCGCGAAGAGCCACCGGGCGCGCCCGGTGCGTCGACCGTGCGGGTGGTGGAGCGGGTGATTCCGCGGGTGGCCGAGGGGTGGAGTGTGAATCTGGTCGCGTGCACGTGCACGAGGGTCGAGTGAGAACCGGAGAGGGGTTCCCGCGGTGTTCGGTGCGTCCGGCCGCCCCGTCCCTGCTGACCGGGGTCGCCGACCCTCCCGCGGAGGTGGCTCCGCGCGGCGTGCGGAGGGGGACGGGGGTGGATTCGGCGCCGGAAGGCGCTTCGGATGGTGGATTTTCAGTCGATTGCCCGGAGGTCGTCATTCGGCCACGGAGTCTTGACGGGTAGGGCGATTCCCCTTGATTCCTGGGGTGTGCGCCCCTGCGGGCCCCCTGCGTCTGTCACATCTCGCCACTGTTTCAACACACAAGGTTACTGAAACGTGGGGGGTCGATGTGAATTTCATAGCGGGACTCGGCAGACTCACCGTCGCCGAGCACGCACCCGGCTCGTCGACCGGCCACGCTGCACCGAGCGGAAGGAGACCGCCGTGATGAACACCCGCTGCGGGACCACCGCCGATCTGCGGGGCACGGTCGCGCCGGGGACGGGCCGCACCCCGGTGGACGGATGGTGCCGCGTCGGACCTCATGGGCTGTGGGGGCCCGGGGCAACGACCGGACCGAAGCCGTCGGGGGCCGTTCGGTGCTGAGGGGGAGCGCTCGCGAGGCGCTCACCGGCACCGGATAGACCGGGACCTGGAACGGTCGTCGACCTGCCTGTGGGGGGCAGCGTCCGACCGCCCGTGTGGGGGGTCCCAGTGGGGGATCGGCCGGACGGGGGGACCACCCCCGTCCGGCCGATCATGTACCGGCCGCCCCGGCCGTCCGCGCTTCGCCCCGCACCACCGTCGCCGGGAGTTCCCCGCACCCGTCGAGCCGGGCCCTGAGCCCGGCCCGCCGGAACGCGGCCACGGCGTCCGGCGCTTGGGACGCGCTGGTCTCCACCAGGAGCGCCCCGCCGGGGGCCAACCACCCGGGCGCCCCGGAGGCCACCCGGCGCAGTACGTCCAGCCCGTCCTCGCCGCCGTCCAGGGCCGCGTGCGGCTCGTGGTCACGGGCCTCGGCCGGGAGGAACGCCACCTCACCGCTCGGCACGTAGGGGACGTTGGCGACGAGGACGTCCACCCGACCGCGCAGGCCCCCGGGCAGTGCCGAGAACAGGTCCCCCGCGACGACCCGCCCGCCCAGGGGCTCGACATTGCGTCGGGCGCAGCGCACCGCCGTGGCGTCGACGTCGGCCGCCACCAACTCCGCACCGGGCACCGCGGAGAGCACCGCCGCACCGATCGCCCCCGAGCCGCAGCACAGGTCGACCACGACCGGTCGCCCGGTGGACACCCGTCCCGCCAGGGCGATCGCCCGGGAGGCGAGGAACTCGGTGCGTCGACGCGGCACGAACACCGCAGGCTCCACGGCGATCCGCAGCCCGTGGAACTCGGCCCAGCCCAGCACGTGTTCGAGGGGAAGGCCCGCCTCCCGGCGCGCGGCCATGGCGGCCGCCTCGTCGGAGCTGCGGGCGGTGGCGAGGATGAGCTGGGCCTCGTCCTCGGCGAAGACGCACCCGGCGCGCCGCAGTCGGGCCGTGAGGGCGGTGGCCTCGGGGGAGGACCCCCCGGGAGGGGCGGTGTCCGAGCCGCCGAAGGCGAAGCCGTCGACGGTCCGGAACGGATCGGCTGCGTGGGGGGACGAGGACGCACCGGAACCGGCGGAGGCGGAGCGGACCGCCGGGGAACGTGGAGGAACGAGCATGCGAACACGGGCCTTTCGAGGAACCGAAAGGGCGCTCCGCGGTGCCGGGACGGGCCGCGCTAGGCAGCCGGGGCCGGACGGCCGGCGAACGAGAACACCCTGCCTGAACAGGCGGAAATGGTTCTCACCCCCCGGGCAGTCACCGACACGGACGGAGCCATGCTACCCGAGCGGTTCGGACGCGGTGCAGCGCACGGCGCCCGTACGGAGATAGCGCTCGGCGGCGAGCGCGGCCTCACGGGCGCTGCGGCGTCCCATCAGGACGCACAGGGTGTACGCCGTGTCCTCGAACCGTCCCCGGACGGTCCCGTTGGACGGATTGGCCAACATCAGGCGTTCCCACGCCCGGTACCGCCTGAGCAGGGTGTCCACCTGCGGTTTGTCCGGCAGCAGCATCGTGCCCCTCACCTCCGGCCTGTCGTGCCGCGCGCGGTCGTGCGGTGGTGCCATGGTGCCCCGCCGTCCGCCGCTTCTCCCGTCGGGCAACCGGGGCTCCGGCCCCTCGCGCCCCGCCGGGGTCACCCGGATGCCGTTCCGTCCTCCGCCGCGACCCCGGGCCGCGCCCTCGTGTTGCACGGGTGGAGCAACCCCCGCAGGCTGGAGGCAACCCAGCGGACACCCGCACTCACACTTCGTGCGCACCGCTGCGCCGAACGGGCGGGTTCCCGCGGTCGCAGGCGGTGCGGGTGGAGGAAATCCCATGACCGTTCCCCGTCCCTGCTACTACGGCGTGGAGGTGGAGGCGTGCCGGGAACGGGCCGACCAGGTGCGCCGCGTCCTCGCCGCCCACCTCTCGCACTGGACGCTCGACCACCAGGTGGGGCCGGTGTGCGGAGGCGTCGGCGAACTGTTCGCCAACGTCGTGGAGCACACCGACGACACCACCGCCGTGGTGGAACTGTGTTGGACGGGGCGCCATGTCATCGCCTCCGTCGCCGACCGGGACCGCCGACCGCCGCGCCTGCTCGGCCCGACGCTCGGCGGGCTGGCACGGGTGGCCGCGCTCAGCGACGGCTGGGGCAGTTGCGGCGTTCCGGGCGGCGGCAAGGTGGTGTGGTTCACCCGGCGGGTGGAGTCCGCGGAGGGGCTGCCGCTGCGATGGCCCGCGCCCCCGCCCGCCCTGCGGGAGATCCGTCACCGGCCCGCGACCCGGTCGTCCCGGCGGCGGTCGGGGTGCCCCGTCGACGGGCCGTGGAACGCGCGCGGTTGCCTGGTCGCCTGAACCGGAACGGTCAACCCGGGCCGTTCACCAACCGGGCGACCGTGCCGGTCAGCCCCTCCCACGCGGCTTCGGTGTCTGCGCAGTGCCCGTGCGGGGCGCGGAACAGTTCCCAGAAGGCCGACACGTCGTCCAGGTCCCAGCGCAGCCGGTACAACTCCAGGGCCGACGGATCGGGGGTGCGACCGCTCTCCACGGCCCACACGGACAGCGCCTCGTGGTCGAACCCGCCCTCCTCCCGGGCGGCCACGTGCCAGAGGTCGCGTTCCGGGAAGGAGCGCCCGCAGGTGTCCCAGTCGATCAGCCGCACTTCGCCGTCGGGGCCCCACAAGAGGTTCCCCGGGTGCGGTTCGCCATGGGTCACCACCGGCGCGTCCGCCCGGGCCGACACCTCCCCGACGAGCCGGTCGAACTCCGCGAGCCGCCGCCGCAGGGCCGTGCCGTGCCGGCGCAGCAGCGCACGGGCGGCGGCGGTGCGGGGGCCGACCTCCGGGTCGGAGTCCGTCCCCGGCGGGACGGACTCCCACCCGGACCGGGACGGCAACCCGGGAGCCAGGGTCCGGGCCGTGGCCGGCGCGACGGCCCGGTGCAGGGCCGCCAACGTCCGCATCACCCGGGCCCGTTCCGCCGCGCCGAGCCGTTGTCCGAACTCCCCGGCGCTCCCGTCCACCCAGGGTTGCAGGGAGAGGCCGTACCGCCCGTCCATCCGCTGGACCGTGCTGCCGTCACGGCCGGGCAGCGGGGCCACCACGAAGTCGAGCCCCGCGGCCCGGAGGGCTCCCGCTGTGTCCAGTGCCCCGCGCAGGCCCTCGTACGCGGCCCGAGGCCCGTCACCGCAGTGCGGCTTGCGCGCCAGGTCGGACACGGTCAGGAACCAGTGCCGCCCCCCGGTGTCCGTCACCCTCCAGTGGTAGTCGCCGAACCCGAGGGGCGCGTAGTCGAGGCGGACGGCCGCCACTCCCCAGGCCCGCAGGCCCCGGCGCAGTGCGGTCTCGTCCACTCCGGCGGGCAGGTCGCGCATCCGGCGACCCTATGCCCGCCGCTGACCGCGGCGCATCCGGATATGCGCGCGGCCGTACGCTGGCCGTCAGTGCGGTCGCGCGGAGGGTTCGAGGACGAAGACGGGGATCCTCCGCTCCGTCTGCCCTTGGTACACGGCGTACTGGGGGAACACCGCCACAGCCCGCTCCCACCACAGGGCCTTCTCCTCGCCGGTGACCTCACGGGCGATCATGTCCCGTCGTACGGTGCCGTCCTGGAGTTCCAACCGGGGATCGGAGATCAGGTTGTGGTACCAGACGGGGTTCTTGGGCCCGCCGCCGAAGGAACCGACCGCCGCGTACCGTCCTTGGTGTTCCACCCGCATCACCGGCGACTTGCGGAGCTTGCCGCTCCGTCCGCCCCGGGTGGTGAGGACGACTACGGGCATGCCGTGGATGGTGGTTCCCCGGGTGCCTCCCGAACTCTCGTACAACTCCACCTGATCGCGCACCCAACCGGTCGTACTGGGTGCGTACTCGCCCGTCAACGGCATGGTCCCTGGTCCCTTCGTCGGTCTCGGAGAGGTGTCCGTCCCCCGTCCCCGTTCCTTACGGACCGTCAACCGGCCGCGCCCGACCGGCATTCCCGACCGCGCCCGCATCCCGTCCGGTGCGCCGGCGGCGCGGTCACGGACCGGGCTCGAACGCCCAACGCTGGCGGGCGGAGCGGTCGCGCACCTTCACCGCCACGGCGGCCCCGGCCTCGGCGGCGATCGGAGCGAGGGCCAGGTCGTCCTTCCAACGCGGCACCAACTGCCCCTGGATGGTCAGGTCGTAGCGGACGTCCGTGCCGTGGTCGGCATCGCGCCCGGTGCAGGAGTCGAGGGCCGCGAGCCCCTCGGCGGCGTGCGAGTCGAGGCACAGCCGGGCGTCGGCGCCGCTGCGCAGCAGTCCGTCGCCCTCGTACGACCACTGCATGGTCCGTCCGTCCGCACAGGGCAGCAGGGCCGCCCGGGCACCCGCGACCGGGCGCCGGCCGAGCACGTCCAGACAGAGCCCCGTTCCGACGTTGAGCAGGGCGCCCCGCAGCGCTCCGGCGTCCCGTTGGCGGGGCGGGGCGGAGCCCGCGGCGTCCCGGCCCGACCACCAGGCGGTGGTGAGGGCCGCGACCGCCGCCACCGCGACCACCAGGGCGGTTGCCGGGAGCACGCGTCGACCGGGCGCGGCAGCGGCCGGGCCCCGTCCCCGGCGCCGTCCGTGGCGGCCAGGGGTCGGGAGACGGGTGGTCACGGGGGAGTCCTTCCGGGCCGTACCGGGCAGGCGTCCGGCCGTGCGGTCCTCAGCCCTGCGGGGGGTCGATCGGGATGACGGGCGCGGTCCGCGGGCCGTCGCCTTTGAGTTCCGTGCGCTCCTCGGTGCGGTGGCCGCGCGCGATGTAGTCGCGCACCACCAACTCGACGGCGTCCTGGGGCGAACCGACGCCTGCCAGAACCATGGCCTCAACCACGAGTTCGGCGTCCAGACTGACGGTGACCTTGGCCATGGCGGCTCCTCCCGAGACGGCGGGACCGGACTCTAACACCCGCGGCCGACGTCGCGTCAGCCGGCGGCCGGGGCGGCGTCGGGGACCAGGCCGGCCACGGCGCCCGACGCCTTCAGCCCGGAGCCGGTCAGGACCACGACGACGGTCTCCCCGTCCCGCACCGCGCCCCGGGCCCGGAAGGTCTCGACCGCCGCGGCCGCCACCGCGCTGGTGGGCTCCGCGTACAACCCGCGGGCCGCGAGGTCCCGCACCGCCCGCGCGATGTCCGGCTCCGGGACCGCGACGAGGTCCCCGCCCGAGCGGCGCACGGCGGAGACCACCTCCACCAGCCGCACCGGTTCGCGGATGGCCGCCCCTTCGGCGA
Organism: Streptomyces sp. NPDC002490; assembly: GCF_040296045.1. Lineage (NCBI taxonomy): Bacteria > Bacillati > Actinomycetota > Actinomycetes > Kitasatosporales > Streptomycetaceae > Streptomyces > Streptomyces sp. NPDC002490. The sequence goes on along the minus strand of NZ_JBEOWM010000025.1, from coordinate 7,306 downwards.
GGGTGGGTCCGAACTCCGGCGCCGGCATCGAGTGGAAGGCCGCGTCGATCGGGGCGCAGGCCGCCGGTTGGGCCACCAGCAGCCGGGGCCGCCGGTCGATCAGGCCCGCGCCGAGCAGCTCCGTGAACCCCAGGTCGCAGCCGAGGACGATGCTGCCCGCCCCCGCCACGGTGACCACCGCGTCGGGCGCCCGGTAGTCGAGGTCCTCCCAGAGTTCGTAGGCCAGCGTCTTGGTGCCCTGGAGGAAGTACGGATGCCAGTTGTGCCCGGCGTAGGGGACCCGCTCCGCGCGGCGCAGCGCTTCGGCCGCGGTGGCGTCCCGGTCGCCCGCCACCGTGGTGATCCGGGCGCCGTAGGCCCGGGTCTGCAGGACCTTGGCGGCCGAAGTGCCCTCGGGCACCAGGACGGTGGCGTCGATCCCGGCGGCCGCGCAGTACGCCGCGACCGAGGAGCCCCCGTTGCCCGAACTGTCCTCGACGACCTCGTGCACTCCGCGGGCGGCGAGCGCCGAGACCAGCACGCTGCTGCCGCGGTCCTTGAAGCTGCCGGTCGGGTTGAACCACTCCAGCTTGAACCGGACCGGAGACCCGGCCCACTCGGCCGTCACCAGCGGCGTCGCGCCCTCGCCCAGGCTGACCGGTCGGTCGATGCCCGGCGGGAGCACCGCACGGTAGCGCCACAGCGAGCGGGCGCTCCGGTCGATGTCGGCGCGGGCGAGCGCCGGCAGCCCCGCCACGGTCAGCGGGGCGCCGTCGTCCCCGCGCCAGCGCAGTGCGTCGAGCGGATAGGACCGCCCGGACCGCACGTCGACCAGGCGGGGTCCGTCCGGCTCGCCGGGAAAGGGGGGCGCGTGGTCCGCCGCTGGCTGCATGCGTGCTCCTCCTGCCGTGGTGGCGCGGTACCCGGTCCGCCCGCGGCGGCTCGTGATCGACGGGTGACGGCGACCGCAGGGTAGCCCGTGGGCGATCATGCGGGCAGGGGGCGGTACGGGGGCACAGGAGTTCGGACCGGCCGCGCCGCCGGATCAGGCGTGCGGCCGCTCCCCGCCCGGGAGGAGGCTCCGCAACCGGGCCCACCGGGGGAAGCGCTCGTGGCGTTCGCGGGTACTGCGGTCCAACTCCTCCATGAGGCGGCGGGTGCGGTGCTCCAGGTCGAGTTCGGCCAACATGCGGTCCACCTCGGTGAGGAGGGCGCCCTGGAGCTGCCAGCCCCGCGGATCGTCCCGCACGTCGTCCAGGAGCAGCCCGGCGGCCCGGTCGCGGGTCCGTGCCGCCGCCGCCAACTGCTCGTTGAGCCGTTCCTCGGCCGTGGTGGCGCTGCTGCTGGCCTGGGCGGTCACCAGTACGGCGAAGCTCACGAGGGCGTCGGCGACGTGGCCGAGGGTCTCCCGCAGGGCGCGCCCGGGCTCCGGGGGGAGCAGCGGGGCGCCGGCCCGCACCCGGCTGAGGTCGGCGAGGGTGCGGGACAGGACCCGCACCACGACGGTGCAGATCTCCAGGGTGTCCAGCCCGGTCCGCAGCACCACCCGGTTCAACAGGCCCTCACGCACGCGGGGGTTGAGCCGCAGGCTGTCCTCCGCCTGTCGGAGCACGGCGTCGACGTCGGCGACGTCGTCGTCCAGTTGGCGGGCTTCGTGCAGGCGCTGCTCCGCCAGCCGGGGCGGGGTGGGGGTGACCAGTTGCTCGGCGTCCCGCAGCAGCAGCCGACGCAGTCGGCGGGCGAGGTCCTCGATGGACTCCCCGGCGGTGTCGACCCACACCGGGGGCGCCAGGACGAAGTTGAAGGTGAGGCCCACCACGGCGCCGATCAGCGTCTCCAGCACCCGGTCCCAGGCGGAGGCCCCGACCTCGGTCACCCCGAGGACGAGCATGGCGCTGATCGCCACCTCGGGCACGAACTCGCCCACCCGCACGAACTGGCCGACGGTCAGCGAGGCCAGGATGATCAACCCGAGGCTCCACCAGCTCAACCCCACCAACGAGCTGAACCCCACGGCGATCAGCACGCCGATCACCACCGAGTTGACCCGGCGGATACCGGTGGTGAGGGTGGCGTACAGGGTCACCTGGACCACCAGCAGCGCGGTGAGCGGCGCGGTCAGCGGTGCCGTGACATCACTCAGTTGCAGGGCGACGACGTACGCGATCGTGGCCGCGACGGTGGACCGCAGGATCTGGACCACCACCGGGTCCCGCCACCGCCGGACGGTCCTGGCCAGCCGACCGTCCCCCGCCCGCGGTGTCTTCGGCACCGGGACCCGTGCCTCGCTCACCGGGTCACCGCCCGCGGCGCGTGCCGCGTTCCGCGCGCGGGCGATGAGTTTTCGGCGGAGCATCGGTCGTACGGACGAGACCCCATCCTCGTATCCATCGCGTGAGCGGGAGGCACCACCCATGACCAGCGAAGCATTCACCACCTGCCTGTGGTTCGACGGGAAGGCGGAGGAGGCCGCCGCCCACTACCTGTCCGTGTTCACGAAGGACTCGCACCTGGGCTCGGTCACCCGCTACACGGAGGCGGGCCCGGGACCGGCCGGCACGGCCATCACGGTCGACTTCACCCTGAACGGGCAGCGCTTCCTCGCACTGAACGGGGGACCCCTGTTCACCTTCAACGAGGCGATCTCGTTCCAGATCCACTGCACCGACCAGGACGAGATCGACTACTACTGGGACCGGTTGACCGCGGACGGGGGCCAAGGCGGCCAGTGCGGATGGCTCAAGGACAAGTTCGGGGTGTCGTGGCAGGTGGTTCCCACCGAACTGCCGGCCCTGCTCGCGGATCCGGATCCGCAGAAGGCGACCCGGGCCACCCGGGCGATGCTCGCCATGACGAAGTTCGACCTCGCGGAGTTGCGGCGGGCCCACGCCGGAGAGTGACGACGCGGGTGTCCGGTGCGCCGGGCCGCGGGGCGCCGGCGCGGTGGTCGATCACTGCCCGGCGCCCAGGTGTTCGGCCAGTTCCTTCTCGTCCTCCGCGGTCAGCGAGGTCTTGAGGAGGGTGCCGCCGAACGGCTGCATGGCGTCGGCGAACTTGTCCTCGGTGATCTTCGCAGCCATGATCACCACGGCTGCCGAGCCCGGCTGGAGCAGGGACTGCACCTGCCCCCGGAACTCCTCGTTGACGCCCGACTTGCTCAACTTGCCGAAGAGCCCGCCGAAGGCCGCGCCGGCCAGTAGCCCGAAGGCCGGGACGAGGAAGAGCAGGCCGAAGATCATCCCCCACAGCGCCCCGGAGGCCGCCGAGACGCCGACGATCTTGCTCGGGGTCTCGACGTGGTTCTTGCCCTCCTGGTCGACGGTGACGACGGCGAGCCCGGAGAGGTCGACGACGAAGTCCTTCTGGAGGGTCTGGACGCGTTCGTACGCCTGATGGGCGACGCCCGGGTCCTCGTACCCGATGACGATGAGCTCGGACATGCGGTGCCTCCTCGGTCCGTGGCCATCGGCGACCACGCTCGCAGTTGCACCATATGTCCGTTCCTGGAGCGGGGCGCGCGAAGGCTCCGCGGGCCCGGGGCGCCTCAGGACGGGAGCGGGGTGCCGCACCGGGCGCAGTACCGGTCGCCGAGACCGGTGGCCAGCCGCCCGCACTCCGTGCACACCCGGTGCAGCAGGCAGGCCGGCTCTCCGCCGTACGGGTGCGCTTCCTCGGGGGCGGGGGACGGGGGTGCGGCGGCCCGGGCCCCCACGGCCAGGAACGCCAGTCCCTCGGGCCCGGCCGTGAGCACGTACCGGCTCCCCGGCGGCACCCAGCTGACGCACCCCGTGTCGACGGCCTCCAAGCGGCTGCCCGACTCCAGGTGGCCGTTCCCGCGGGTAACGTAGAGCAGCAGGTCGCCGCTCTCGGGGGCGGGGGAGGCGAACTCCCGGTCCGGGGCGACCTGGACGACTTCGGCGTCGAGTTGTCGTTCGGTCCCCCCGAGTTGCCAGCCGCCGTCCTCCGTCGCCATGCGTCCCGTCCCTCGTCCGTGTGTCCGTCGTGCCCGCTCGTGCGCCGCGTGGGTGCGGTGCCGGGTCCGACGGTACGCCGCCGGTGCGGTCCGGGGGAACGGTCCGGTCCGCCGCGGGGTGCGCCGGGGCGGGTGAGAGGCGAGTGGCGGGGCGGACGCGTGGGGAACGGGCGAGTGCGGACGTTTTGAGTCAGGTTCATGCCATGGGGGCTCAGGGGTGTCGGCCCATCGGAGCGGCTCAGCGCGCTCCCGGGTGCCGCCGGGGGGCGGGAAGAGTTGCCACTGGCCGGATCGGATTGGTGACATTCCGTCAGGAAGTGAACTAGAGAAGGGGGATGCCCCACTGCTCGCACCGGAGCCGCCGCACCGCAGCAGCCCGTGACGCACCGCCCCGGAGGTGATCCGTGCACGACGAGTTCCTGTGCCACGTCACCGCCTACGGGGTCTGCGGCGGGCAGTGGATCGGCGTGCCGCTGGGCACCTACCGCGCCCCCACGCTTCCGCTCGCCCTCTGGTGGCTGCGCGACCGCGCCCTGTGGATCGCCGATCGCCTGGATCCGGAACCCGGCGGGTCGGCCATTCCGACCGGCGCCCTCATCGAGGTCACGGACGCCGTCCCCGACGTCCCCTCGGCGCTGCGGACCTGGTGCCGCGAACCGCAGGCACAGGCCCGGGCCGCCGAAGAGCTCTCCCAGGGGCGGCTGTTGCGGTTCGCGGCACAGGACGACACCACGGAGTACGAGCTGCTGGCCGAGTCCGTCGACACCCTCCGGATGCGACGCACGGCGAGCGGCCCGGCACTGTCCCTGGGACGGGTCCCTTCCCGGTGAGCGGGATCAGCTCTGCGGCGGCTGCTGGTCCTGGCCGCCGAGGCGGTCCTTCAACGCCTCCTGGCCCTTGTCCACCTGGCCCTGGTACTTGTTCTGGGTCCTGCCGTCGACGTAGTCGCCTCCCTTGTCGACGCCCTTGGAGACCTGGTCCCCGTGGCCCTTCAGCATGTTCTTGAGCTTGTCCATCATGGACATGGCCCACCTCCTAGAGGGGTTGTTCCGTCTTCAGCTTCACCCGACCGGGCCCGTCCCGCATCCGCGCACCGCGCCGCCCGCCCCCCCGGGCGCCCGGCTCCCCTTCCCGGCGGGGGGTTGACGGCGTCCGACGCGGGCCATGGTCACAGGGAGAGACCGCCCGCCCCGGGCGGCACCGAGGGGGAGGAGCACCCATGGCCGACAACAAGGGCCTGGCCGAGCGGCACACCGCCGACGAGGGGGGAGCGGGAGCCGGCCGAGCGCCGGGCGGGCTGCCGGTGGCGGCTGCCGCACTCACCGTGACCGTCGCCGTGTACATGGCCCTGGTCGCGTTCGGCAACATCACCGACTTCGGCACCAACCAGCAGTTCGTCCGGCACGTCCTCGCGATGGACACCACCTTCAAGGACGAGGACCTGATGTGGCGCGCCATCGAGTCGAAGGCCCTCGCCGACGCCGCCTACGTCCTGATCATCGCCTGGGAGACGCTGGCCGCCCTCGTCCTGTTGGCCTCCGGCTGGCAGTGGGCCCGTGCGCTGACCCGGCGCGGCGGTGACCCGGCCGGTGCGGCCCGGGCCCGTCGGACCGGATCGCTGGGGCTGGTGATGGTGGTGCTGCTGTTCGGCCTCGGGTTCATCGCGATCGGCGGGGAGTGGTTCGCCATGTGGCAGTCGTCCCAGTGGAACGGCCTGGCCGCCGCGACCCGGAACCTGACGCTGGCCGGATTCGCCCTCGTGGTCACCTGGTTGCCGGGCGCCGTGCCGACCGGGGGGCGGATCGGCCGCTCCTCCTGAGCGCGGTTTCCGGCGGTGCGGGAGCGCACCGCCGGAGACGGAGGGGCTCAGCCCGCGGGCCCGCCCCCGCGGCGGCGCCACCACCGGGCGGCCCCGCCGCCCAGGAACCCCGTGACCGCACCCCACGCCACCGCCACCACCAGCGCACCACCCCACCGCGGACGCAGCAGCACCTGCCCGGAGGACCCGCCGTCCGGATCGCCGATGCCCAGCAACGACAGACCGAAGGAGACGTCCACCCGGACGAGCAGGCACACCACCGCCACGGTCACCACCAGGGCGAGCCCCCAGCGCACGGCGAGCCGCCACAGCGGTGTGCCGGGCGGTGACCGCAGTGCCGCGAGGGCGGCCGCCGAGCAGAGCGCCAGCGCCGCGATCGGCACCAACCACCAGAACCCCGCGTCCTGCTCGGCCAGCGTCCGCACGCTCAGCTCGCGCTCCCCGCCACCCCGCAGCACCCGGTCCAGTGCCGTGGGCACCGGCAACCCGAACGGGCCGTCGACCCGGCCGTCCCACACCACCCCGAGCCCCAGCACGAACGCCAGCCAGACCAGATCGGGCAGCCCGAGCAGCACGACGGCGAACGTGTCGGCCGGGTGCCCGCGCACCCCCGCGACCACCACCCCGATCACCAGCCCCACCGCCACGTAGCCGAGCAGCAGGTCCAGCGCGGCACGTGCGGCGGGCCGCACCGCCGAACGGAACCGCGACACCCGCCCCGGAACGGGCACCCGGGGCGAGACCAGGAGCGCGACGAGGAACACCCCGGCGAGCCACCCCAGACCCCGTAGCACGCTGCCGCCGACATCGGCCTCGAACCCGACCGTGGGCCGCAGCCCGAACAACTCGCCCAGCTCGGACAGGAGGCCGTCGCCGAGCGGAACCCCGAACTCCTGGCGCGCCCCGAGCGCCAACCCCACCAGCGCGGCCGTCCACAGCAGCGCGATCCGACCGGCCCGGCCGGCCCACTCCCGCCCGTCCACCACCGTCCGGCGGTGCCACGGCGCCAGGAACCCCGCCCCCACGACCAGGGCCCCGGCCAGCCCCACCGACAGCGGAAGCACCCGCAACTCTCCCCGTCCCCCCAGGAACGCGCCCGCCCCGCCGGTCAGTTCGAGGTCCCCACCCACGGCGAGCGACACGACCGCGACCACCACCCGGGGGAAGGCCCCGTCCGGCAGGCGGTGCGCCCCAGCGGCCCACAGTCCCGCCGTGGCGAGGACGCCCATGGTGCCCAGCGCCGCGCCCACCGTGCCGCACGCGAGGAGCCACCCGTGCCACACCGGCCGCGCCGGGCCGTGCCCGGCCGTCCGACCCCCGGTGCGTCCCTCGTCCACGCCGCCACGCTAAGCAGGGCGGCGGCCCGGCGCTTCCCGGAGGGGGCCGACCGCGTCCGGTCCCGCCGGGGCGCAGGGGGGGCGCCCCCGCGGGACCCCGCCAGGGGGCGCTCACGGGTCCTCCCCCCCCCCCCCCGCGGCCGGCCGGTATGTACAGGACCGGGTTCGCCCCCGTGTGGTTGGTGCGGGCGGTGTGGG